>NZ_DALZVG010000021.1:0-85605 GCF_032012665.1 Scandinavium sp.
ACGAGTCAGAATCAGCATTCTTTGCTCCTTGAAAGATTAAAAGAGTCGGGTCTCTTGTATCCCGGCATTATCCATCATATAACGCCAAAAAGTAAGCGATGACAAATACGTAAACGTATAAGCAGTCACGGCATTACATTCTGTTAAACGTAAGTTTAGCCGATTTACACAATTTCAACCTGACTTTATCGTTGTCAGTCTAGCTATTGCAAGGCGCCTCAACCCGGGGGTTTTGGCGCCTATTTCGTTTATGTTGTTACAGTTTTGCGCTGACCCAGCCTTTCACGCTGGCCAGTGCGGCCGGGAGAGCCGCTGCATCCGTACCACCGGCTTGCGCCATATCAGGACGACCGCCCCCTTTACCACCCACCTGCTGGGCGACCATACCAATCAGCTCCCCTGCTTTCACGCGATCGGTCACATCCTTAGAGACCCCCGCAATCAGAGAAACCTTATCGTCTGCGACCGTCGCCAGAACCACAATCGTGGAGCCCAGCTGGTTTTTCAGATCGTCGACCATAGTACGGAGCATCTTCGGCTCAACGCCAGCAAGTTCGCTTACCAGCAGCTTAACGCCATTGATCTCTTCCGCTTTGCTGGAGAGGTTTGCGCTCTCCTGCGCGGCAGCCTGCTCTTTCAGCTGCTGCAGCTCTTTTTCCAGCTGACGGGTACGCTCCAGGACAGAACGTACTTTCTCCGTCACGTTGTGGCTGTCGCCTTTGAGCAGCTGCGCCACGTCGCTTAACACGTCGCTCTGGTTGTGCAGGCTTGCGATTGCTCCTTCACCGGTCACTGCTTCAATACGGCGTACGCCAGCGGCGGTACCGGATTCAGAAGTGATACGGAACAGGCCGATATCGCCAGTGCGGGAAGCATGCGTACCACCACACAGTTCGGTGGAGAAGTCCCCCATGCTCAGCACGCGGACACGTTCGTCATATTTTTCACCGAACAGCGCCATCGCACCTTTCGCTTTCGCGTCTTCCAGTTCCATAACGTTGGTTTCAATCGGCAGGTTGCGACGGATCTGGGCGTTGACCAGATCTTCCACAGCGCGGATCTCTTCCGGCTTCATGGCCTCAAAGTGTGAAAAGTCAAAGCGCAGCGCTTTGTCATTTACCAGAGAGCCTTTCTGCGCAACGTGGGTGCCGAGCACCTGACGCAGCGCCGCGTGCATCAGGTGCGTCGCGGAGTGGTTCAACAGAATACGAGCGCGACGAGCCTGATCGACATCCGCCTGAACCGCATCGCCCACTTTCAGAGAACCGCTGTTCAGCGTCCCCAGATGACCAATTGCCTGGCCGTATTTCTGCGTGTCGTTAACGGAGAAGGTAAAACCTGCGCCTTTCAGTTCGCCTTTATCGCCTACCTGACCGCCGGACTCTGCGTAGAACGGAGTCTGATCCAGCACAACCACGGCGTTCTGGCCTGCGGCAATGCTGTCGACAGCTTTGCCGTCCACAAACAGCGCGGTCACTTTGCCGTTCAGTTCCAGATGGTCATAGCCTTTAAATTCAGATGCGCTGTCCACGCGGATCATAGCGTTGTAGTCGGCACCAAAGCCGCTGGATTCACGCGCGCGACGGCGCTGCTCTTCCATCGCAGCTTCAAAGCCGGCTTCATCGACCTTGATGTTGCGCTCGCGGCAAACGTCGGCCGTCAGGTCAACCGGGAAGCCGTAGGTGTCGTACAGACGGAAAGCGGTTTCGCCGTCCAGCGTATCGCCTTTCAGTTTCGCCAGTTCGTCATCCAGCAGCGCCAGACCACGCTCAAGCGTGCGGGCAAACTGCTCTTCTTCGGTTTTCAGAACCTGCTCAACCTGCGCCTGCTGGCGTTTCAGCTCTTCACCTGCGGACCCCATGACGTCAATCAATGGGCCAACCAGTTTCCAGAAGAAGCTCTCTTTCGCGCCGAGCATGTTGCCATGGCGGATTGCGCGACGAATGATACGACGCAGCACGTAGCCACGGTTTTCGTTCGACGGGATCACGCCATCCGCAATCAGGAACGCGCAGGAGCGAATGTGGTCGGCGATAACGCGCAGGGATTTATTGCTGAGATCGGTTGCACCGGTCTCTTTCGCCACGGCCTGAATCAGGGTGCGGAAAAGATCGATGTCATAGTTGGAATTCACATGTTGCAGCACCGCCGCGATACGCTCGAGGCCCATGCCGGTGTCTACTGACGGTTTCGGCAGCGGTTCCATCGTGCCATCGGCCTGGCGGTTGAACTGCATGAAAACGATGTTCCAGATCTCGATGTAGCGATCGCCGTCTTCTTCCGGGCTACCAGGAGGGCCGCCCCAAATGTGGTCGCCATGGTCAAAGAAGATTTCGGTGCACGGACCGCAAGGACCGGTATCACCCATCTGCCAGAAGTTATCTGACGCGTACGGCGCACCTTTGTTATCGCCGATGCGAATGATGCGCTCACGCGGAACGCCCACTTCGTTGGCCCAGATCTCAAAGGCTTCATCATCGGTTTCGTACACGGTGACCCACAGACGCTCTTTTGGCAGCGCAAACCAGTTCTCACCGGTCAGCAGCTCCCAGGCGTACTGGATAGCATCGTGCTTGAAGTAGTCGCCGAAGCTAAAGTTGCCCAGCATTTCGAAGAAAGTATGGTGACGCGCGGTATAACCGACGTTTTCCAGATCGTTGTGTTTACCACCCGCACGCACGCAGCGCTGCGAGGTGGTCGCGCGGGAGTAATTACGCTTGTCGAGACCAAGGAACACATCCTTGAACTGGTTCATCCCGGCGTTGGTAAACAGCAGAGTCGGGTCGTTGTTTGGCACCAGGGAGCTGCTGGCAACTACCTGATGTCCCTTGCTATGGAAAAAGTCGAGAAACGCCTGACGGATCTCAGCGGTGCTCTTGCTCATAATTATCCTGGAATCACGCTAACGGATTGTTACAGGCGGCAGCTGAACAGTTTTTACACAGTCAGGCAACCCTTACGGAAAAAAGTGGGAATAAGATAAGTTTTCCTGCAACGGAAGTAAAATACCGAGTGACTCAGTCGTTAATATTTCGCCAGATTTGCTGGATATCTTCCATCAGATAGCCGCGATTGATCAGAAATCTCTGTACTTTCACCTTTTCGGCAAAAACCGTGGGGAGCGGCTCTCCGAATTTTCTTTCGGCCTGGTCGCGGGCCAGCGTCATCCAGTCGATTTCACAGTCGTACATCGCCTGTTCGATATCGCTGCGATCAATGCCTTTTTGATTTAGCTCCTGGCGGATGCGTGCCGGGCCATAGCCCTTGCGGCTGCGGCTGGCGATAAACTGACGAGTGAAGCGCGCATCGTCCAGATAGTGACTTTCCAGACACCAGGCAACTACCTTTTCAACCTCTTCCTCAGGCGCATCTATCGGTTCCGGGCCGTTTTTGGTTAAGACGGGCGCAACCAGCTTACGACGCAGCTCTTTTTCACTGTGATCGCGCATCGCCAGTATGCGAATCGCCCGATCCAGAAGGCGGGCATAGGCCGAACGACGGGGTGAATTTTCAGTCATGGCAAGCCTTTTCCCTCTGTATCAAAGTCAACGGCCAAAAAAGCAAAAGGGCCGCATAAGCAGCCCTTTTTACCTCAGCGAAGATTAAAAATCTTCGTTGGTTTCTTCAACGCTGTTGTCGTCAACGGCGAAGGCAGGTTTGTCGTCCTGATTGTTCAGCAGCAGTTCGCGAACTTTCTTCTCAATCTCTTTCGCCGCAGCCGGGTTTTCTTTCAGCCAGGAGATAGCATTCGCTTTACCCTGACCAATTTTGTCACCGTTGTAGCTGTACCAGGCACCGGCTTTCTCGATCAGTTTCTCTTTCACGCCGAGGTCAACCAGCTCACCGTAGAAGTTGATGCCTTCACCGTAGAGGATCTGGAATTCAGCCTGCTTGAACGGTGCAGCAATTTTGTTTTTCACCACCTTCACGCGGGTTTCGCTACCCACTACGTTGTCGCCCTCTTTCACCGCGCCGATACGACGGATGTCGAGACGTACGGAGGCGTAGAACTTCAGCGCGTTACCGCCGGTGGTGGTTTCCGGGTTACCGAACATCACGCCAATTTTCATACGGATCTGGTTGATGAAGATCAGCAGGGTATTGGACTGCTTCAGGTTACCTGCGAGCTTACGCATCGCCTGGCTCATCATACGTGCCGCGAGGCCCATGTGAGAGTCACCGATTTCGCCTTCGATTTCCGCTTTTGGCGTCAGCGCCGCTACGGAGTCAACGATGATGACGTCTACCGCACCGGAGCGCGCCAGCGCATCACAGATTTCCAGCGCCTGCTCACCGGTATCCGGCTGAGAGCAGAGCAGGTTGTCGATATCCACACCCAGCTTACGAGCATAAACCGGGTCCAGCGCGTGCTCGGCGTCGATGAACGCACAGGTTTTCCCTTCGCGCTGCGCCGCTGCCACAACCTGCAGGGTCAGCGTGGTTTTACCGGAGGATTCCGGCCCGTAAATTTCAACAATACGACCCATCGGCAGGCCGCCAGCCCCCAGAGCGATATCCAGAGAAAGCGAACCGGTGGAGATGGTTTCCACATCCATGGAACGGTCTTCACCCAGGCGCATGATGGAGCCTTTACCGAATTGCTTTTCGATCTGGCCCAGTGCTGCCGCCAACGCTTTCTGTTTGTTTTCGTCGATAGCCATTATTACTCCTGTCCGGGTGTTACCGCGTAAATTCTGTTTTGTTGACGCAATTATACTGTATGGTCATACAGTATCAAGTGTTTTGTAGAAATTGTTGCCACAGCAGCTGCAGGGCATAGGCGGTGGCCTGTCGACGCACGGCGTCGCGGTCACCTTTGAAGCATTCTCTGCGGGTAAAGCCCTGCCCGTTTGCGCAGGCGAGGCCAAACCAGACGGTTCCCACCGGCTTCTCTTCGCTGCCGCCATCCGGCCCGGCGATACCGCTGACGGAAAGCGCATAGGTGGCACGCGCCGCGCGAAGTGCACCAATCGCCATTTCTACCACCACAGGTTCGCTGACCGCACCGTGGTTTAGCAGCGTGTCTTCACCCACGCCAATCATCTGTGATTTGGCTTCGTTGCTGTAGGTCACAAACCCGCGTTCAAACCAGGCGGAACTGCCGGAAATGTCCGTCAACACCTTGGCTATCCAGCCGCCGGTGCAGGACTCCGCCGTAGTGACGGTCGCGCCCTGCGCCTTTAGCGCCAACCCAACCCGTTCGCTGAGTGCCATCAATTCACTGTCGGTCATCATCATTTCTCGCAGCCTGAAAAAGATGCTGAACAAGATACCATTTTCTGCTTCAGGAGGGAGACGGCGTGGACATTTTACGAGGGCGCTTCAGAAAAAACGTACAGCGCCCCGATAAATCGGGGCGAGACTCAGAATTACTTCATGCTATTGGCGAGGGACTCTACGTTGTGCCGCAGCATTTTGACATAGCTGTCCGCCACGCCTCCGGGTTTCGACAGCGCCTCAGGGTAAAGTTCGCCCCCCGGCTGTGCTCCCGTTGCCGTCGCAATCTGCTTCACAAGGCGCGGGTCGAGCTGATTTTCCATGAACCAGGTATGCACGCCGTCCGCTTTAATTTGCTGAATCAGCGCACCCACCTGCGCCGCGCTGGCCTCGCTTTCCGACGAAAGCCCCTGCGACGCAAGGAACGTGACGCCATAGGCGCGGCCGAAATAGCCGAACGCATCATGGCTGGTCAGCACTTTGCGTTTCGCCTGCGGGATAGCCGTGAAGCGAGCTTTTGCCCAGGCGTCGATTTGCATAAGCTCGGCGATGTATTTCTGTCCGCTGGCATTCAGCGCCGCTTCGTCCTGCGGATCGGCTTTCACCAGCCCGGCAAGAATATTTTTCGCATATAACGCGCCATTGGCAGCGCTGTTCCACGCGTGCGGATCGGTCACGGTTTTACCGTCTTCATCAAGGGTGTGCGTCTTCACGCCTTTCGACGCGACGACCAGCTCGCCTTTAAAGCCCGAGGCTTTGATCAGCCTGTCCAGCCAGCCTTCCAGCCCAAGGCCGTTCACCACTACCACGTCAGCTTTACTCAGCAAAACGCTGTCCTGCGGTGACGGTTCGAAGGTATGCGGATCGCCGTCCGGCCCTACCAGCGTGTCCACATGCACATGTTCCCCACCAACCTGCTGCACCATATCCCCAAGCACCGAAAAGCTGCTTACTACGTTCAGCGTTTTCGCCATTACGCCCTGCGACAGTACGCCAAGCGTCAGTGCCAGAATCAAACCCGTTCTTTTCATCGTTTCCCCTTGCGTTAAAAAAGCGCCCGCAGGCTGAAGGCCAGCCGGCTGCGCGTGCCAAAAAACACCGAAATGAAAAACAGAATGCTGGCGGTCAGCACGATTGACGGCCCGGCGGGCAAATTGGCTGACCAGGAAAGACTCAGGCCGAGCCAGGCGCAAAACGCGCCGCTCACCGCCGCAAAGAGCAAAATTCCCGGAAGCGTCCTCGCCCAGCAGCGGGCGGCAATCGCGGGCAGCATCATCACGCCCACCGCCATCAGCGTGCCCAGCACCTGAAAACCGGCCACCAGGTTAATCACCAGCAGCGCCAGAAAAAGGCCATGCAGCAGCGAAGGCAGGCGGCGGGAGTTAACCTCCAGCCAGGCGCTGTCGAACGCCTCACTCACCAGCCCACGGTAAAGCAGCGCCAGAACGATCAGCGTCAGGCTGGCAACGCCCGCCACGAACAGCGCCGCGTTGTTGTCCACCGCCAGAATTGAGCCGAACAAAAGATGCAGCAGATCGACGCTCGACCCGCGCAGCGAAACCAGCGTCACGCCCAGCGCCAGGGAGCCCAGGTAGAATCCGGCGAAGCTGGCATCTTCCTTCAGCGGCGTACGTCGGCTGACCCAGCCGGCAATCAGCGCCACTGCAATCCCGGCGATAAAGCCGCCAACGGTCATCGCCAGCAGCGACATCCCGTTCAGCAAATAGCCCACCGCCACGCCGGGCAAAATAGCGTGCGAGAGCGCATCTCCCATCAGGCTCATCCGCCGCAGCAGCAGAAACACGCCGAGCAAAGTTGTGCTCACCGACAGTGCCAGACAGACCACCAGAGCCCGCCGCATAAAGCCAAATTCAATGAAAGGCTGGAAGAAAAGGTGCCAGATCATGCGCGCCTCGCAGCGTCAAAGGCAGCAAGAACAGGAGGCGTTTTACCCCAGCGTGCATGTTCCGATTCCAGCCAGAGCGTTTCCGGGAAATGGCAGGCGACCCGCTGGTTATCGTGCAGCACCGCCAGCACGGTTTGCCCGCCGCGATGCATGTCCAGAATCAGCTCCATCAGCATCTGGCTGGTGGCTTCATCAATGCCGGTGAAGGGCTCATCCAGCATCACCAGCGGCGCCTGCTGCACCAGCACCCGGGCAAACAGCATTCGCTGAAACTGGCCGCCGGACAGCGCTTCAATGGGAGATGAGCCGAGCGTTTCCAGGCCAACGCGTTCCAGAGCGATAGCGATGTTTCTGCGCGCCTGCACATTCAGCCCACGCAACAGCGACACGCGCGGCCATGCGCCCTGGCTCACCACATCGTAAACGTTAAGCGGAAACTGCGATTCCAGCATGTGACGCTGAGCCAGCCAGCCGATGACCGGCCTGCCCTCGCGCCATCGCAGTTGCCCGCTGACGGGAGGAATAAAACCCGCCAGCGTTTTCAGCAGCGTCGATTTACCGCAGCCGTTCACGCCGACAATCGCCGTCAGCGATCCTTTGGCTAAAACGCCGCACAGCGCAGGCGTGATTGCCCGCCGCTCGTAACCCGCTACGAGATGATCAAGTTCAATCATGGCAGCGCCACCGCCCAGCCAATAGCTAACCAAAGAAACGCCAGCAGAAGAATCGCTACGCCCAGCCGCAGCAGGCTGGAAGCGTTAAACAGGGAAAAGGGGATCATCTCAAACCTCAAAAATGTTATAACATAACAATATTGAAATCAGAGAGAGATGTAAATCGGTGACGCAGGCTGAGGCTGTATCGAAATGTTTCAGATTCCCCTCCGGACGGAGGGGAAAGAGGATTACTGCTGAGTGCGCGCCAGCGCCACGGCCTGGCCGAGCTGCCAGACGGCCATCGCGTAATGCGTGCTGTGGTTATAGCGAGTGATGGTGTAGAAGTTCGGCAGGCCGTACCAGTACTGATAACCGGTACCGATATCCAGCCGCAGCAGGCTGGCCTGCTGATGATCGCCAAGCGGTTCCAGAGGAGACAACCCGACGGCAGCTAGCTGCGACACGCTGTAATTTGTTTTGAAGCCGTTCTCCAGGCCCGGCGCCTGGCCAGAAGCCATGACCGCCACCCGATCGCCCTTCACCCAGCCGTGCTGTTTGAAGTAGTTGGCGACGCTGCCAATCGCATCTTCCGGGTCCCAAAGGTTGATGTGCCCGTCGCCGTTGAAGTCCACGGCGAACTGCTTATAGGACGACGGCATAAACTGACCGTAGCCCATCGCGCCCGCAAAGGAGCCTTTCAGATCCAGCGGATCGTCCTGTTCGTTACGGGCCATCAGCAGGAAGGTTTCCAGCTCGCCGGAGAAATACTTCGCCCGGCGTGGGTAGTTGAAGGAGAGCGTCGCCAGCGCATCAAGGATTCGGGTTTTGCCCATCACGCGGCCCCAGCGGGTTTCTACGCCAATAATGCCGACGATAATCTCCGGTGGCACGCCGTATACCTGCCAGGCACGGTTGAGCGCATCCTGATACTGATTCCAGAACGCCACGCCGTTCTGCACGTTATCCGGCGTAATAAACTGCTTTCTATAGCGCAGCCATGCGCCGTTTGGCCCGGTTGGCACCTGCGCGGTGGGCGCCTGTCGGTCCATCAGGTTCAGCACGTAATCGAGACGCTTCGCCTGGGAAAGAATTTCATGCAGCTGCTGGCGGTCGAAGCCATGCTTGCTGACCATCGCATCAATGAACTGCTCTGCCGCCGCGTTGTTAGCAAAATCGCCGCCCATCATGGTGACGTTATGCTGTGGCTCCAGCAGAAAACCGCCGGAAGACGGGGCGGAGGGGGTCGGCGCTTCCGCGGTTTTCGGTTTGCTGCTACAGGCGGCAACCAGCACGCAGAGCGGGAGTAAGGTCAGATAACGACGCTTCAACATGTGACATCCATTTAGCTATTCGGCAAGAATCAGCATGGTAAACATCCCGCCGACGATAAGAAAGCGCCAGCGGGCGGCGGAGGCAAATATTTCGTTTAAAGTGACTTTTTAAGGCCCAGCCTCTTAGCCAGCCGGTGCAAATTCGCCACGTCCAGAGAGAGCGCACGGGCGGTTGCAGCCCAGTTGTTTTGCTGGCTTTCAAGCGCCTGAGTAATCGCTTCGCGTTGAAATGCTTCGGTTGCTTCCCGCAGGTTCACCGTCGTTGCGAGGGCCTCGCTGGCCTGAACCACAGGCGCAGGCTCTCCCTCGAAGGCGAAATGCTGCGGAGTCAGCGTCACTTCATCGCCGCTGCTCGTCGCACGCGCCAGTACGACTGCACGATGAATGGCATGTTCCAGCTCGCGGACGTTGCCCGGCCAGTGCCAGGCCGCCAGCTTCGCCCGTGCGGCCGAACTGAGCACAACGCTGCCAAGCCCCATCCGCGCCCGGCACTGTTCGCAGAAATAACCCGCCAGCAAAATGACGTCGTCACCGCGCTCGCGCAGTGGCGGCACGGCAACAGGAAACACGCTCAGGCGATGGAACAAGTCCGCCCGGAAACGCCCGGCGAGAACCTCTTCACGCAGATCGCGGTTGGTTGCCGCCAGCACGCGTACGTTTACCCGCAGGCTACGGTCATCCCCTACTCGCTGAATGTCGCCGTACTGCAGCACGCGCAGCAGCTTGGCCTGCAACGCCAGAGAGAGTTCGCCGATCTCGTCGAGGAACAGCGTGCCGTTATCCGCAATTTCAAATTTGCCGCTGCGGTGGCTGATGGCCCCGGTAAAAGCGCCCTTCACGTGCCCGAAGAGCTCGCTTTCCGCCACGCTTTCCGGCAGTGCCGCGCAGTTAAGGTAAACCAGCGGATTGACGGCTCGCGGCGACTGCTGATGAATAGCCTTCGCCACCAGCTCTTTGCCGGTGCCGGTTTCGCCACCAATCAGCACGTTGAGATCCGACGCTGCCACAATTTCAATCTCTTTTTTCAGCTGCAGCACCGGTGCCGACAGGCCAATCATCTCCTGAACGCCGGAAACCGGCTCAACGCCCGCCTGGCTCACCATGACGTTCTGGCTTTCGAGCCTCGCAATCAGCAGCGCGTTATTCAGCGCCCCGGACACCAGCGCGGCAATCAGCCGCAGCTCTTCGTCGCTGTAGCTGTCGAACTGGTGCGCGTCCATGCCGTCCAGCGTCAGCGCGCCAATCAGGTTCTGCCCGGCGAACAGCGGCAGCCCAAGGCAGGCGTGAACCTTGAGGCTCTCCTGGCCGGGGATCAGGCCGTCATAGGGATCGGGCAGCGTGCTGTCTGCCGGGAAACGAACAATATCCCCGGCGCGGGCGATGGCCTCCAGGCGCGGATGCCCTGCCAGCGAAAAACGCCGCCCGAGCACGTCCTGCGCCAGCCCGTCTATCGCCAGCGGAATAAACTGATGCGCCTCATAGCGCAGCAGCGCCGAAGCATCGCAGCCTAAAAGCTGTCGCAATGTGGTGATCAGACGGGAAAAGCGATCCGGATGACCGATATCGCTTTGCAGCTCGATGGCGATATTCGCCAGCGCTTCAGTGGAAAAACTCATGCCTGCCTCAGTGTCATTATGACTATGATCATTGTCTTTTTGACTCTCATGATGATAGTCATAACGACAAACAACAACAACGCTTAATTTTATAAAATCAATATTATCAATAAGATAAAAACTGGCACGCAATTTGTAATAGCTCAATCACTTTTTTGAACCAAAAGACTGATTGAGGACATTATGGCTATTCACGTTAAAAACAATATTCACTGGGTTGGACAGCGCGACTGGGAAGTGCGTGATTTTCATGGCACCGAATACAAAACCCTGCGCGGCAGCAGCTACAACAGCTACCTGATTCGTGAAGAGAAAAACGTGCTGATCGATACCGTCGATCACAAGTTCAGCCGTGAATTCGTGCAGAACCTGCGTACGGAGATCGATCTTGCCGACATCGACTGCATCATCATCAACCACGCCGAAGAAGACCACGCCGGTGCGCTGACCGAGCTGATGTCCTGCATTCCGGACACGCCAATTTACTGCACCGCCAACGCCATCGACTCCATCAACGGCCACCACCATCATCCGGAATGGAACTTCAACGTGGTGAAAACCGGTGACACAATTGATATCGGTAACGGCAAACAGCTTATCTTCGTCGAAACTCCGATGCTGCACTGGCCGGACAGCATGATGACCTACATGACCGGCGACGCGGTGCTGTTCAGCAACGACGCCTTCGGCCAGCACTACTGCGACGAACGTCTGTTCAACGATGAAGTGGATCAGACCGAACTCTTCGAACAGTGCCAGCGCTACTACGCCAACATCCTGACTCCATTCAGCCGCCTGGTGACGCCAAAAATCACCGAGATCCTCGGCTTCAACTTACCGGTTGATATGATTGCGACCTCCCACGGCGTGGTCTGGCGCGATAACCCGACGCAAATCGTCGAGCTGTACCTGAAATGGGCGGCGGATTATCAGGAAGACCGAATCACGATTTTCTACGACACCATGTCCAACAACACCCGCATGATGGCCGACGCCATTGCCCAGGGCATTAACGAAGTTGACCCGCGCGTGGCGGTGAAGATCTTTAACGTCTCCAAAAGCGATAAAAACGACGTGCTGACCAACGTCTTCCGCTCCAAGGGCGTGCTGGCGGGCACCTCAACCATGAACAACGTGATGATGCCGAAAATTGCCGGGCTGGTTGAAGAGATGACCGGCCTGCGTTTTCGCAACAAGCGCGCCAGCGCCTTCGGCTCTCACGGCTGGAGCGGCGGCGCGGTGGATCGTCTTTCCACCCGCCTGCAGGATGCCGGCTTTGAGATGTCCCTGAGCCTGAAGGCCAAATGGCGTCCGGATCTCGACGCGCTGGAAGTGTGCCGTGAGCATGGGCGTGAAATCGCTCGTCAATGGGCTCTCGCGCCGCTGCCGGTTGCTGAAGCGACAGCGACACAGGAACAGCAGGACTGCGCCTGCGCCGCCGCTGCGGCCGCTGCGGCCGCTGACCTTGGCCCATCAATGCAGTGCAGCGTCTGCCAGTGGGTTTACGATCCGACCAAAGGCGAACCGAACCAGGACGTCGCGCCGGGCACCCCATGGAGCGAAGTGCCGGACAGCTTCCTGTGCCCGGAATGCTCGCTCGGTAAAGAGGTCTTTGACGTGCTGGCCACGGAGGCAAAATGAACCACGGCATCGTTATCGTTGGCTCGGGCTTCGCCGCCCGCCAGCTGGTAAAAAACATCCGCAAACAGAACGTACAGGTGCCGCTGACGCTGATTGCCGCCGACAGCATGGATGAGTACAACAAACCGGATCTCAGCCATGTCATAAGCCGTGGCCAGCAGGCTGCGGACCTGACGCTGCAAACGGCGGGTGACTTCGCGGAGCAGTACAATTTACGTCTTTTCCCGCACACGCGGGTAACGGACATCGACGCAAAAAGTAAGCTGGTTTACTGCGACGGGCACAGCATCTGTTACGACAAACTGGTGCTGGCGACGGGCGCTCAGCCTTTTGTTCCGCCGGTTCCTGGCAAGGAGCTGATGGTCACCCTTAACAGCCAGCAGGAGTATGGCGCAGCCCAGGCGGAGCTGCATGACGCTAAACGGGTGCTTATCGTCGGCGCCGGGCTGATTGGCAGCGAGCTGGCGATGGACTGCAATCGTGCCGGGAAAGCGGTCAGCGTAGTGGACAACTCCGCAAGCATTCTCTCCGCGCTGATGCCGCCGGAAGTCAGCAGTCGTCTTCAGCATCGACTGACGGAGATGGGCGTGCATCTGCTGCTCAAAAGCCAGCTTCAGGGGCTGGAAAAAACGCAGAGCGGGATCCGCGTACAGCTCGACAGAAACCGAACCATTGAGGTGGATGCCGTTATCGCCGCAGCCGGACTGCGCCCGGAGATCGCCCTTGCCCAAAGAGCAGGCGTCGCAGTTAATCGCGGCATCGTTGTAGACGGCACGCTGCAGACCAGCGATTCCGCCATTTACGCCCTTGGCGACTGCGCGGAGATCAACGGCAGCGTTTTGCCATTCCTGCAGCCGATTCTGCTGAGCGCATTAACGCTGGCAAAAAATCTGCTCGGGGAGAGCGGAAACCTGAAGCTCCCGCCCATGCTGGTGAAGGTGAAAACACCGGATCTGCCATTGCATCTGGCAGGAGACACTCGCGGGGTGGATTTACGCTGGCGCATCGAAACCACCGTCGAAGGCATGATTGCTCAGGGCGTGGACAGCGATGACAGGTTGCGGGCATTCGTGGTCAGTGAGGAAAACATGAAGCAGGCGTTTGGGTTACTGAAACAGCTCTCTGCCTGAAAGATGCCGGGTGGCGCTACGCTTACCCGGCATTCAAATCATGCGGTCTGATGCCCTCTCCCCCTGCCCCTCTCCCACAGGGCGAGGGGTGCAAACATTAAAAAATCCTCTAAAACGAGGATTTTTGCTGTTCACCTTGTGCGGCCTGATGCCCTCTCCCCCTGCCCCTCTCCCACAGGGCGAGGGGAGCAAACATTAAAAAGTCCTCTGAAACGAGGATTTTTTGCTGTTCACCTTGCCACCGGGCTACATCACACGGCCAAAAATCTTACACGCTAATCGCGTCGTAGCCCCGCCAGCGGTATACCGCCAGTGAAATGATCCAGCAGGCGATAAACAGCCCGATGACGATAAACCCGGCGTTGCCGAGATTGTCGTTCAGCGCTTCCACCACGTTCCACACTCCGCCGCTGAAGCCAAACTTATCCATCAACAAACCCAGCGCCTCAAGCCCGCCGATGAACAGCGCCACCACCACCGAGGTGCCGGTAATGGTCATGTTGTAGTAAAGCTTGCGCTGCGGCTTGTTGAACGCCCAGCCATACGCCCCAACCATCAGCACGTTATCCAGCGTGTCCACCAGCGCCATGCCGCTTGCAAACAGCGCCGGGAAGATCATGATGCTCCAGATAGACATCCCGCTTGAGGCACCCGCCGCCGTGATCCCCAACACGCCAACCTCCGTAGCCGTGTCAAAGCCAAGGCCGAACAGGAAACCCACCAGATACATGTGCCAGCTTTTACCGACCAGGCGGAAAGTCTTGCCAAACAGCCAGCTCATCATGCCGCCGCTGGCCACCGGATCGCTGTTGAAGGGTTTCCCCTGACGGAACGCGCGGAAGCTGCGCCAGACGCCACGCAGAATGACCAGGTTGACGAAAGCCATCGCCAGCAGGAACAGCGCGGACACCGCAGTGCCAATCAGGCTGCCCGTTTCATGGAACCAGCCCATCTGCTGCTGGAACGCGGTCGCCGTCGCGGCAATCGCCGCCGACGCCAGCACCACAATGGATGAATGCCCGAGCGAGAACCACGCTCCGACGCCAAACGGGCGTTTGCCCTGCTGCATCATTTTACGCGTCACGCAGTCAATGGCCGCGATGTGGTCAGCATCCACCGCATGACGCAGGCCGTAGCCCCAGGCCAGCAGGCTGGCGGCCATCAGGGCTCCGCTGTGACCGAACACGTCCCAGGCCCAGGCCCACGCCACCAGATTGGCAACGATTAATCCGAAAACCAGCAGCGCAGCGCGTGGCTGCTGACGTAAAAGCGTAATCAGCTTCATCCTTCTCTCTTCTCCTCGAGGCGGGCGGCGGCAACGACTGCCTGCCCGTATGAAATTCCACCGTCGCCTGCCGGCAAACGCTGTGGAAATAAAAGTGTAAAACCAGACAGATAAAACGCCAGCCGCTCGCGCAGCAGCCGGTTATGCAGCACGCCACCACCGAAAACCAGCGTGGTGATACCGAAGCGTTCCGCGTGAAAGTTCATCATCTGCGCCAGCCCACGGGCCAGCGCGTCGTGAAATGCCCAGGCTTTTTCGGCATCAGCGGCGGACCAGCTCAGCCACTGCTGCCAGAAAATACGCAAATTCAGCGTGTTATTTTCAAAGGGCAGCGTCAGCGGATGCTGCATGCTGTCGCTTGTCCTCGCCAGCGCTTCCAGCAGGCAAGCGGCCTGCCCTTCGTAACTCAGCATCTCCGGCGCACAATCCAGCGCGCTCGCCACGGCATCAAACAAGCGTCCGCAGGATGACGCCCGCGGTGAGTTAATTCCTCGATCAACCGCACGAGCCAACGCCTGCACCGGTTTTCCCTCAAATGCGGGAAGCAAAGCCCAGTCCGGCACAAACGCCAGAGACTGCGCCAGCCAGTTGCGCCATGGCTGGCGGGCGGCTAAATCTCCGCCGGGCAGCGCCACCGCCGGCAGGCCGCCGAGGTGCTCGCACTCGCGATAGTTCACCCGCAGGCATTCTCCGCCCCACAGTTCGCCGTTTTCTCCCATGCCGATGCCGTCGAGCGTTAACGCAATCACGTCACCGGCCTCAAGCGGCCAGCCGTGTTCCGCCATGCAGGCCGCCGCATGGGCATGGTGATGCAGCACTTCTTCACGGGGGATGGCCAGTGCTTTCCCCCACTGCACGGAACGGTAGCCAGAGTGCGCATCCACCACCACGCGCTCAGGCGTAAACGCATAAATCGACTGCATCAGCGCAAGCGCATTGCGCCACTGCGCTTCAACGCCTTCTTCGGACAGGTCACCAAGATGCTGGCTCAGTACCGCTTCCTGGCCGCGCACCAGGCAGAAGGTGTTCTTTAAATCCGCCCCGCAGCAGAGCATCGGCGGCACGTCGGCAAACCCGGGCGGCAGCGGCAACGCATCAGGCACAAAGCCCCTGGCTCGCCGCAGCATTTCGCCGCTTTGCCGCACCACCGAATCATCCATGCGCTGCACGATATCCCGATCGTGAAGCAAAAAACCGTCGGCGATAGTGGCCAGATCCGCCAGCGCCCCGGCATTGGTTATCGCCGGAGGCTTACCGTTAAGGTTGCCGGAGGTCATCACCAGCGGGCGATGCAACGCCTGCATCAGCAAATGCTGAATGGGGTTAGAGGGCAGCATCACGCCAACTTCATCCAGCCCTGGTGCAATGTCATCGCACAATCCGCCTACGGTATTTTTCGCTACCAGCACAATCGGAGACGCCGGAGTGTTAAGCAATTTTTGTGCCCGATCCGGCAGGATATTTGCCTGCGCGACCATCACCGCCAGCGGCTTCGCCGGTCGACGCTTGCGTTCACGCAGTCGCACAACGGCTGCGGTATTGCCCGCATCGCAGGCGAGGTGGAATCCACCGAGTCCTTTAATCGCCACAATACCGCCCGAGGCCAGCAGGCCGATCGCTGCCGTCAGGGCATCCTCACCCGAGGCTGTTTGCGTGCCCGACTGCCAGCTCAGCTGCGGGCCGCACTCCTCGCAGGCCACGGGCTGAGCATGGAAGCGGCGGTCGCGCGGGTCGCGATATTCCTGTTCACAGGCGGGACACAAGGGAAACGCCGCCATCGCGGTAAAAGGACGGTCATAAGGCATTGCCCGGATGATGGTAAAGCGTGGGCCGCAGTGGGTGCAGTTGATGAACGGGTAACGATAGCGACGGTTAAGCGGGTCGTTCAGCTCCGCGAGACAGGCCGGACAAGTCGCGGCATCGGGCACAATCTGGGTGCTCATACGCCCGGCTCCGCTGTCATGAATAGTGAAATCCTTCGGTAAATCAGCCCATTGATACGGGCTGACTTCCACGGCATCGATTCGCGCCAGCGTGGGGCAATGCGCCAGCAGTTCTGCACCAAAACCGTCATCTGCCCCCGCGAGGTGCACCAGCACCCCTTCGGCATCATTACTGACGTTGCCTGACCGTTGCAGCCGCTGCGCCATTTGCCAGACGAACGGGCGGAAACCCACTCCCTGAACTTTGCCACGTACGCGAATGGCGATGCCGTTCTCTTTCATCAGACGTTTGCGGCCTCCCGCAGCCGGGTTTTCATCTCCTGGTAGGTCGTCAGCGCCCAGTTCTCCGCCCAGCGCTGGTCAGCAATCTGGCTGACGCGCACCGCGCAGTACTTGGTTTCCGGCGTTTTGGAGATGGGATCGAGGTTATCCTGAGTGAGTTCATTGCAGGCGCCAATCCACCACTGATAGGTCATATAGACGCTGCCGGCGTTGGTGCGGCTGCTGACGTTCGCCCGGCTGATCACCTTGCCGCGGCGGGACTCCACCCACACCAGTTCGCGATCCTTCACGCCAAGCCGCTGCGCATCTTCCGGGTTCATCTGCACAAAACCGGGTTCATCGGCGAGCGACTGCAATGCCGCGCAGTTGCCGGTCATCGAGCGGCAGGAGTAATGTCCGACCTCGCGCACGGTGCAGAGCACCAGCGGGAAATCCGCATCCGGCGTTTCGGCAGGCGCACGCCATTGCGCAGCAAACAGATGGCCTTTTCCGTCCGGCGTGTCGAACTGGCTGTCCTGATACAGGTAAGGCGTGCCGGGATGATCGAGCGTCGGGCATGGCCACTGCACGTGCCCCATATCGCCCATTTTTTCGTACGTCACGCCGTAGAACAGCGGGCACAGCTCGCGCATTTCATCCCAGATTTGCTGATTGCTGGCGTAGTGCATCGGGTAGCCCATCTCCCGGGCGATCAGGCTGATGATTTCCCAGTCGCGCTTGACGTTGTAAGTGGGGTCTATCGCTTTCTCAAAACGCTGGAATCCGCGATCGGCGCAGGTAAAGACGCCACCGTGTTCGCCCCAGGAGGTCGCCGGCAGCAGCACGTCGGCCTGCTCGGCGGTTTTGGTCATAAAGATGTCCTGCACGACAACAAAATCCAGCGCCTCAAATCCTTTGCGTACCAGCCCCAGATCGGCTTCGGTCTGCAACGGATCTTCGCCCATGATGTAATAGGCCTTCATCTTACCTTCCAGAGCCAGATGCGGCACTTCGGTGATGCGCACGCCGATTTTGTCATCCATCAGCGCGCTGTCGATGCCCCAGGCTTTGGCAAATTTGGCCCTCACCTGCGCGTCGGTGACGTCCTGATAGCCCGGGAACTGGTTAGGCAGCACGCCCATATCGCAGGCACCTTGTACGTTGTTCTGCCCACGAACCGGGCCAACGCCGACGTTCTTACGCCCCAGGTTGCCGGTTAGCAGCGCCAGGCCCGCCAGCCCTTTAACAACGTCCACCGCCTGGCCGAACTGGGTGACGCCCATTCCCCACATGATGGTCGCGGTGGGTGCAGCAGCATAAATGCGCATGGCCTCACGCACCTGACGGGCAGGCACGCCGGTGAGTTCCTCCACGGCTTCCGGTGCGTAGTCCTTCACCACTTCGCGATAAGCTTCAAGCCCGGTGGTATGCCGCGCCACCCAGGCTTTGTCGTACAGCTCTTCTTCCAGCAGAACATAGGCAAAGGCATTCACCAGCGCCATGTTACAGCCGTTGTTCATCTGCAAATGACGATCGGCGATGCGCGCCGTTTCGATTTTTCGCGGATCGCAGACGATGATTTTTGCCCCTTTCTCTTTAGCCTTGATCACCCGCCGCGCCACGATCGGGTGCGAATCAGCGCAGTTGTAGCCAAAGATCAGCAGGCAGGATGAATCCTCAATCTCACCGATGGAGTTGCTCATTGCCCCGTTGCCGAGAGTTTCCTGTAACCCGGCGACGGACGGCCCATGGCAAACGCGGGCGCAGCAGTCAACGTTGTTGGTATGCAGCACGCCGCGGGCAAATTTTTGCATCACGTAGTTTGTTTCATTACCCGTGCCACGCGAAGACCCTGTGGTCATGATCGCGCGCGGTCCGTGCTTCGCTTTAATCTCGCTCAGTTTTTTGGCCGTATAGCGAATTGCCTCTTCCCAACTGACCGGGGTCAGTTTCCCCCCTTTTTCGTAGCGGATCATCGGCTGGGTCAGGCGGGGCGTCAGCAGGCGGGTATCGTTGAGAAAATCCCAGCCGTAGTAGCCTTTCAGGCACAGCTCATTCTGATTGGTGACGCCATCAGCGGCTTCCGCGCGCAGGATTTTATTGTTATCAACAATCAGCTTCAGCTTGCAGCCTGCGCCGCAGTAAGGACAAACACTCGTGATTTTTTTCATCAGTAACAGACCTGTTAAAAGTGAAAGGGTTAAGATTAAAACGACACGGAAAATGCGCTGTCGAGCGCAGCCCGGCGGCGTTTTTCAACATTCAGTTGCTCAAGCGCTTCCCGGTCAATACAGACCAGCGCGGCGGTAGGACAGGACGCCACGCAGGCCGGGCCATCGGTGCGGGTGTGGCAAAGGTCACACTTGTTTGCTTCGGCCTTTTCCATTTTCACCTGCATTCCAAAACCGCTGGTGCGTACAACAGGACGAACCACCACCTCCATTGCGCCATAAGGGCAGGCCACCACGCAGGTTTTGCAGCCAATGCAGCGCTCCTGCATCACATGCACAAAGCCGTTTTCACGGGCAATTGCTCCGTTGGGGCAGACGCTGGCGCAGGGGGCATCCTCACACTGGCGACAGGCGGTGGCGGTAGAAATATTCACGCCTTTGACGACGTGGATGCGGGGTAAAAAAGTTTGGGGCGTCAGCGCCGCACAGTCCTGTTCGGGCTGATGCGCCACCGCGCAGGCCACTTCACAGGTACGACAGCCAATACATTTGCTCGCTTCCGCGATGATGAAACGGTTCATGCACTCCTCCGGCATTGGGCAACAGGGCCGAAGGTATGCATTTTCCGCGCCATTATTTAAATGGCTATTTATCAGAGAGTTATAGTGTCACATCGCTGTCATCGTCATTAATGACGATGACAGATGACGGACGTCAGGCGAAGGGCCCGGCGGTGACGGAGTCGCGAAGGATCAGCTCGCCGGGGAAGGCATGCTCCGGCTTAAACTCACCGCCGTCGAGCATAAAAATCAGGCGATTAATGGTTTCTTCAATCATCGCGGTGACGGGAATTTTCACGCTGGAGAGGGAAGGCACGGTATAAGGCGCAAGCGCGATATCATCGAAGCCGATCACCGACACCTGCTGCGGCACGCTGATGCCCGCGCTGACCAGCTGCTTTATCGCACCAATAGCCATATCGTCATTGCTGGCCACCAGCGCGCTGAAGGAAATGCCCCGGGATAACAGCGTTGCCGCACCCGCAGCGCCCGTAGCGGGGGTCCATTTTCCTTCCGCAATCCACTCCTCGCGTACCGCTATGCCGTTTCTCTCCAGCGCCGCCCTGTAGCCTGCCAGGCGCTCAATCCCGGTGGGGGAATCGAGCGAGCCGGTAATAAACGCAATATCGCGATGCCCTTGCGCAATCAGCTGTTCCACCGCCATTTCGCTGGAGGCTTTTTGATCGGACCAGACGCAGTGGCTGGCATGTTTTCGCAGGCGACGGTTGAGCACCATGATCGGCCTGTCATGCCCAAGAATGATCTCATCCATTTCATCCGGTGTAAGAAAACGCGGATAGATGATGATCGCATCGCAGCGCAGATCGAGCAGGTACTGGATCGCCGCCCGCTCCTCTTCCGCGCTATGCTTGCCGTCGGCGAGGATCAGTTGACGCCCCTGGTCCTCCGTCAGACGCGCGGCATGGAACAGCAGCTCGCTGAAGTAGACGCCGTGGTACAGCGTGTTGGTCACCACCAGGCCAAGCGTCTGGCTTTTTTTGGTTGCCAGGTTGCGCGCCAGCAGATTCGGCCGATAGCCGCTCTCTTCGATCGCCCTGAAGACGCGATCCTTCGTTTCCTGGCCGACATAGCCATTGCCCGACAGCACGCGGGATACGGTGGCTTTCGACACGCCAGCGCGCTTCGCCACTTCCAGCATCGTTGCCATGTTCGCTCATCCGTCTGAAAAAAGTGTGGGCAGTGTACTTCAGGATCCGCGGATTTTCAGCCCCGGCGATCGTCAGTGATCAATCTCACGAAAACAAAATAGAGTTTTTTTCTGTCTTGTTTCGCTCATCAGATCTCTTCATGATTTTGTGGAACCGGTTTCCTATACAAATTTTAATCACAATAAGATGGATTGACCCGATGTCGAAAAACTATGCTGCACTGGCCCGGGATGTGGTAGCCGCCCTGGGCGGCGCGACCAACATCACCGCCGCGACCCACTGCATGACTCGCCTGCGCTTTGTGCTTAACGACCCCACGCTTGCCGATACCGCCAGGCTTAAAACCCTCAACGGCGTGCTCGGCGTGGTGCGCAGCGATAACCAGTGCCAGGTGATTATCGGTAACACGGTATCGCAGGCCTACAAAGAAGTGCTCACCCTGCTGCCGGGCAGCCTGCAGCCCGCCGTGGAGCAAGGTCCGCAAAAGTTAACGCTCCGGCGCATTGGCGCGGGCATTCTGGATGCGCTGATCGGCACCATGTCCCCGCTGATCCCGGCGATCATCGGCGGCTCAATGGTTAAGCTGCTGGCGATGGTGCTGGAGATGTCCGGCGTGCTGGCGAAAGGCACCCCGACGCTGACCATTCTCACCGTCATCGGTGACGGCGCGTTCTTCTTCCTGCCGCTGATGGTGGCCGCCTCCGCGGCGGTGAAATTCAAAACCAATATGTCGCTGGCGATCGCCATTGCGGGCGTGCTGGTGCACCCGGGGTTTATTGATCTGATGGCGAAAGCCGCCCAGGGCGAGCACGTCGACTTCGCCTTTATTCCCGTTACGGCGGTGAAATATACCTACACGGTGATCCCGTCGCTGGTGATGACCTGGTGCCTGTCCTATATCGAACGCTGGGTCGACAAAATCACCCCGGCGGTCACCAAAAACTTCCTCAAACCCATGCTGATTGTGCTGATTGCCGCTCCGCTGGCTATTCTGTTAATTGGCCCAATCGGCATCTGGATCGGCACCGCGATTTCCGCGCTGGTTTATACCGTTCACGACTATCTGGGCTGGCTGTCGGTCGCCATTATGGGCGCATTATGGCCGCTGCTGGTGATGACCGGGATGCACCGCGTGTTTACGCCAACCATCATCCAGACCATCGCCACCACCGGCAAAGAAGGCATGGTCATGCCGTCTGAAATTGGCGCCAATTTGTCACTCGGCGGCTCGTCGCTGGCGGTCGCCTGGAAAACGAAAAACCCGGAGCTTCGTCAGACGGCGCTGGCCGCCGCGGCTTCCGCCATTCTGGCGGGAATTTCTGAACCGGCGCTGTACGGCGTGGCGATCCGCCTGAAGCGCCCGCTGATTGCCAGCCTGATCAGCGGCTTTATTTGCGGCGCAGTGGCCGGTATTGCGGGGCTTGCCAGCCATTCGATGGCGGCACCGGGGCTGTTTACCAGCGTGCAGTTCTTTGACCCGGCGAACCCGATGACCATCGTCTGGGTGTTTGGCGTGATGGCGCTGGCCGTGGTGCTCTCCTTCGTGCTGACGCTGCTGCTGGGCTTTGAAGATATTCCGGTAGAAGAAAATGCGGCCCTTGCGCGTCAGGCGCAGGGTATTTCCGCCACAGAACAACCGATACAAGCGAGGTAAGGCATGTTTCCAAAAGGATTTTTATGGGGCGGCGCGCTGGCCGCGAACCAGTCAGAAGGCGCATATCTGGAAGGCGGAAAGGGCTTAACCACCGTCGACACGATTCCCCACGGCGCAAACCGCATGCCGGTGAAGCTTGGGCTGGAGAAGCGCTTCACCCTGCGCGAGGATGAATACTACCCGAGCCATCAGGCGATCGATTTCTATCATCGCTATAAAGAAGACATCGCACTGATGGCAGAAATGGGCTTCACGGTGTTCCGTACCTCCATTGCCTGGGCGCGCCTCTATCCGAACGGCGACGAGCTGACGCCAAACGAGGAAGGTATCGCCTTCTATCGTGACCTGTTCACGGAATGCAAAAAGCACAACATCGAACCGCTGGTGACGCTTTGTCACTTCGACGTGCCGATGCATCTGGTACAGGAATATGGCTCCTGGCGCAGCCGCAAAATGGTGGAGTTCTTCACCCGCTACGCCCGCACCTGCTTCGAAGCCTTCGACGGGCTGGTGAAGTACTGGCTGACCTTCAACGAAATCAACATCATGCTGCACAGCCCCTATTCGGGGGCCGGGCTGGTGTTTGAAGCAGGCGAAAACCAGGAGCAGGTGAAATACCAGGCCGCACACCACGAACTGATTGCCAGCGCCCTGGCGACGAAAATCGCCCATGAGGTGAACCCAAAAAACCAGGTCGGCTGTATGCTGGCGGGGGGCAACTTCTATCCGTATTCCTGCAAGCCGGAAGACGTGTGGATGGCGCTGGAGAAAGACCGCGAAAACCTGTTCTTTATCGACGTGCAGGCGCGCGGCGCTTATCCGTCCTATTCAGCACGCGTGTTCCGCGAAAAAGGCGTAACCATTGAAAAACAGCCCGGCGATGATGAGATCCTGAAGAACACCGTCGATTTTGTCTCATTCAGCTATTACGCCTCACGCTGCGCGTCGGCAGACATGAACGCCAACAACACCAATGCGGCAAACATCGTTAAATCGCTGAAAAACCCGTACATCAAAGCCAGCGAATGGGGCTGGGGCATTGATCCGCTGGGCCTGCGCATCACCATGAACATGATGTATGACCGCTATCAGAAACCGCTCTTCCTGGTTGAAAACGGCCTCGGCGCAAAAGACGTGGTGGAAGCCAACGGCGAAATCAACGACGACTACCGCATCAGCTACCTGCGCGAGCACATTCAGGCGATGGGTGACGCCATTGACGACGGCATTCCGGTCATCGGCTACACCACCTGGGGCTGCATTGATTTAGTCGCCGCCTCGACGGGCGAGATGAGCAAACGCTACGGCTTTGTGTACGTCGATCGTGACGATGCAGGCCACGGCACGCTGGCGCGAACGCGTAAGAAATCGTTCTGGTGGTATAAGAAGGTGATTGCGAGCAACGGGGAAGATTTGGCGTGATGTCATTGCCGGGCGGCACTGCTTGCCCGGTGGCGCTAACGCTTACCGGGCCTACAAGCCGTCCCTGTAAAATTGTAGGCCGGTGCAAGCGCAGCGCCGCCCGGCAAACGTTACAGCTGCTCAAACCCGCCGTTGCCGGTCCAGCCCTCAAGCCGCTGATAAACGACATCTACCGCGGCTTTGATCTTCTCCGTCATCGGATAATAAAAGCCGACAATGTCTGGCTGAATGCCAAGGAAAATCACCTCTCCCACGTCTTCTGCCAGCTGCTCAATCAGGTAGTTGAGCGGCATATTGTGGGTGGTCATCAGGAACATTTCGGCAATATCGTCCGGGTCGACGATGCGAATGTCGCCTGGCTCCAGCCCCATGTCGGTGGCATCAACAATCAGCAAACGGTTCGGACGCATTGCACGGATCGCCGCCACTTCCCTCTCCGGCGCGCTGCCGCCGTCCAGCACAATCCAGTCACCTTTTGGCCCGCTGGCGCACATTTCCGCCAGCAGCGGCCCGGCCCCATCGTCGCCCATCATGCTGTTGCCGACACAAAGTAATACGTTAGACACGCTTTTCTCCCGATAAAATGAGCCTGAATGAGCAAACTACCCATCAATATCAACGAATGATCCCAAAGGGGTATCTTATATTGCACGCAGCCCGCAAATACTGATCTCAAATAGCATTGCTGATTCATTGTGAACATCAGCAATTTTCAATAAACAGGCTGAAGCGATGAATGATGTAAAGAAGCTGAGTGGCAAGAAAATAAGAACCATTCCCATTACAAATACCGAATGGAATAATCACTTGATTGCCATGATCAATTCCGGCGTCGAACCTGAGCTGCTGGAATTCTTTCATCACTTAAAAGAAGAGCGCGATGAATACCGTATTCTGGTCGATATCACCAACTCCGTGCTGGCGCACCTCGATCGTGAAGGGATGGTGAACGCCATCGCCGCGGATATTCACCGCTATTTCGCGATCCCGAGCGTCTCGCTCGCCTTTTTTGACGGCGTATCTTCTGAGGCCTTTCCGGTCACCGCCTGCGGCTGGCAGGGAGAGAATCAGTGCGTTTGCCAGCAAAGAACGTATCCCCTCGCACAAAGCATTCTTAAAAACGTGCTGGATAACAATCAGCCGCAGGCCGTTGCGCTCAATGAAAACCTCAACGATCCGTTATTAAAAGATTTATATTACGCTGGCATGCAGGCGGCCCTGCTGTTGCCGCTGGCATTTAACGCCCATGCACCCGGCATATTTATTCTCGCCCATACGGACGCCAGCGCTTTTACGCCAGCGGTCTGTTCCCTGCTCGGGCAAATAGCCTCACGGATCAGTATTGCGGTGGATAATGCCAACGCCTGGAATGAAATTACGCGTTTAAAAGATTCACTGAAGCAGGAAAATATCTGGCTCACGGAACAGCTGCAAAACGTTGAAAGCCTGAACGATATTATTTTCCAGAGCACGGCGATGAAAAACCTGCTGCGCCAGGTCGAGATGGTCGCCACGAGCGACAGCACCGTGCTGCTGCTCGGCGAGACGGGTACCGGCAAAGAGCTTATCGCCCGCGCTATTCACAAACTCAGCCAGCGCAGCCAAAGCCCGCTGGTCAAAATGAACTGTGCCGCTATTCCCGCAAGCCTGCTGGAAAGCGATCTGTTCGGGCATGAGAAAGGCGCCTTCACCGGCGCAACCAGCAGCCATATCGGACGGTTTGAAATGGCCGACGGTGGCACGCTGTTCCTTGATGAAATCGGTGATATGCCGCTGGAGCTACAGCCCAAACTTTTGCGCGTGTTGCAGGAGCGTGAAGTAGAGCGCCTCGGCGGCAGCAAAGTGATCCCGGTGAACGTCCGGATGATCGCCGCCACCAATCGCGATCTGCATCAGATGGTGCAGGAACGCGAGTTTCGCAGCGATCTGTTCTACCGCCTGAACGTCTTTCCGATCGTGATCCCACCGCTGCGCGAGCGTCCGGAAGATATCCCGCTGCTCGCCACCTGGTTCACGCAAAAGCTGGCGGCGCGCATGAACAAAACCATCGATACTATTCCCGCAGCTTCGCTCCAGGCGCTGTGCCAGTATCCCTGGCCGGGTAACGTGCGCGAACTGCAAAACGTCATTGAACGCGCGGTGATCCTGACCCAGGGCAACACCCTGAATCTCCAGTTGGGCGATCTGAAAATCCCTTCAGCCCCGGCGCAGGCGCCACGCGTTCAGCCTGTAACCATCAAGCTGCCGCCGCTGTTTAATCCGCAAACGCCAGAAACAGACGAAGGTGAACGGGAAAGGATTATTCAGGCCCTGCGGGAAACAAACGGTATTGTGGCGGGGCCAAAAGGTGCAGCGCAGAAGCTCGGTCTGAAAAGAACGACGCTGCTCTCAAGGATGCAGCGTCTGGGAATCAATACGCGGGATCTTTAAGGCTCCGCGTAAGCGCCCGGCCTACAAATCGCGCAGGCCTGATTTGTAGGCCAGGTAAGGCATCAGCCGCCACCTGGCAATCAGCGCCATCAGGCAACCTGCCTTTTTACGATAAGATAAATCGCCGGTTCGCGTTCAATCTCACCCAGCAGCTCAATCAGCCGCAAGCTCCAGCCTTTAAAGGGTTCCGCTCCCGTTTTGCTCAGTTCAGAAAGCGCATTCGCCAGCAGCGACGTGTGGGTGGAATCGATGGTGATTTCCCCAAACGTCAGCAGGCCGCGCAGCTTACGCCGCGCGTCCCCTTCAGGTAGCAGCTTCAGCCATTCGGTATAGCCTTCAAGCCCGCATTCCAGCTCCGTTTTCAGGCAGTCGATCATCCCGACGTGATGACCAATCGCCAGCGAGTAGTACATCACCTGCTGGCTTTCGGCGGGCATGTCGTCATCGCTGTCGACGAACTTCTGCCGCAGCGACCAGAACGTCACTTTTCCTTTTTCACTCATGCCATCACCTTACCGGCGATAACCGCCATCAGCGCATGAACGATCTCGGTCAGGCGCGGATCGTTCTCTTTGCGCAGCCAGACGTCCACCTCATGGGCCGCCTGCTGCGGCTGCTTATGCTGAATCAGCTTCAGCAGGTTCATGCTGATGTCGCCACCCTGGCGATAGCCCGCCATCCGCCGTGCTTCGCGCTCAACGGCAACCCGCAGCGTCAGCGGCACGTCCGGCAGAATGATGGCGGGCTTTTCATTTTCGCCCTGCACGTGTTCAATGCCCTTTAGCTTCTGATCCAGCAGGCCGAGCGCCACGGCAAACCCGTGAATGGTGGCCGCAGGCGTTGGGGGGCAGCCGGGGATCCACACGTCGACGGGCACGATGGTGTCGCTGCCGCCCCAGACGCAGTAGAGATCGTGGAAGATCCCGCCGCCCACGCCGCAGGCACCGTAGGAGATACAGATTTTCGGATCCGGCGCGGATTCATACGCACGCAGCGCGGGTACGCGCATCGCACGGGTCACCGCCCCGGTGAACAGCAAAATATCGGCATGGCGCGGGGAGGCAACAACCTTGATCCCGAAGCGTTCGGCGTCGAACACTGGCGTAATGGCAGAGAAAATTTCAATCTCGCAGCCGTTACAGCCGCCACAGTCCACGCGGTAGACGTAGGCCGAGCGCTTGATGTCCTTCAGCAACGTCTGCTTCATGCGCGCCGCGTCGTCCGCAAGCGCAATCGGCTGGCTGACGTGATGATTAAACTCGCTCATGAGAGACCTCCGCTGCGGATACGCTGAACATACGCTGGTCGTGCTGGCCCACCGTCTGCTGACGCTTGCACGCCGGGCAGGTGGTGAACTGCGACGTCATGCCCGCCAGCGCTTCATCGCTGACGCCGGACTGGCGCAGCAGCTCCACCGCATACTGCGCCGATTTTTCCGGCGTGTACGGCTGCTTGCAGACTTCACAGTGCTGCAAACGAAATACCGCTTTGACGTACAGATCGGCTTTATTGGTCACCGCCAGCTCAAAGTCGTTGGTCAGGCGAATCGCCTTCGTCGGGCAAACCTCTTCGCAGCGGCCACAGAAAATGCAGCGGCCGATAAACAGCTGCCAGGTGCGCTCGTTGCTTTCCGGATGGGTTTCCATCGTCAGGGCGTTCGCCGGGCATGCAGAAGTGCAGGCCGCGCAGGCGATACACTGCTGCGGATCCAGTTCAGGCCTGCCGCGAAAATCGGGGCTGATCTCCAGCGGCGCAAACGGATATTTGACCGTCGGTTCGCCCGCTTTCAGGATGGTTTTAAACAGTTTCAGCATCGTTTAATCCTTACTTGAGCAGCGGCGAGTGCTTGCGCTCAATGCTATAACGTTCAATCTCTTTGTACGGCACGGTGGTCGATTTGCGTTTGCGCACGTCCACCAGCGTCACGCGGTCGGTGCAGGAGTAGCACGGATCAAGGCTGCCGATAATCAGCGGCGCATCCGACACGGTATTGCCGCGCAGCATATAGCGCAGCACCGGCCAGTTAGCGTACGTCGCCGCGCGGCAGCGCCAGCGGAACAGCTTCTGGTTGTCGCCGAGCATGCTCCAGTGCACGTCCTCACCGCGCGGCGCTTCCACGTAGCCAAGCGCAAATTTGTGCGGCTGATAGGTGAAGCCTTCGGTCAGCAGTGGGCCGTTGCCCATGGTGTCCAGCGCGTACTCAATCATCGCCAGCGAATCGAAGGTTTCCTTCACGCGCACCATCACACGGGAGAAGACATCGCCGCCGTCATAGGCAAACAGGGTTTTCGGCAGGTTGCCGTAATCCGAATACGGGTGGTCAAAACGCATATCGCGCCTGAATCCGCTGCCGCGGATCAGTGGGCCAACCGGGCTGTAGTCACGCGCAACCTGGCGGTCGAGAATGCCGACGCCCTGGGTGCGCTGGCCGATGTTCGGCGTGGAGAGCAGCATGTCGACCAGCTCAGTCACCTCGGCGCGCATCTCACGCACCAGCTGAATGGTTTTGATGCGCTGCTCTTTGAGGATGTCGCGACGAATGCCGCCAATCAGGTTCAGGCCGTAGGTTTTACGCGAACCGGTGAGCAGCTCCGCCATCATCATTGATTTTTCACGAACGCGGAAAAACTGCATAAAGCCGGTATCGAAACCAACAAAGTGGCTGGAGAGGCCGATATTCAGCAGATGGCTGTGCAGGCGCTCCACCTCCAGCAGAATGGAGCGGATGGTGTGCGCACGCTGCGGCACCACGATGCCCAGCGCGTTTTCCACCGACGTGGTGTAGGCCACGCTGTGCGCAAAGCCGCAAATGCCGCAAACGCGGTCGGAGAGGAACGTCACTTCGTTGTAGCCCATGCGGGTTTCCGCGAGCTTTTCCATCCCACGGTGGACGTAGAACAGGCGGTAATCGGCGTCGACAATGGTTTCACCATCGACGAACAGGCGGAAGTGGCCGGGTTCGTCAGAGGTGATGTGCATCGGGCCAATTGGCACCACGCGCGCCTTGCTGTCGCCGTCGTTGATGAACGGATAGGTTTCCGTTTCGGTGGTCGGCGCCGGGCGCTGACGGTAGTCCATCGCGTCTTTACGCAGCGGGTACATCTCATCCGGCCAGTCGTCCGGCAGCACCAGACGGCGCTCGTCCGGCAGGCCAACGGGCTTCAGGCCATACATATCGCGAACTTCACGCTCGCCCCACACGGCGGCGGGCACGCGCGGCGTGACGGACGGAAACTCCAGCGAGCCATCGACCAGCCCCTTCACCACCACCCAGCACTTCTCGCCCTCTTCCATCGACAGCGCGTAATAAACGGCGAAATGGCCGTTGAGCGTGCGCTCGTCGTTGCCGAACAGCACCGGCAGCCAGCCGCCGCAGCCGTAGTAGAGAAACTCAACAATCTCAGGCAGCTGGTTGATTTTGACCGTAATCGTCACCTGATCGTGAGTCTGGCGCTCTTCGTCCAGCACCGCACCCGGAAACTTCTCCCGGACGGCGGCCAGATAGCCGTTGCCCAGTACATCGCCCTGCGCGAGGCCGTTCATATATTGTTGATAGCTCACTTCATTTCTCCAGCGCACTCGCGGGTGCAAAGACGGGGGGTCGTGGCTGAAGCGGTTTTACCCGCCCACGGCCACTGAAATTCATGCGGGGATTGCTGCATCACAATCGACGCGGCATTTTCCAGCAGGCGGCTCACCGGCTGCGGAATGTGGGTGCCCATAACCAGCATCAGCACCAGTAAAATCGCCATCGGCGCGGTGGTCAGCCAGCCCAGCTCACCGCGGCTTGTTGCTTCAGGCGCAGCGCCGAACAACAGGCAGGCGATCATGCGCACCAGGCCGCCGAGCACCACGGTCAGCAGCAACAGCAGGCCGATGGTCAGCCAGATATGCCCGGCAGCCAGTCCTGCGGTCACCACCATAAATTCGCTGAGGAAGACGTTGAACGGCGGCATCCCGCCGAGCGCCAGCGCACCCGCGGCCAACAGTACCGCGCTGAACGGCATCAGCTTCAGCATGCCGCGCACCACGCCAAGATCGCGCGTGCCGTACTTAAGCAGCACGTTGCCCGAACCGCAGAACAGCAGCGTTTTCGCGAGGCTGTGGTTCAGCGTATGCAGCAGCGCCGCCAGCACGCCCAGCGGCCCGCCGATGCCAAGCGCCACGGCGATAAGCCCCATGTTTTCCACGCTGGAGTAAGCCAGCAGGCGCTTAACGTCCTGCTGAACCAGAATGAAGAACGCCGCCACCGCCACGGAGAGCAGGCCGAAAATCACCAGCAGCGTATTCGGGAAGGCGGAGCCGAGGGTCTGAGTGATGATGATGTGGAAACGGATAATCACCAGCAGCGCGCAGTTCAGCAGTACGGCGGACAACAGCGCACTTGTCGGGCTTGGCGCTTCACTGTGCGCGTCCGGCAGCCAGGCGTGCATAGGGAACAGCCCGGTTTTGGTGCCGAAGCCAATCAGCACAAACACGAACGCCAGATGCATCAGCGTGGGATCGAGCTGTGCCGCATGCTTCAGCACTTCACTCCAGAAAATGGCGTTGTGCGGGTCAGGCATAAAGCTCGCGGCGTTGGCGTACACCAGAATGGTGCCAAACAGGCCGAATGCCACGCCAACGGTACAGATGATGATGTACTTCCACGCCGCTTCCAGCGACGAGCGCTGGCCGTAAATCCCCACCAGAAACGCCGAGCTGAGCGTAGTCGCTTCAATCGCCGCCCACATCACGATCAGGTTGTTGCTGGTCACCACCAGCATCATGGTGAAGAGGAACAGGTGGAAGAAGCCGTAGTAGTTGCACAGCGTGGCGACGGAAATCTCTCCTTCGTCGACCTCGTGGCGCATATAGCCCATCGAGTAAAGTCCGGTGAGAAACCCGATTATCCCAAGCAGCGCCAGGAACAGCGCGCTCAGGCTGTCGAGGTGCAGCCACAGATTCGTGGAGAACATCTCACCCTGTTGGTAGACCACGCTCACGGCGTAAAGGGTTATCGCCAGCAGCACCAGGATGCCCACGCCATGCAGCAGCGTGACCGCCGAACGAGACGCCGTGCCGAGGCGCTGGCAGGCAAAGGCCAGCAGCGCGAATACAAGCGGCGTCAGCAGAAGAAATGTGAAAATAGCAGAATGACTCATTGTGTTATCCCTTCAGCGCCGTCAGTTGGTTCACGTCCAGCGTGCCGAGCGTGCGCCAGATTTTTCTCACCAGCAGCACCATGACAATCACCGCGAAAATCGCGTCGGTGGCGATACCAATCTCCACCAGCTCCGGCGCCCTGTGAGCCAGCAGCGCCAGCACCAGATGCGAACCGTTTTCCATCAGGCAATAGCCAAACACCTGACGAATGATGTTGCGCTGGGTGACGATGCACAGCAGCCCCAGCAGGAAGTGGCCAAGTGCCACCGCCAGCGCGGGTTTCAGATCAAGCAACAAAGGAAGCTGCACCGGGCGCACAACCAGCCAGCAAAGCACCACAATCACCGCCGCGGCGAGCATCAGCAGCGCCGGGCTAATCAACGGTTTGTCGGCCTGCGGATCGGCAAGCTTGCGCAGCGCGAAGCCCATGACAATCGGCACCAGAATGACCTTGGTCAGCAGGGCGCTGAAGGACCACATCAGCAGCTGTTCAGACTCAAGCGTTTGGGAAAGGGTGAAGAAAATCAGCACCAGCACCAGCGACTGCAGGGCGTAAAACCAGCAGGCGCTGCGCGGACGTTTCGCGCCAATCACCAGCAGTGACGTCACCATCATCAGCCCGGCGAGATTATTGACGAGTAAGGTTCCGGTCATCGTCGTCTCCTTAATTAAGCCACATCGCGGCAATCACGCTGGAACACAGCGACATCACCACCAGCACGATAAGCACCGCGCGCATTGCCAGCGGCAGCGGCGACATCTCTGCCACTTCCGGACTCGGTTCGCCCGGCACCACGCGCCCGAACCAGTAAATCAGCCACGCGAAGCTCGCCACTGATTCCACCAGCGCCAGCACCATCACCGGGATCAGCTCCCAGTGCGCGCTGGAAAGCGTGAAGCCTGCGGCAAAGACGGGGAATTTACTGAAGAAGCCGTTGAACGGCGGCACGCCGGCAATCGCCAGTGCCGCCACGCAGAAGCCGATGCCCAGCAGCGGTGATTTGCTCATCACGCCGCGCAGCTTCGGCAGTAGACGCGTGCCGCAGCTGTAGCTGAAAGCCCCCGCCACGAGGAAGAACAGGCTTTTGGCAAACGCGTGGTTGAAGATGTAGGCAATGCCGCCATTGAGCGCCTGCTTAGAGCCAAGCGCCGCCATGGAGAGGGCCAGGAACATCCACGCCAGCTGGGTGATGGTCGACCACGCCAGCAGGCGCTTCATGTCCTTCTGCGGCAGGTACATCATGAAGCCGTAGATCATGGTGATCGTCGCCATCACGATGCCCACCCAGCCGATGGCGTGCGGTACGTTGCCGCCTTCCAGAATGGCGCGGGCAAAGATGTAAACGCCCACTTTCACCATTGAAGCGGCATGTAAGTAAGCGCTGACTGGGGTTGGCGCTTCCATTGCATCCGGCAGCCAGGCCTGCATCGGCAGCTGGGCTGATTTCCCCCAGGCCGCAAACAGAATGCCGCCGTAAACGATGTAGCTCGCCGAACCTTGCAGCTGACTTAATGCGCTCAGCGCAAAGGTGCCGGTGTTGAGGAACAGCGTCGCTGCCGCGAGGTACAGGCCAAGCGATGCGACGTGGGTAATCAGCAGCGCTTTCATCGCCGAGCGCTGAGACTTCGGCGTCTGGTAATAGCCAATCAGCGCCCAGGAACAGCCCCCGGTGATTTCGAAGAACAGCAGCTGCCCGAGCAGCGTTGAGGAAAGCACCAGCCCCGCCATCGCCCCGATGAAGATCAGCAGGAACGCGTAGTAGCGGTTGTCACCATCGTGCGGGTGTTCGCGGTTGCCACGGGTTAAGTACCCGGTGGAATAGAGGCTCACCAGCAGGCCGAGGAACACCACAGCAAAGGCAATCAGCGTACTGATTCGGTCAACGGTGAAGCCGAACAGCGCCACGCCGTGATAGCTGACCAGCGTGTAAGTCGCATCCGCTTTTCCCCCCGCCAGAAACTGCCAGCCAAGCACGGCGGTGCCGAGCGTGGCAAACAGCGCAAACAGGCTACAGATATTCTTCGCCACGGGTTTCGGCGAACAGGCCGTCAGCAGCGCGCCAATAAACGGCACCAGCAGGGTCGTCAGCGCGATTTTTTCCATCATTTCTCGGCGCTCCTTACAGACCGGTGAAATAGAAGACGAAAGCCAGCGCCGCGACGCCGAACCCAAGCCACGTGACGTGATGCGTCAGCAGGAAGCGGCCGCGCGCCAGCGAGTTCTCCACCAGCGACGCCAGCACAAATACCACCAGCAGCTTGATGAGGGCGATCGCCAGCGCCAGCAGCAGCGCCGACGGACTCAGGCTTGCGGCTTTGCCAAACGGAATGAACACCGCAAGGAACATCTCCGCCACCACAACCTGCTTCAGGCCAATCCCCCACTTCACCAGCGCGAAGTCGGAGCCGGAGTATTCCGTCAGCGGCCCTTCCTGAAGTTCCTGCTCGGCTTCGGCGACGTCGAAGGGAATCTTGCCCATCTCGATAAATGAAGCGAAACCGCAGGCGAGGAACGCCATAAAGATGGCCAACGGCGAGCTCCAGCCCTCAGAAAGGGCCGCGCTGATGGTGCCAATGTTGGTTGAACCGACAATCAGCGCCACAACCAGCAGGCCGAGGATCAGAATCGGCTCCACCAGGATGCCCAGCGTCAGCTCACGGCTGGCACCGATGCCCGCAAAGGTCGAACTGCTGTCGAGCCCGGAGAGGGCAAAGAAGAAGCGGAACAGCGCGAACAGGTACAGCAGGGTGATCAGATCCCCTGCTCCACCGAACGGCGATGTCTGCGTGAATACCGGCAGCGCCATCGCCACCAGCAGCATGCTGCTGAGCAGCACCCACGGCATAATGCGGAACATGACGCCGGAGCGATCGGGGCCGACCGGCTGACGCTTAAGCAGCTTCACCAGGTCGCGATAGTCCTGCATGATGCCCGGCCCGCGACGCGAATGCATACGTGCGCGGATCTGACGGGAAATGCCGGTTAACAGCGGCGTCAGCGCCAGCAAAATGGCGGCCTGAATCACGGCGAACAGCCCCATGCCCCACTCTGGCGTTTGTTGGATTACCATCTCACTCTCCTCACAGGGCCACGGTCAGTAACAGGACAACCAGCGCCACCACCACATACAGGCAGTAAAGGCGGAAGTCCCCGCTCTGCATCCGCTGGATGCCCGAACCGGCGCGCTGAACAAGGCGCACCAGCGGCCAGATAATGCGTTCATCCCAGAACGGCTCGACCGCAGCAGCACCGTCGGTGACTTTGCTCAGGCTGCGCCCGAGCGCTTCAGAAGGGTCGAGCTGCTTGCGCATCCGGTACAGCGGGCCAAACATCACGCGCAAAGGCTGAGTGAAGCTGCCTGCGGAAGCAGACATCTCCTGCTCCCAGCCGTAGCCGCACGCCCACGGTGACCCCTTGCGGCGAAACGCCCCGCGATCGCCACGCAGCACCCACCACACCGCCAGCGGCAGCAACGGCAGGCCAAGCAGTAGCAAAAAGGAAATGGCAGGAGAAAGCATGGCCTGAGCGCTGTTGCCCGGCTGAAGCAGCGAGTTGTTCGCCACGATAAGCTCTGGCGCGTGCACGAGAGAACTCGCCACTTTTGCCAGCACGGGTGCAGCAACGGATGCGCCAACGCCCAGCGCCACGCACAGCAGCGCCATGACGATCATCGCCGCCGTCATCGGCCACGGCACTTCGCGTGCGTGCTCCGCTTTTTCGCTGCGGGCCCCGCCGCAGAAGCTGATGCCGTAGACTTTAACGAAGCACATCGCCGCCAGCGCGCCGGTGATGGCGAGCATCACGATGGCAACCGGCCCGGCGAGACGCATAGCGAAATCGCCGTCGTGGCTCATGGTGAACAGGGACTGGTAGGTAAACCACTCGCTGACGAAGCCGTTCAGCGGCGGCAGCGCGGAAATCGACATACAGCCAATCAGGAAGGCAGTACCGGTGAGCGGCATCAGCTTCGCAAGGCCGCCCATTTTTTCCATGTCACGGGTGTGTACGCGGAAAATGACCGCGCCCGCACCGAGGAACAGCAAACCTTTGAACAGAGCATGGTTGAGCAGATGGAACAGCGCCCCGAGCAGACCCACGGTCGCCAGCAGCGGATGGTGCGTGGCGATACCGACCATCCCTACGCCAACGCCCATCAGAATGATGCCGATGTTCTCCACGGTGTGCCAGGCCAGCAGGCGTTTGATGTCGTGTTCAGCCAGAGCGTAAAGCACGCCGAGCACCGAAGACACCGCGCCGAATGCCAGCACCATAATCCCCCACCAGCTTTCGGTGGCACCGAGCAGGTCGACACCCACTTTGATGATCCCGAAGATACCGATTTTCACCATCACGCCGGACATCAGCGCCGATGCGTGAGAAGGTGCCGCCGGGTGCGCACGCGGCAGCCAGCTGTGTAAAGGCAGCATCCCCGCTTTGGCACCAAAGCCCAGGAAGGCAAGCACAAACACGATGGAGGCCATCAGCGGCGAAAGATGCAGCTGGCGGAAGGATGCAAACTCCAGGCTGCCGCTTTCGCGCCACATCAGGAAGAACGCCACCATGATCAGCACCGACCCGGCATGGGCGATAAAGAAGTAGAGCAGCCCGGCCTTGATCGACTCTTCGCTCTGGTCGGCGATCACCAGGAACCACGAGGCCAGCGACATCATCTCGAACAGGATGATGAACCAGAAGCCGTTGTCCATGACGACCAACCCGACCATCGAGGCGATAAACAGGTTCATAAAGAAGCCCATCGACGCCGCGCCCTTGCCGAGATACTCCCGCATATAGGAGAGCGAATAGAGCGCGCAGAGCGTCACCAGCAGAGAAATCACCGTCACCATAAAGGCGGCCAGGCTGTCCATGCGTACGCTAAAGGCCGCAAAATCAAACGGTCCCGCGGCAACCCAGGTTTGTACCTCTCCGCTGAACAACAGCGGCACGGCGCTGCATAATCCCAGCAGGCCGCCGAGCATTGCGCCGATTCCGGCCACGCGAATCGCCAGCGTTTCGTTTTTTGGCAGCAGCAGCGAAATCACGCCGCTGACGACGTACAGCGCCAGCGACCACGTCAGTAATTGCAGTGAATCCATCAGTTTTGCTCCCCGCTCAGGTTGCGCCCCGGCAGCGTTTCCGGCATTGAAAGTGCCGTTTGCGCCCGCCGCTGTTTCATCTGCGCCTCCACGGCTTTCGGTTCAACCAGGTGCAGCGCTTTGGTCGGACAGGAGCGCACGCAGGCCGGGCCTTCCGGCAGGAAGTTGCACAGGTCGCACTTCACCGCCACGGCGCGCACGCCCGCGTTCCAGCTCAGGAACGGGTTCATGCTGTCGGCGCTGACGGGTACGTCGCTGAGCATTGAAGCCGGCACGTAGTGCTCGTACTGCTTCGGCACATCCAGCGGCGTGCTGCCCGCAGGGGTTATCGCCCCGAACGGACACACCAGTCCGCACAGCTTGCAGCCGATGCACAGGCTTTCGTTGATCTGCACGCTGTCGCCTTCAAGGGCGATAGCGTTGACCGGACACACCCGTTTGCACGGTGCGTCTTCGCAGTGGCGACACAGCACCGGGGCGGTGTGGTCGCCGGTACGTGCCATCGTGAGCCTGGGGTACTGCTGGAGCCCCTGGGCTTTATGGACATCGGAGCAGGCTGCCAGGCAGGTGTTGCATCCGATGCACCATTGAGGATCCGCAATGACAAAGCGGTTCATGGTGATTCCTCGTGAGCTGAAAAAATTATCCGGCTCACTTAGCAAATTGTGTGCCACTTCATCATTTGAAATAAATTCAATAAGTTAAACGAAACCAATGCAGCATTACCGCTGTCATCGTCAGCGTGATGACGATTGTGACGACGGTGGTGGTCAGCAGCATTTCGTCAGCCCGACATAAGTGGCGATGCGTCGTCAGTAATGTCACTTCACAGGTGACGAAATGCTTAATAACCATAAAAATCAATAGAATAAAAAATGGCCTGCTTCTTGCTTGGAAGGGCGGAGTGAAACCAACGAGAGACGTTATGCACGAAATCACCCTTTGTCAGCGGGCGCTGGAAATTGTTGAACAGCAGGCGGTCGCCAATGACGCCACGCGCGTAACGGCGGTCTGGCTAAAGGTGGGAGCATTTTCCTGCGTGGAACCCTCCGCCGTGAGTTTCTGCTTCGAGCTGGTGTGCCGCGGCACGGTGGCGGAAGGATGCACATTGCATATTGAAGAGCAGAAAGCCGAATGCTGGTGTCCGGAATGCCAGCAATATGTGCAGATCCTCTCACAGCACGTCCGTCTCTGCCCGCAGTGCGGCAGTAACCGGTTACGCATCATCGCTGATGACGGTTTCCAGATTCAGCGCATCGAAGTCATTGAGGAATAAGGTATGTGTACAACCTGTGGTTGTGCGGATGGCAATCGCTATATCGAAGGCGATGAGCACAATCCGCATTCAGCTTTTCGCGGAGCGCCCTTTGCGCCCGCATCACGCCCGGTCATGGCCATCACCGGCATAAAATCCGACTTTAGCCCGCAGCAGTCCGCTCAGGGCGATCTGCATTACGGCCACGGCGAAGCGGGCACCCATGCGCCGGGGATGAGCCAGCGCAAAATGCTGGAGGTGGAAATCGACGTGCTGGCGAAAAACAACCAGCTTGCGGCACGCAACCGCGCGCGTTTCGCCGCCCGCGAGCAGCTGGTGCTGAACCTGGTGTCGAGCCCCGGCTCCGGCAAAACCACCCTGCTCACCGAAACGCTACAGCGCCTGAAAGATCGGGTGCCGTGCGCCGTCATCGAAGGCGATCAGCAGACGGTCAACGACGCGGCCCGTATTCGCGCCACCGGTACGCCTGCGATTCAGGTCAACACCGGTAAAGGCTGTCACCTTGATGCACAGATGATTGCCGACGCCGCGCCGCGCCTGCCGCTCGAAGATAACGGTATTTTGTTTATCGAAAACGTCGGCAACCTGGTGTGCCCGGCGAGCTTCGATCTCGGCGAGCGACACAAAGTTGCGGTGCTGTCCGTCACCGAAGGGGAAGACAAGCCGCTGAAATATCCGCAGATGTTTGCCGCCGCGTCCCTGATGCTGCTGAACAAGGTCGATCTGCTGCCGTATCTGAATTTTGACGTCGACAAATGCCTCGCTTACGCCCGTCATGTGAACCCGGACGTTGAAACGATCCTGATTTCCGCGACCAGCGGCGAAGGCATGGAAGAGTGGCTGGCCTGGCTGGAGGCGCAACGATGTGCATAGGCGTACCGGGGCAAATCTGCGCCATTGACGGCAACCAGGCGAAAGTGGACGTCTGCGGCATTCAGCGTGACGTCGATCTGACGCTGGTCGGCGCGGTGAATGAACAAGGCGAATCGCGCATGGGCCAGTGGGTGCTGGTGCACGTCGGTTTCGCCATGAGCGTGATTGATGAAGCCGAAGCCCGCGACACGCTGGCGGCATTGCAGAACATGTTTGACGTAGAGCCGGACGTCGGCGCGCTGATGTGGGGCGAGGAACGCTAATGCGCTTTGTTGATGAATACCGCGAGCCGGAGAAAGTGATGCAGCTGATTGCCCACCTGAAAAGCAGAGCGCCGCAGCTGCCTTACAGCAAAGGGCGTCCGCTGCGGATTATGGAAGTGTGCGGCGGGCATACGCATGCGATTTTCCGCTTTGGCCTCGACCAACTCCTGCCGGAGAACATTGAGTTTATTCACGGCCCGGGCTGCCCGGTCTGCGTGCTGCCGATGGGCCGCATTGATACCTGCATTGATATTGCCAGCCGCCCGGAGGTGATTTTCTGCACCTTCGGCGATGCCATGCGCGTACCGGGCAAAAACGGCTCGCTGATGCAGGCCAAAGCGCGCGGCGCGGATATCCGCATGATTTATTCGCCGATGGACGCCCTGCGTCTGGCGGCAGAAAACCCGCAGCGCAAAGTGGTGTTCTTTGGTCTCGGATTTGAAACCACGATGCCCGCCACCGCCATCACGCTGCAGCAGGCGAAGGCACAAAACCTGACCAACTTTTTCTTTTTCTGTCAGCACATCACGCTTATCCCGACGCTTAAGAGCCTGCTTGAACAGCCCGACAACAGCATCGATGCGTTTCTTGCACCAGGCCACGTGAGCATGGTGATTGGTACGGCGAGCTACGATTTTATCGCCCGAGATTTTCACCGCCCGCTGGTGGTAGCCGGTTTTGAGCCGCTGGACCTGTTGCAGGGCGTGAGCATGCTGGTGGAGCAGAAAATTGCCGGAGAGAGCCACGTCGACAACCAGTACCGTCGCGTGGTGCCGGATGCCGGGAACGCGCTGGCGCAGGCGGCCATCGCCGACGTGTTTACCGTCAACGGCGACAGCGAGTGGCGTGGGCTGGGCGTGATTGCCGAATCCGGCGTCAGGCTAAGCGCGGGCTATCAGCGCTTCGATGCCGAAGCCCATTTCCAGCCGCAGCGGCGCGAAGTCAGCGACGATCCCCGTGCCCACTGCGGCGAGGTGCTCACCGGGCGCTGCAAACCCCATCAGTGCCCGCTGTTTGGCACAACCTGTACCCCGCAAAGCGCTTTCGGCGCGCTGATGGTCTCCTCAGAAGGCGCATGCGCGGCGTGGTATCAGTATCGAAGTCAGGAAGGTGAACAATGAAAACGGTGCAACTTGCCCACGGCAGCGGCGGCCAGGCGATGCAGCAGCTGATAGGCTCCCTGTTTATGCAGGCATTCCGTAACCCGTGGCTGGAGGAGCAGGAGGATCAGGCGCGTATCGATCTTGCCACGCTTACCGCCAACGGCGATCGCCTGGCCTTCTCAACCGACAGCTACGTCATCGACCCGCTGTTCTTCCCCGGCGGGGATATCGGCAAGCTCGCGGTGTGCGGCACGGCCAACGATGTCGCCGTCAGCGGTGCGATCCCACGCTATCTTTCCTGCGGTTTTATCCTTGAAGAAGGACTGGAGATAGCGCTACTGGAGAAGGTCGTCAACAGCATGGCGCAGACCGCGAGGGCCGCCGACATCGCCATCGTCACCGGTGACACTAAAGTCGTGCCGCGCGGTGCCGCGGACAAGCTCTTTATCAACACCGCGGGCCTCGGCGCTATTCCTGCGGACATACACTGGGGCGCGCAGCGGCTGCAACCGGGCGACGTGCTGCTGGTCAGCGGTACGCTCGGCGATCACGGCGCAGCTATCCTGAATTTGCGCGAACAGCTTGGGCTGGATGGCGATCTGCAAAGCGACTGCGCGGTGCTCACGCCGTTGATTCAGACGCTGCGCCATATTCCAGGCGTGAAGGCCCTTCGCGATGCGACGCGCGGCGGCGTAAATGCCGTTGCCCACGAATTTGCCGCCGCCAGCGGCTGCGGCGTGATGCTGCATGAAGCGCGCCTGCCAGTCAAAAGCGCGGTGCGAGGCGTGTGTGAACTGTTGGGCCTCGATGCGCTGAACTTCGCTAACGAAGGCAAGCTGGTTATCGGGGTCGCCGCTGAAGCCGCCGAACGGACGCTGGCAACGCTTCGGGCTCATCCGCTGGGCTGCGATGCCGCAATTATCGGTGAGATCGCCGAACGCAGAGGCGTGCATTTGACCGGGCCGTATGGCGTACGCCGGACGCTGGATTTACCGCACGCCGAACCGCTGCCGCGGATCTGCTAAGGCCACTACAGGACAAGCATTATGCCTACCACCGCAATGAGCGATCTCAGCCAGCAGGGGCTGCTCGACATCACCCGCGCCTTGTTACAGCAAAACGATTTAAACGGCGTGTGCGAAACGCTGACTCGTCTCGTCCGCCAGGCCGGTCTTGGCGATCGCGTGGCCGTGCTGCTGTGGCAGCCGGGCTATCAGCGCGTCAGCTATCACGCCAGCGCCCCCTACGATAATGACCGCCTCGTTCAGGAGGAAAGCCTTCTGGCGCAGGGGCCCATGCAGCGCCTGCTTACCCGGCCGGACACTCTGCAATGCGACTTTCACGAATTTGGCAAAGCCTGGCCGGAGCTCGCGGCATGCGAACGCTATTGTGCGTTTGGCCGCTACGCCCTGCTGCCGCTGGCTCAGGAAGGCAGAATTGTCGGCGGGTGTGAGGTCATACGCACCCGCCCGACCGCCTGGAGCGATGCTGAATTGCAAAGGCTGCAAACGCTGACGCAGCTGGTCGCTATCGTCACGGAGCAGTTTCAGAGTCGCCTGAGCTCGGGCAGTGACCGCCAGCAGCTGCAGCTTGAGCGGGACAACTTCCGCATCCTGGTGGACGTCACCAACGCCGTACTGTCGCGCCTCGATATCGACGAGCTGGTCAGCGAGGTGGCGAAGTCGCTGCATCACTACTTCCACATTGATGCGATAAGCGTGGTGCTGCAAAGCCCACAGCCGGGCAAACTTGACGTTTATACCAGCCATTACCTCGACGGTGATGCGCCGCTGCATGACGTCAGCGAAGTGGCAAAGAGCGGCTCGCTCAGCGAACAGGTCTTTAAGCATCAGCAGATGATGCTGCTGACGCTGGCCGACATGCAGCTGGCGCAGGGCGACCGCCAGCTTTTTTCGCTGTGGGGCAACGAGCTGCAAAGCATTTGCCTGCTGCCGCTGCTGTCTGGCGACACGACGCTCGGCGTCCTTAAGCTCGCCCAACGCGACAAGCAGGTCTTTACGGCCAGCAATCTCCGACTGCTGCACCAGATTGCCGAGCGGGTGGCGATTGCGATTGATAACGCGCTGGCCTACCAGGAGATCCAGCGCCTGAAAGAGCGGCTGGCGGATGAGAACAAGGTGCTCACCGAGCAGCTCAATACGCTGGATAATGAGTTTGGCGAAATCATCGGCCGCAGCGACGCAATGCGTGACGTGCTGCGCCAGGTAGAGATGGTGGCGCAAAGCGACAGCACCGTGCTGCTCCTCGGCGAAACCGGCACCGGTAAAGAGCTGATTGCGAGGGCAATCCATAATCTCAGCCGCCGCCGCGAGCAGCGAATGATCAAGATGAACTGCGCCGCGATGCCCGCCGGGCTGATTGAAAGCGATCTGTTTGGCCACTCGAAAGGCGCGTTCACCGGCGCAAGCGCCCCGCGCGCCGGGCGTTTTGAACTGGCGGATAAAAGCTCGCTGTTTCTGGATGAAGTCGGCGATATGCCGCTCGAGCTGCAGCCCAAGCTGCTGCGCGTGTTGCAGGAACAGGAGTTTGAGCGCCTTGGCAGTAATAAGCTGATTCGCACAGACGTACGCCTGATTGCGGCCACCAACCGCGATCTCCGCCAGATGGTCGAAGAGCGGCTGTTTCGCAGCGATCTCTATTACCGCCTGAACGTCTTCCCCATACAGCTTCCGCCGCTTCGCGAACGCCCTGACGATATCCCGCTGCTGGCGAAGGCGTTCACCACCAAAATCGCCCGTCGGCTGGGTCGCCAGATTGACAGCATCCCGGCGCGTACCCTGCAAACGCTGAGTGAGATGCCGTGGCCGGGTAACGTGCGTGAGCTGGAAAACGTGATTGAGCGCGCTGTTCTGCTGACGCCGGGCAGCGTTTTGCAACTTTCTCAGCCCGAAATGCCCTTCACCGCGCCCGGCCCGACGGCAGAACCAAAGCTTGAGGGCGAAGACGAGGCACAGCAAATTATTCGTATACTGAAAGAAACGAACGGCGTGGTCGCGGGACCGAAAGGGGCTGCGCAGCGTCTTGGGCTCAAGCGTACGACGCTGCTTTCCCGGATGAAACGTCTCGGCATTGAGAAAGACGCACTGGTGTAAATCACCGTGACGGGCTATAAAACCTGCACACTCAAAGAAAGGAGGCAATATGTCAGTATCAGCACGCAATCAGCTTAGCGGGAAAGTCAGCGCCGTCGCATCGGGCGCAGTGAACGACGAAGTTGAATTGACCCTCGCGGACGGGGCAAAGCTTGTGGCGATCGTCACCCACAGCAGTCAGCAGGCGCTCGGTCTTGTTGCAGGTAAGGAAGCCGTGGCGCTGATCAAAGCGCCGTGGGTAACCCTTGCCAGCGAAGACTGCGGCCTGAAATTCTCTGCGCGCAATCAGTTTGCCGGCAGCGTTTCGCAGGTGACGGAAGGCGCGGTAAACGCAACGGTACATATCAAAACGGATGCCGGGTTTGAGCTTGTCGCCGTAATCACCAACGAGAGCCAGCATGAGATGAAGCTCACTGCCGGCAGCCGTGTCATTGCCCTGATCAAAGCTTCGGCTATTCTGCTCGCCACCCGCGCTTAAGTACCAGACACGCCGTGTATGCTACGGCGTGTTTCCCCGTTTCTTTGGCCGATATTTCTCCGGCAACTCGGGCACTGCACGACGATCGTCGAGCAAATGCAGGATCGTCAGGATCGGATGCCGCCACAGCATTCTCGGCCCTGCCCAGCGCATAATCTGCTTCATCTCTTCCCGCTTTGCGGGCTGATAGCAATGCACCGGGCACTGCTTGCAGGCGGGTTTCTCCTCACCAAAGACGCATTTATCCAGCCGCTTATCCGCGTAGGCGTTCAGCGCCTGATAGTGCTCTTCGTCCTGCAACGCCTGCGGACAGCGCCGGGCGTAGAGCGCTATCATCCGGCGGATAGTCAGCTTTTCCCGGCCAATACGGCTTGCGGTCATCAGGATTCTCCGGTCTATAAGTTGCATTGATGATACCTGTTCAGGTGCCGCCATTCCATTCTCTGGATCAATGCCTGTCCAAAAAGCGATCCATGATGCATGAAGGAAAACGCGTTGATGAAACAACACCAAAGCTTTTAATTGTTATGCGAGCAGCCACACCACTTCGGCAATGCCCCGGCTCAGGGTTTATGCCGGGTGCACGGGCATATTGCTTATCCCGGCACAGCTTCTGGCGGCGGCCTCACCTTTTACCTGGGCCTGGCTGAATACTCGTCCCGGAATGCAGGGGACCCTATGGTTTTCGCTCATTCCCGGCGTAATGATCGCGTTTCGTACCATGGCGTTGGCAAAACAGACGCGTACTTTTCGGCCTTATACCGGGCAACCTTCCAGTTCAGCATGAAACATCAGATCAATTTCATTTGCCGTGGAAGCCGCTACGCAATTCTGAGATATGTTTCACGAACACCTGTTTTTACATCCACCCCTTACGTATTCTTCCCATACAAAAAAAGGAGTGAAGCGACATGAATCCACCCGTTACGCTGATAAAAGAGGAAGCCAAATCCGCACGCCGGATCAAGGTCGGCTATGTCAGGAAGCGCCACCAGGATCCCAAAACGGGACGTACACGCCGTTATAGCCTTCATCCAAGCCTGGTGTTGAGCGGGAACTGGCTAAAAGAGGCGGGTTTCCCTACCGGCGCATGCGTGTCAGTAACCATTAAGCACGGGCAGCTGATTTTACAGTCTGAGCAAAAGCCGGTTCACACACTGGACTAAGGCCAGATTTCGTCACTTTTTGTTGAAATTTCAGGCTCGCTTCAAGTGCAGATTTTACTGCGAGAACAGGCGCGTTCATGCGACAATGACCGCAACGATTTTGCATATAAAATGCCTGAATATTATTGTTTTTCAACGAAATGGACATCATAACTCCATGAGCACACTCGACAATTTAGACGCCCACACGCCGATGATGCAGCAGTACCTGAAGCTGAAAGCCCAGCATCCGGAAATCCTGCTCTTTTACCGCATGGGCGATTTTTACGAGTTATTTTACGACGACGCCAAACGCGCTTCGCAGCTGCTCGATATCTCGCTAACCAAACGCGGGGCATCCGCAGGTGAGCCCATTCCGATGGCGGGCGTGCCGCATCATGCCGTTGAAAACTACCTCGCTAAGCTCGTCAATCTTGGTGAGTCAGCCGCCATCTGTGAGCAGATTGGCGACCCGGCCACCAGCAAAGGCCCCGTCGAGCGTAAAGTCGTCCGCATCGTCACGCCTGGCACCATCAGCGATGAAGCGCTGTTGCAGGAGCGCCAGGATAACCTGCTGGCCGCCATCTGGCAGGACAGTAAAGGCTACGGCTATGCTACGCTGGACATCAGCTCCGGTCGCTTTCGCCTGAGCGAGCCCGCAGACCGGGAAACCATGGCGGCAGAGCTCCAGCGTACCAATCCTGCTGAGCTGCTTTACGCGGAAGACTTTGCCGAAACGGCGCTGATTGAAGGCCGACGTGGCCTGCGCCGTCGCCCGCTGTGGGAATTCGAAATTGATACCGCACGCCAGCAGCTAAACCTGCAGTTCGGCACGCGCGACCTCGTTGGTTTTGGCGTGGAAAATGCGCCGCGTGGCCTGTGCGCTGCGGGTTGCTTATTACAGTATGTGAAAGACACCCAACGCACTTCCCTGCCGCATATTCGTTCCATCACCATGGAGCGCCAGCAGGACAGCATCATCATGGATGCGGCAACGCGCCGGAATCTGGAAATTACCCAGAATCTGGCGGGCGGCATCGAAAACACGCTGGCCGCCGTGCTGGATCGCACCGTGACGCCAATGGGCAGCCGCATGCTGAAACGCTGGCTGCATATGCCCGTGCGCGATACAAAAGTTCTTATCGAGCGTCAGCAAACGCTCGGCGCATTACAGGATCGCTATGATGAACTGCAGCCGGTTCTGCGCCAGGTTGGCGACCTGGAGCGTATTCTTGCACGCCTCGCCCTGCGTACAGCGCGCCCGCGTGATTTAGCCCGTATGCGCCACGCCTTCCAGCAGTTGCCGGAATTGCGCGAACAGCTGATGAGCGTGGACAGCGCTCCCGTGCAAAAACTACGTGAAGCGATGGGGGAATTCACCGAGCTTCGCGAACTGCTAGAACGTTCGATCATCGAAACGCCGCCGGTGCTGGTTCGCGACGGTGGCGTCATTGCGCCGGGCTATCATGAAGAGCTGGATGAGTGGCGTGCGCTGGCCGATGGCGCAACGGACTACCTCGACAGGCTGGAGATTCGCGAACGCGAACGCCTTGGGCTGGATACGCTGAAGGTAGGCTATAACGCCGTTCACGGATACTACATTCAGATAAGCCGTGGTCAGAGCCACATGGCACCGATTCATTACGTTCGCCGCCAGACTCTGAAGAACGCCGAGCGCTATATCATTCCGGAACTCAAAGAGTACGAAGACAAAGTGCTGACATCGAAAGGCAAAGCGCTGGCGCTGGAAAAACAGCTCTATGATGAACTGTTCGACCTGCTGCTGCCGCACCTGGCGGAACTGCAGCAAAGCGCAGCGGCGCTGGCTGAGCTCGATGTTCTGGTGAACCTTGCGGAACGTGCAGAAGCTCTGAACTACTGCTGCCCAACGTTCAGCGACAAGCCCGGCATTCGCATCACCGAAGGCCGTCATCCGGTCGTCGAACAGGTGCTAAATGAGCCGTTTATCGCCAACCCGCTAAATCTGTCACCGCAGCGCCGGATGCTGATCATCACCGGGCCGAACATGGGCGGTAAAAGTACCTATATGCGCCAGACCGCGCTGATTGCCCTGCTGGCCTATATCGGCAGCTACGTTCCGGCGCAGAAAGTGGAGATCGGCCCGATAGACAGGATCTTTACCCGCGTCGGCGCAGCGGACGATCTTGCCAGCGGTCGCTCTACCTTTATGGTTGAGATGACAGAAACCGCAAATATTCTGCACAATGCCACCGAGCAGAGCCTGGTGCTGATGGATGAGATCGGCCGCGGAACCTCAACGTACGATGGCCTTTCTCTCGCATGGGCCTGCGCCGAAGGCCTCGCAAACCGTATTAAAGCCCTGACGCTGTTCGCAACCCACTATTTCGAGCTGACGCAGCTGCCGGAAAAAATGGAAGGCGTGGCGAACGTTCATCTCGATGCGCTGGAGCACGGCGACACTATCGCCTTCATGCACAGCGTGCAGGATGGCGCGGCCAGCAAGAGCTACGGCCTTGCCGTTGCTGCACTGGCGGGCGTGCCGAAAGAGGTGATTAAACGCGCGCGTCAGAAACTTCGCGAGCTGGAAAGCCTGTCGCCAAATGCCGGAGCGACGCAGGTTGACGGCACGCAGATGTCATTGCTTTCCGCACCGGAAGAAACGTCTCCTGCCGTAGAAGCACTGGAAAATCTTGACCCGGATTCACTGACGCCGCGCCAAGCGCTGGAGTGGATCTACCGATTGAAGAGTCTGGTGTAACCTCCGCTGCCGGGCGGCACTGCGCTTGCCCGGCCTGCTAAAGCAGCATAGGCCCTATGCCAAAGAAAAAGGCCAGTCTCTCGACTGGCCTTTTTGATGGAAACTGGTTTATTCACGCTATTTATTCACGGAAAAGCGCTTCGATATTCAGCCCTTGCCCCTGCAAAATCTCACGCAGGCGACGCAGACCTTCAACCTGAATCTGGCGAACGCGTTCACGCGTCAGACCAATTTCACGGCCAACATCTTCAAGCGTTGCGGCTTCATACCCCAGTAAACCGAAACGACGCGCCAGCACTTCACGCTGTTTGGCGTTCAGTTCGAACAGCCATTTGACGATGCTTTGCTTCATGTCATCGTCCTGCGTGGTGTCTTCCGGACCGTTGTCTTTTTCATCGGCCAGGATGTCCAGCAGCGCTTTTTCGGAGTCACCGCCCAGGGGTGTGTCAACCGAGGTAATACGCTCGTTGAGACGCAGCATACGACTGACGTCATCAACCGGTTTGTCCAGCTGCTCAGCTATCTCTTCTGCACTTGGCTCGTGATCCAGCTTATGGGATAACTCACGTGCGGTACGCAGATAAACATTGAGCTCTTTGACAATGTGAATTGGCAGACGAATAGTACGGGTTTGGTTCATGATTGCCCGTTCAATGGTCTGACGAATCCACCAGGTTGCATAGGTTGAGAAACGAAATCCGCGTTCCGGGTCGAATTTTTCGACCGCGCGAATCAGCCCCAGATTGCCCTCTTCAATCAGATCCAGCAAAGCCAGACCACGATTGCTGTAACGACGGGCAATTTTCACCACCAGACGCAGGTTACTTTCAATCATCCGGCGGCGGGAGGCAACGTCACCACGCAGCGCGCGTCGTGCAAAATAGACTTCTTCTTCGGCTGTTAGCAGTGGAGAGTAACCAATCTCCCCAAGGTAAAGCTGAGTCGCATCCAGCACACGCTGTGTGGCGCCCTGTGATAACAGCTCTTCCTCAGCCAGGTCGTTATCACTGGGTTCCTCTTCTACTAAGGCTTTCTCGTCGAAAACCTCTGCTCCGTTCTCATCAAATTCCGCGTCTTCATTTAAATCATGAACTTTCAGCGTATTCTGACTCATAAGGTGGCTCCTACCCGTGATCCCTGGACGAAACACACCTCACGGTTGTTTCGCCTAATTATCGCTGCGGCAAATACTGCAGCGGGTTGACGGATTTCCCCTTGTAACGAATTTCAAAATGCAAGCGTGTAGAACTGGTTCCGGTGCTACCCATGGTAGCGATTTTCTGCCCCGCCTTCACTTCCTGTTGTTCCCGGACCAGCATAGTATCGTTATGGGCGTAGGCGCTCAGGTAATCATCGTTGTGTTTGATGATAATAAGATTACCGTAACCGCGCAGTGCGTTACCGGCATACACAACGCGCCCATCTGCGGTCGCGACGATAGCCTGTCCCTTACTGCCTGCAATATCGATCCCTTTATTGCCGCCATCGCCGCCACTAAAGTTTTCGATGATTTTACCGTCGGTCGGCCAGCGCCAGGAGGAGATTGGCGAACTGGTAGACGTAGAGCTTGCAGTCGGTTGGGTAGTGCTGACAGCGGGTGCCGTGACAGGCGCGACGACCGTAGTCGAAGGCTTATTGTTAGGCAACATTTTGTTAGCACTTTGTTCACCTGAATCCTCAGAATACGTAATTGTTGGTTTAGACGCAACCACTGCGGAGGAATTTTGTGCAGGTTTTGAGACTAATCCAGGCGAAGCGCCGCTGGCTTCTGCGCTGGCCTGTGCTACTGCGTTATTCCCGGTGATAGGCTGCCCGGAAGCATTGCCGACCTGCAGCACCTGCCCCACGTTCAGCGCATACGGCTCCGGCACATTGTTGCGCTGCGCCAGGTCGCGGAAATCGTTGCCGGTCACCCATGCAATATAAAACAGGGTGTCGCCGCGCTTAACGGTATAGGTGCTACCGCCGGTATAGCTGCCTTTTGGAATATCACCGTATTTACGGTTATAGACCGCATGACCATTCACAATCTGCACCGGCTGTTCTGTCGCAGCGGGCTGCTGTTGCATCGGCTGGATCTGCGGCTGAACCGGAGCCGTCTGAACCGGCTGAGGCTGTGGCACCGACTGGGCCGGAGTGCCCATTTTTGGCGGCGGTGTAATTAACATTCCGGAATCGCTGCCGGACGACATTCCACCTACCGACGTGACCGGAGCGGGGGCATTACTGGACGATGTGCATCCTGCCAGCCAAAGTGAAACCAGTGATAAAGCCGCTACGCGACTAACGGTGAATTTAGGGCTTCCCGCGCTCATTTATCCCCCAGGAATGTGTTATCTGCCAGTGACTTAGTAACCGTGAAACGTGACGGTAATCACACTAAAAAGTGCGCTCACCCTACGCCATAAGCGGCGCTAAAAGAAACAGGAAAACTCCTGTATTACGCCAGCTCGCCTTTGACCAGTGGCACAAAGCGAACCGCTTCCACGGTATCGATAATAAATTCGTCTCCCCGGCGACGGACGCGCTTCAGGAACTGCTGCTCTTCGCCGACGGGTAAGACCAGAATGCCGCCTTCATCCAGCTGCGACATCAGCGCCGCCGGAATTTCTTGCGGTGCGGCCGTGACAATAATGGCATCAAATGGCGCTCTTGCGTGCCATCCTTGCCAGCCATCGCCATGGCGAGTTGAAACATTGTGTAAATCAAGCTGCTTCAGGCGCCGCCGCGCATGCCATTGCAGGCTTTTAATGCGCTCGACCGAACAGACGTGATGAACCAGCTGCGCCAGAATTGCCGTCTGATAACCCGAGCCCGTGCCAATTTCCAGCACGCGCGACTCCGGCGTCAGCTCCAGCAATTCGGTCATTCTCGCCACCATATACGGCTGCGAGATGGTTTGCCCCTGACCAATCGGCAGCGCGACGTTCTCCCACGCTTTGTGTTCAAAGGCTTCATCAATAAACTTTTCGCGCGGCACCCGGGCGATCGCATCGAGCACCTGCTCATTGGCGATCCCCTGATTTCGCAGCTGATTAAGAAGACTTTGTACGCGTTGACTCACCATTCCTCGCCTACTCCCACACGATCCAGCCAGCCGGAGACAACCTCCTGGGCGCTGTGAGCGGTTAAATCAACGTGCAGCGGCGTCACGGAAACATAGCCTTCATCTACGGCGGCAAAATCCGTGTCCGGTCCGGCATCGCACTTCTCGCCCGGCGGACCAATCCAGTAAAGGGTATTGCCGCGCGGATCCTGCTGCGGAATCACTTTGTCCGCCGGATGTCGGCTGCCGCAGCGCGTGACGCGGATCCCTTTGATTTCTGAAAGAGGAAGATCCGGCACGTTGATGTTGAGAATGCGCCCGGTGCGCAGGGGTTCACGAGCCAGCGCCCTCAGGATAGAACAGGTCACGGCGGCAGCGGTGTCATAGTGTTTGTAGCCGTTCAGCGAAACCGCAAGCGCCGGGAAGCCAAGATGGCGGCCTTCCATTGCTGCGGCGACCGTACCGGAATAAATCACGTCATCGCCAAGGTTCGGCCCGGCGTTAATGCCGGAGACAACCACATCCGGACGCGGGCGCATCAACGTGTTGACGCCGAGAAACACGCAGTCCGTTGGCGTGCCCATCTGCACGGCGATGTCACCATTGTCGAACGTAAAAGTACGAAGAGAAGATTCCAGGGTCAGCGAATTAGACGCCCCACTGCGGTTACGATCGGGTGCAACAACCTGAACCTCGGCAAACTCGCGCAAGGCTTTCGCCAGGGTCTGGATCCCCGGCGCGTGGATCCCGTCATCGTTACTCAGCAATATTCGCATAATCACCTGTTGTGTTGATAAGTTCCCTTACCACACTGGTAGCAAAGCTGCCTGCCGGCAGCCAGAAACGCACCTCAACGGTGACGTCATCCCACCAGTTCCAGCTCAGCTGTTGCGGGTAGAGCAGCATAGCGCGTCGCGCCGCTTCTACTTTTTCACGCAGCAATAAAGTCTGCAACAGCGTTTCGTCCGCGAGCGTTTGTTGCTCAAAATCCAGCGCTGCCCGCAGGGTGCCCCACTCGCCGCTGCCCGGCAGCGAGGCGGTAATCATCAGGTCACGGTTATCAACGCGGGACTGAAGTTCAGATTGCTCTTCATCCGTTGCCACAAACCAGCTGCCGCGTCCCGCTAATTGTAGCGCATCGCCGTCAACAACTTGATTAAAGTCCGGTTTTTTTAAACGCACGCTGACCAGCTGATTAAACAACGCACTGCGGGCCGCCGACAACCAGAAACTGCGTTTATTACGATCGCGCACCGGCGCATCGCTCTGTGCCCAGCGCAGTGCGCCCTGCAAATTGCTGCCGCCGATGCCGAAACGCTGAGCGCCAAAATAGTTCGGAACGCCTTTGTCGGCAATCGCCTGTAGACGTGTCTCGACGTCCGCACGGTCGCTGACTTCACGCAGCACGAGGGTAAAAGCGTTTCCCTTGAGCGCACCAAGGCGCAGCTTGCGCTTGTGGCGGGCGTACTCCAGGACTTTACAGCCCTCAAGCTCAAATTTGCTTAAATCAGGCATCTCTTTGCCCGGCAGACGTATGCAGATCCACTGTTCAGTGACGGCATGTTTGTCCTTCTGCCCGGCAAAGCTCACTTCACGGGCGTGAACTTTGAGGAATTTCGCCAGCGCGTCGGCGACAAAGCGGGTGTTACAGCCGTTTTTCAGAATGCGCACCAGCAGGTGTTCGCCTTCGCCATCCGGTGAAAAGCCTAAGTCTTCAACCACCAGAAAGTCTTCCGGGTTGGCCTTCAGCAGCCCATGACCCAGCGGTTTACCGTGGAGATAAGTGAGGTCGTCGAACGCAATCATGAGCGAGCCTTGTGCAACAGGGCCACCGCTTCGCAGGCGATGCCTTCGCTGCGTCCGGTAAAACCGAGTTTTTCAGTCGTCGTGGCTTTGACGTTCACGTCATCCATATGGCAGCCTAAATCTTCGGCGATAAACACGCGCATCTGTGGGATGTGCGGCAACATTTTTGGGGCCTGAGCGATGATGGTGACGTCGACGTTACCAAGCGTATAGCCTTTGGCCTGAATGCGACGCCAGGCCTCACGCAGCAGCTCACGGCTGTCGGCGCCTTTGAAAGCCGGGTCGGTGTCGGGGAACAGTTTGCCGATATCGCCCAATGCCGCCGCGCCGAGAAGGGCGTCGGTTAGCGCATGCAGCGCGACGTCGCCATCAGAGTGAGCCAGCAGGCCTTTTTCATAAGGTACGCGTACGCCGCCAATGATAATCGGGCCTTCGCCACCAAAAGCGTGTACGTCAAAACCGTGTCCAATTCGCATTATGCCTGCTCCTGAAGTCCACTACGGGTAAGGTAAAATTCTGCCAGCCGCAAATCTTCCGGGCGGGTCACTTTAATATTATCAGCGCGTCCGGCGACAAGCTCAGGATGGAAGCCACAATATTCCAGCGCCGAGGCTTCATCCGTGATCGTCGCGCCTTCATTAAGCGCCCGGGTCAGGCAGTCAAAAAGAAGTTCGCGAGGGAAAAACTGCGGCGTCAGCGCGTGCCAGAGATCGGTGCGATCGACGGTATGGGCAATCGCCTCTTTACCGGGTTCGGCACGTTTCATGGTATCGCGAACCGGGGCCGCAAGAATGCCGCCGACGCGGCTGGTTTCGCTCAGGGCGAGTAAATTCGCCAGATCGTCCTGATGCAGGCATGGACGCGCTGCATCGTGTACCAGCACCCATTCGGCATCGCCTGCTGCACGCAGGCCCGCCAGGACGGAATCGGCACGCTCGATGCCGCCTTCAACGACGGTAATTTGCGGGTGGCTGGCGAGAGAAAGCTGCTGAAAGCGGGCGTCGCCGTCGCTGATGGCGATGATGACGCGTTCAACCCGCGGATGGGCCAGCAAGGCGGCTACCGCGTGTTCGAGAATCGTTTTGTTACCGATTGAGAGATATTGCTTCGGGCATTCCGTTTGCATACGGCGGCCAAAACCGGCTGCCGGCACCACGGCGCAAACGCCCGGAAAAGTGGCTGCCATGCGGTTATCCTGGCTTGAATTTATTGATTATTCCGCCCAGAGCTCTGACTCTGATTGCGTTTGGACGCATCCGGCACCAGACGATAAAACGTTTCGCCCGGACGAGTCATGCTGAGCTCGTTGCGAGCGCGTTCTTCGATAGCTTCCTGGCCGCCGTTGAGGTCGTCAATTTCGGCAAAAAGCTGATCGTTGCGCGCTTTAAGTTTGGCGTTGGTTGCCTGCTGAGCCGCCACGTCGTCGTTGACGCGGCTGTAGTCGTGCAGACCGTTCTTGCCGAACCACAGTGAGTACTGCAGCCAGACCAGAAGTGCCAGCAACAGCAGCGTTAATTTACCCATCCTGCCCCCAAAAAAACGGCATCATCATCCCAAAACTTGCCGGAGTGCTCTACCCAGGCCTGCGGACGATGCCGCGTATCGCGGGAAATGTACCACATTTTGTCTCGGGAGTCGTAGGTCCAATCAAATCGAATGCACTTCCGGGCGCGCTTAACCCAGTAACCACAGGAACAGCAGGCCAAAGAGAGCCGCGACCGTTATCAGCGTCACCACAATACTGTAGAGGAGTTTGCCGTTCATCAGCGAGTGCAAAGCGATGCCGATCACCACAGAAACGGGCAGCAGCGCCAGAAAGAAGGGCCAGGTGTAGAGGAAGAAGAACAGCGTGTTGCTGCCATAAAACAAAAAGGGAATACCGAGCGCCAATAGCCATGCGACAAAACCCACGACCGCGCCGGACAAAGACCAGGTGGTCTCTTCGGTGTCCATTGTCATGGGTTCTGTATGAGTGATGGTAATGTTCTGGGCATTGCGCATATCAAATCCTGTTTCCTGACTGGCCGGAAAACCGGCCCGGTCTCAGGATCTGATAATATCGCCCTGTCTCAGCAGGTCTAATAATTGGTTAACCAAATTTGTTACCAATTGTTCGCCATTGAGGTGAATATCTGCCTTTTCCGGGGCTTCATAAACCGAGTCAATGCCGGTGAAATTACGCAGTTCACCGGCGCGGGCTTTCTTATACAGGCCTTTCGGATCGCGGGTTTCACATACGGCCAGCGGCGTGTCGACGAACACTTCGATAAAACGCCCTTCTCCTACACGATCCCGTACCATCTGCCTTTCCGCACGGTGCGGAGAGATAAAGGCGGTCAACACGACCAGTCCCGCCTCCACCATCAGCTTTGCAACTTCCCCAACGCGGCGAATGTTCTCTTTGCGATCGTCATCGCTGAAGCCCAAATCGCTGCACAGTCCGTGACGCACGTTATCGCCATCCAGCAGATAAGTGCTGACGCCAAGCTCATGCAGCGCCTCTTCCAGCGCCCCGGCGACCGTGGATTTTCCCGAGCCCGAAAGCCCGGTAAACCACAGCACAACTCCGCGATGCCCGTGGTGCTGTTCGCGCTGAGACGGCGTTACGGGATGGGCGTGCCAGACGACGTTTTCGTCATGCTGCGCCATCACTGGCCTCCCAGCAGATCGCGTGCGCCCCAGTGCGGGAAGTGCTTACGCACCAGCGCGTTCAGCTCCAGCTCAAAGGCGCTGAATTCACTGCTGCCTGCCGCTGTGCTCTGCTGCTGCGGCTCACGTACCATCCCGGCACCGACCGTCACGTTGCTCAGGCGATCGATAAAGATAAGCCCGCCGGTCACCGGGTTTTGCTGATACTTATCCAGCACCAGCGGTTCATCGAAGGTCAAATCCACCAGGCCAATGCCGTTCAGCGGCAGGCTGGTCACTTCGCGCTGGGTCAGGTTATTGATATCCACCTGATACTGAATGCCGTCTACGCGCGCGCGGGTTTTCTTCCCGGCAATTTTAATTTCATAACTCTGACCCGGCTGCAGTGGCTGTTCAGCCATCCACACTACGTCCACGCTGGCGCTTTGCACGGCAGGCAGCGTTTCGCTGACGTCCACCAGCAGATCACCGCGACTGATGTCGATTTCATCCTTCAGCACCAGGGTGATCGCTTCCCCGGCGGCTGCCTGTTGCAGATCGCCGTCAAAAGTGACGATACGCGCCACGGCGGATTCCACGCCCGACGGCAGCACTTTCACACGCTGGCCGACGGTGACCGTACCGGACGCAAGCGTCCCGGAGAAGCCGCGAAAGTCGAGATTCGGACGGTTGACGTACTGCACCGGGAAGCGCAGCGGCTGGCTTTCCACCACGCGCTGAATCTGCACGGTTTCCAGTACTTCAAGCAGCGTCGGGCCGCTGTACCACGGCATTTTTTCGCTCTGGCTGGCGACGTTATCCCCTTCCAGTGCCGACAGCGGTACGAAACGAATGTCCAGCTCGCCTGGCAGCTGCTCTGCAAAGGTCAGATAAGCTTCGCGGATCTCATTGAACGTCTCTTCGCTATAACCAACGAGATCCATTTTGTTCACCGCCACCACCAGATGCTTAATGCCCAGCAATGTGGAAATGAAGCTGTGACGACGAGTTTGATCGAGCACGCCTTTACGCGCGTCCATCAGCAGGATAGCGAGATCGCAGGTGGACGCACCGGTCGCCATATTGCGGGTGTACTGTTCGTGGCCCGGGGTGTCCGCGATGATGAACTTGCGCTTTTCGGTAGAAAAGTAGCGATACGCCACGTCAATGGTGATGCCCTGCTCGCGTTCAGCCTGGAGGCCATCTACCAGCAGCGCCAGGTCGAGCTTTTCGCCCTGAGTACCGTGACGCTTGCTGTCATTGTGCAGCGAAGAGAGCTGATCTTCATAAATCTGGCGGGTATCGTGCAGCAGGCGACCAATCAGCGTACTTTTGCCGTCATCCACGCTGCCGCAGGTCAGGAAACGCAGCAGGCTTTTGTGCTGCTGGGCGTGCAGATACGCTTCCACGCCGCCTTCATCGGCAATCTGTTGTGCAATCGTTGTGTTCATGGCGGCTCCTTAGAAATAACCCTGGCGTTTCTTCAGCTCCATGGAGCCTGCCTGGTCGCGGTCAATCACGCGACCCTGTCGTTCACTGGTGGTCGACACCAGCATCTCTTCAATAATTTCCGGTAAGGTCTGCGCTTCGGACTCCACCGCACCGGTGAGCGGCCAGCAGCCCAGCGTACGGAAACGCACCATACGCTGCTTGATCACCTCGCCCGGCTGTAAATCGATGCGATCGTCGTCGATCATCATCAGCATCCCGTCGCGCTCCAGCACCGGGCGCGGTGCGGCCAGATACAGTGGAACAATTTCAATATTTTCCAGATAGATATACTGCCAGATATCCAGCTCGGTCCAGTTAGAGAGCGGGAAGACGCGAATGCTTTCGCCTTTGTTAATCTGACCGTTGTAGTTGTGCCACAGCTCAGGACGCTGATTTTTCGGATCCCAGCGGTGGAAGCGATCGCGGAAGGAGTAAATACGCTCTTTGGCGCGGGACTTCTCTTCGTCGCGGCGTGCCCCGCCGAACGCGGCATCAAAGCCATATTTGTTCAGCGCCTGCTTCAGACCTTCGGTCTTCATGATGTCGGTGTGCTTGGCGCTGCCGTGGACAAACGGGTTAATGCCCATCGCCACGCCTTCCGGGTTTTTATGCACCAGCAGCTCACAGCCATAGGCTTTGGCGGTACGGTCGCGGAACTCGTACATCTCACGGAATTTCCAGCCCGTATCCACGTGCAGCAGCGGGAACGGCAGGGTTCCCGGATAGAACGCCTTACGCGCCAGGTGCAGCATCACGCTGGAGTCTTTGCCGATGGAGTACATCATCACCGGGTTGGAGAATTCTGCTGCCACCTCGCGGATGATATGGATGCTTTCCGCCTCCAGCTGCCGCAGGTGAGTGAGTCGTTTTTGGTCCATAACCGTTCCTTAAGCCAGATTCACCACAGAAGAGTTGAATCCCTCCTGCTGTAGGTTGTGTTGAAACCAGGCAAGTTGATGATGCAGCTGCACCACTTCACCCACCACCAGCAGCGCTGGCATTGGGGCATCTTTCGCGAGGCTTTCGAGTTGTTGTAAGGTGCCGACGGTCACCTGCTGATCGGCCCGGGTACCGCGGCTGATCACCGCCACCGGCGTCAGGCTGTCTCGCCCGTGCTGAATAAGCTGCTGGCTGATTTCAGCCGCCTTCATGGTGCCCATATAGATAGCCAGCGTCTGGCGGCTCTGTGCCAGCTGTGCCCAGTCAAACGGGGTGCTGTCGGCTTTGTAATGTCCGGTAACAAAGGTCACGCTCTGGGCGAAATCGCGATGGGTCAGCGGGATCCCGGCATAAGCCGTGGCCCCTGCTGCTGCCGTGACGCCCGGCACGACCTGAAAAGGAATGCCGGCTTCGGCGGCAGCCTGTAACTCTTCGCCGCCGCGGCCAAAAATAAACGGATCGCCGCCCTTCAGGCGCACCACGTTTTTTCCTGCCTGCGCCGCTTCCACCAGCATCCGGTTGGTCTCATGCTGCGGGACGCTGTGGGTGCCTGCACGTTTGCCGACGCAGATCATCTCCGCATCACGCCGCACCAGCTCCCGCACGCCTTCGCTGACCAGATGGTCGTAAAACACGACGTCAGCCTGCTGAATCACCTGCAAGCCGCGCAGCGTCAGCAGACCTGCATCGCCCGGGCCCGCGCCAACCAATACGATTTCACCAATTTTGCGTTCAGGCTGATTCAGCTCATCCTCCAGCGCCTGCTGAGCCGCCGCTTCATTCCCGGCCACCATCAGGCTGGCAAACCGCCCCGTGAACACGCGCTCCCAGAAGCGGCGACGTTCCGCAACCGTCTGCAAACGCGTCTGAATATGGTGTCGCCAGAAGCTCGCCTTCTGCGCCATTCGCCCAAGGCTTGTTGGCAACAGCGCTTCAATTTTTTCGCGCAGCAGGCGCGCCAGCACGGGCGCGGTGCCGCCGGAAGAGATCGCCACCAGTAAAGGCGATCTGTCGACAATCGACGGGAAGATAAAGGAGCACAGCGGCTGATTATCGACAACGTTCACCAGCCGCTGGCGGGCGTTAGCCGCCTCATAGACGCGCTGGTTCAGCTCACGATCGTCGGTGGCGGCAATCACCAGAAACACCGGATCAATCTGCGTTTCATCGAATTCTTCAGCAAGCCAGACAATGGCCTGCTCGTTAACCTGTTCGCTGAGTTCTGCACAGAGCTGTCGCGCCACCAGACGCACCTCTGCCCCGGCCCGCCGCAGCAGGAGGATTTTTCGGGCCGCCACGTCACCGCCGCCGATCACCAGAACAGGGCGGCCTTTCAAAGTGGCAAAGAGAGGTAAATAGTCCACAGCGCTACAACTCAGTTACATTCAGCATAGGGGGACTATAGGGGGAGGCTCTGAGCAAATGAAATTACGAAATGGAATGAGTAGTTCCGCAAAGGAATAACACCCCGGAAATGCAAATGCCAAAAAGTGCTTAACGCGGCTTATTTCATCCGTTTAAGAAGAAATGAAATTGTGTTAAATCGGTCACAGTTTCATACTAGAACGGTTTATTATTTTGCCCTGACGTAAGGACACACTATGTTTTCCGCCTTGTGCCGCCGCCTCTTTCCTCTGGCGTTAGGCGCATGTTTAACGGCTCCCGTTTTTGCCGCATCGCTTCCCGTTGGTAACATTGCCAACCAGCAGGCCCGCTATATCGCGACCTATTTTCCCGGCCGTATGACCGGTAGCCCGGCAGAGATGCTCTCAGCGGATTACGTGCGTCAGCAGTTCGCGCAGATGGGTTACGAAAGCGATATCCGCACCTTTACCAGCCGCTTTATTTATACCAGCAAAGATAAACGTCAGAACTGGCACAAAATCACCGGCAGTACGGTGATCGCCGCCCACGAAGGAAAAGCCAGTCAGCAAATTATCGTGATGGCGCATCTCGACACCTACGCGCCGCACAGCGATGCCGACACGGAAAACAACCTTGGCGGCCTGACGCTGCAGGGCATTGACGATAATGCGATGGGCGTTGGCGTAATGCTGGAGCTGGCAGAGCGCCTGAAGGACATTCCCACCCAATACGGCATTCGCTTTGTCGCCACCAGCGGGGAAGAAGAAGGCAAGCTGGGTGCCGACAATCTGCTGTCGCGCATGAGCGCCGGGGAAAGGAAAAACACCCTGCTGGTTATTAATCTCGATAATCTGGTGGTAGGCGATAAGCTCTATTTTAACAGCGGGAAATCCACGCCGGCCTCCGTGCGTAAACTGACGCGTGACCGGGCGATAAGCATCGCTCGCAGCCACGGTATTCAGGCTGCCATGAACCCAGGCCTCAACGCCAGCTTCCCGAAAGGCACCGGATGCTGCAATGACGCGGCCGTTTTCGATCAGGCAGGCATTCCGGTCCTCTCCGTTGAAGCGACCAACTGGTTACTTGGCAAAAAAGACGGTTTCCAGCAGCGCGCTAAAAGCCACGCTTTCCCTGATGGCACCAGCTGGCATAACGTCCGCCTCGACAACCAACAATACATCGATAAAGCTCTGCCGGGTCGCATCGAGCACCGCGGGCGCGACGTGGTGAAAATCATGCTGCCTTTGGTGAAAGAGCTGGCAAAGGCGAAGAAAGGCTAAATCTCTTCCGGCTTCACTGATTGCCCGGTGGCGGCTTACGCCTTACCGGGCCTACGGGTTTTGTAGGCCGGGCGAACAGAGTGCCGCCCGGCAAAACATCACCCTTCGTGCAACCCGCATTCACGTTTAAGCCCAAAGAAGCGTGTTTCTTCTTCTGCCATGCCCGGCTCCCATTTACGGGTGGTGTGGGTATCGCCGACGGAAAGATAGCCCTGATCCCACAGCGGGTGGTATTTCAGGCCGTGCTTTTGCAGATACTGGTAAACCGTTCGGTTATCCCAGTCGATGATTGGCAAGATTTTAAAGACGCCTCGCTGAATCGCGAGCACAGGTAAATTCGCGCGGCTGCCGGACTGTTCACGACGCAGGCCCGCAAACCAGGTCTGCGCATTCAACTCTTTTAACGCCCGGTTCATCGGCTCGACTTTGTTGATCTCATTGTATTGCTCAATGCCCTCAACGCCCTGCTCCCACAGCTTGCCGTAGCGTGCTTCCTGCCACGCCGGACTTTGCTCAGCGCGATAAATCTTCAGGTTGAGCTTCAGCTTGTCGGTCAGTTCGTCAATAAACTGATACGTCTCCGGAAAGAGATAGCCAGTGTCGGTGAGAATAACCGGGATGTCCGGACGCAGCTGGTTCACCAGATGCAGACTCACTGCCGCCTGAATGCCGAAGCTTGAGGAAAGCACATACTCGCCCGGCAGATTTTCCAGCGCCCAGGCGACACGCTCTTCAGCGCTCAGCTTTTCCAGCTGACCGTTGGTTTCCGCCAACGCGAGCACGCGTTCGACTTTGGGTAATGCATTAAGGGCGTTCAGATCGAGTACGGACATAGAGACCTCGTTTGCCTGTTTTGTCGGGCGGCACTGCGTTTGCCCGACCTACAAAAACGTAGGCCCGGTAAGCGTAGCGCCACCGGGCGTTAAAACGTTATTCCCAGAAATCCCGGGCCGGATCGAGCACCGGACGGACAATCCCCGCGCGCACGGTAAAGTCGCCGAAGCCTTCGTTGGCGTCGCGCTCCTTCGCCCAGCGGCCTACCAGCTCGTCCACGGAGTCGAGAATTTCTGATTCAGTAATGTTCTCGCGGTACATGCGTGGAATACGCGTACCCATTCGGTTGCCACCAACGTGCAGGTTATAGCGCCCAGGCGCTTTGCCCACCAGCCCCAGCTCCGCCAGCAGCGCACGGCCGCAGCCGTTTGGGCAGCCCGTCACGCGCAGAACGATATGCTCCTCACCCACGCCATGGCGCGCCATCACCGCTTCCACTTTGTCGACGAATGACGGCAGGAAGCGCTCGGCTTCCGCCATCGCCAGCGGACAGGTCGGGAAGGAGACGCAGGCCATGGAGTTTTCGCGCTGCGGCTTCACGGCGTTCATCAGGCCGTGATCCTGGGCGAGCTTTTCAATCTTCGCCTTCTGGCTCTCCGGCACGCCCGCAACGATCAGGTTCTGGTTGGCAGTCAGGCGGAAATCGCCTTTGTGGATCTTCGCGATCTCCAGCAGGCCCGTTTTCAGCGGTCGATCCGGATAATCCAGAATACGACCGTTTTCAATAAACAGCGTCAGATGCCATTTATTGTCGATGCCTTTCACCCAGCCGATGCGATCGCCGCGGCCGGTAAATTCATACGGGCGAATTGGCGCGAACGTCATGCCCGCACGCCGTTCAACCTCAGCTTTAAACACGTCCACGCCGACGCGCTCCAGCGTGTATTTGGTTTTGGCGTTTTTACGGTCGGTACGGTTGCCCCAGTCGCGCTGAGTGGTAACGACCGCTTCGGCCACGGCCAGCGTATGCTCCAGCGGCAGGAAACCAAACTCGCTCGCGGTGCGGGCGTAGGTTTTCTTGTTGCCGTGTTCAATAGACAGCCCGCCGCCCACCAGCAGGTTGAAGCCAATCAGCTTGCCTTTCTCTGCGACCGCCACGAAGTTCATATCGTTGGCGTGCAGATCCACGTCGTTTTGCGGCGGGATCACTACCGTCGTTTTGAACTTACGCGGCAGATAGGTTTCGCCCAGGATCGGTTCTTCGTCCGTAGTGGCAACCTTTTCCTGATCGTGCCAGATCTCCGCGTACGCTCGCGTACGTGGCAGCAGATGCTCAGAGAGTTTTTTCGCCCACTCGTAGGCTTCGGCGTGCAGTTCAGACTCAATCGGGTTCGATGTACAAAGCACATTACGGTTCACGTCATTCGCCGTTGCCAGCGCATCCAGCCCCACTTCATGCAGCATCTGGTGTGCCGGTTTCACGTTCTTTTTCAGGATGCCGTGAAACTGGAACGTCTGGCGGTTGGTCAGACGGATGCTGCCGTAAAGGGTGTTGTTTTCAGCAAACTTGTCGATCGACTGCCACTGCTTGGTGGTGATGATCCCGCCCGGCAGGCGACAGCGCAGCATCATCGCATGACGCGGCTCCAGCTTCTGTTCGGCACGTTCGGCGCGGATATCGCGATCGTCCTGCTGATACATGCCGTGGAAGCGGATCAGCAGGAAGTTATCGCCGTTGAAGCCGCCCGTCAGGCCATCATGCAGATCCTCAGCAATGGTGCCGCGCAGGTAATTGCTCTCTTTTTTCAGACGCTCGGCGTCCGACAGTTTGCCTTCGACCACTAAAGGGCCCGGGTGTTTTTCGCTCATTAGTAGACATCTCGCTGATAGCGGCGCTCTACGCGCAGCTCACTTAAATAGTCGTCTGCCGCTTCAGCGTCCATCGCGCCGAATTCAGCAATCACTTCCAGCAAAGCCTGCTCAACGTCCTTCGCCATGCGATTGGCGTCGCCACAGACATAAATATGGGCACCGTCATTGATCCAGCGCCACAGCTCCGCGCCCTGCTGGCGCAGTTTGTCCTGTACGTAGACTTTTTCTTTTTGATCTCTGGACCAGGCCAGATCGATTTTTGTCAGGACGCCTTCTTTTACATAGCGCTGCCACTCCACCTGATAGAGGAAATCGTCGGTGAAGTGCGGGTTACCGAAGAACAGCCAGTTTTTCCCTTCCGCGCCGTCGGCTGCACGCTGCTGCATAAAGGAACGGAACGGCGCGATGCCGGTGCCAGGACCAATCATGATGATCGGCGTTTCCGGGTTAGCGGGCAGACGGAAGTTGTCGTTATGCTCGATGAAGACGCGCACTTCGCCATCTTCTTCCAGGCGATCGGCGAGGAAGCTGGAGGCACCGCCCGCGCGGGCACGGCCTTCGATGTCGTAACGCACCACGCCAACGGTCACGTGCACTTCGGTTTCCACTTCTGCCTGAGAAGAGGCAATGGAATAGAGGCGCGGCGTCAGCGGACGCAGCAGGCCAATCAACGCTTCGGCATCCAGCTGCGCCGGGGAGAAACGCACCATATCAACAATCGGCGTGGTTGCGGCGTAGTGCTGAAGCTGCGCTTTGTTGCCCACCAGAGGCAGCAGTGATTCACTTCGGGTTAGCGTGGCGTAGTTCTCCACGATGTTGGCGGTGTTCACGGTCAGTTCGAAATGCCACTGTAGCGCTTCGCTCAGCGGCTGCGCCTGGCCATTCACGGTGACCGTTTCATCACCTTTCAGCCACAGCAGTTCAACCAGCTCTTTCACCAGCGCCGGATCGTTCTGATACCACACGCCAAGTGCGTCGCCCGGCTGATAACGCAGCCCGGAGTCCGCCAGATCGATTTCGATGTGGCGCACATCTTTTTCTGAATCGCGACCGGTGATTTTCTGGTTTACCGCGAGCGTCGCGGTCAGCGGGGCTTCTTTGGTGTACGGGCTGGAATGCACCTCGTTCACCGCCCCGGCCGCGTTCAGTGCGGCTTGCGCAGGAGTTTCTTTCGGCGCACGCGCTTTCAGCACGTCGACGATACGCGCCCGCCACTCGGTCGCCGCAGGCTGGAACTCCACGTCGGTATCAACGCGATCCAGCAGGCGTTCTGCGCCAAGCTCGGCCAGCTTGCTGTCAAAATCTTTGCCTGACTGGCAGAAGAATTCGTAGGAGGTGTCACCGAGGCCAAACACGGCAAACGCCGTGCCGTTCAGCTTCGGCGCTTTTTTCGAGAACAGGAATTTGTGCAGCGCCACGGCCTCTTCCGGCGGTTCGCCTTCCCCCTGGGTGGAGGTCACCACCACCAGCAGTTTTTCCTGGGCAATTTGTTTGAATTTATAGTCACCCGCGTTCACCAGCTTGACGTTCAGCTGCGCCGCCAGCAGATCGTCGCGCAGCTGTTCCGCTACGCGCCGCGCGTTGCCGGTTTGCGAGGCGGAAATCAGGGTGATGGCCGGTGCTTCAGTAGTAACAGGCGTTGCGGCAACCACGCTGCCCGGCTGCTGGTTGAGCATGCCCCAAAAATAGCCAGAAACCCAGGCAAGCTGGGTCGGTGAAAGATCGGTGGTGGCCGCCTGCAGGCGTGCCAGCTGCTCCGGGTTCAGCGGAAGCAAAGCGGAAGGTGGGGCCTGTGTCGTCATGCGTCGTTATGTTCCAGTAGCAAAGCTGTTTTTAGCGTAAAAACAGAAGTAAGGGTAAGGATAAAGACCTGGATAATAACAATTAAAGAAGGGATGGAAATAATAAATAACCAAATGGACTAACCTGTTTTAGTCATCGTTCTTATCGGCAAAACAGGTTAATTAACACATTGAAATATAGTAATTTTCACTTAAAAAAGACCGTATAGTTACCGTCAGTCTTTTAACGCCGGTTTTAGTTAATGCGAAAAAAGGCGCGTTGCGGTAAGATTCGCCGGTTTTTTCCGCATTTTTGAGAGTTCACGATGTCCACCACCCTGTTTAAAGATTTTATGTTCGAAGCGGCACACCATTTGCCACACGTACCCGCCGGTCACAAGTGCGGTCGCCTGCACGGCCACTCCTTTATGGTACGTCTGGAAATTACGGGTGAGGTGGATCCGCACACGGGCTGGATCATGGATTTCGCCGAGCTGAAAGCCGCCTTCAAACCGACTTATGACAGGCTCGATCACTACTATCTGAACGAGATCCCCGGGCTTGAAAACCCAACCAGCGAAGTGCTGGCGAAATGGATTTGGGACCAGATGAAACCGCTTGTTCCACTTCTGAGCGCAGTCACCATCAAAGAAACCTGCACCGCCGGCTGCGTCTACCGCGGCGAGTGATTTCTGCCTTTGCGGCAGCGGTCAAATTCCCTTTAATTCCGCTATGTTAGGGTTATGCGTTCTCAGGAAAAGGAGCGCAGAGTGGCGGACGATTTTGATCTTATTATTATTGGCGCAGGGATAGCAGGCTCAACCTGCGCCCTGCTCAGCGCCCGCGCCGGGCTGTCGGTTCTGCTTATCGAACGCGGCGAACAGCCCGGCAGCAAAAACCTCTCCGGCGGCAGGCTTTATGGCTACGCCCTCGCCGACATTCTCCCTGATTTCCAGAAGACCGCGCCGCTCGAGCGCCACATCACCCGTGAACATTTCTCCCTGTTGACTGCAGATGGCGGAACCACGCTTTGCGCACAGCATCCGGCGAGTGACTCATGGAGCGTATTGCGCGCCCGCTTCGACCCGTGGCTTGCAGCCCAGGCGGAAGCGGAAGGTGCCCAGCTTCTTTGTAATGTGACGGTTGAAAGGCTGCTGCGGGAGCATGGCCGCATCGCGGGCATTATCTGTGAAGGCGAAACGCTGCGGGCAAAAGTCGTTGTGCTGGCGGAAGGCGCAAACAGCCTGCTTGCCGAACAGGCGAATCTCGCTCCTCGCCCTTCTCCTGAGACCATGGCGCTCGGTATCAAAGAAACGCTCGCCCTCGACGACACGCGGATTCAGGAGCGATTTCATATCGAAAACAACGAAGGTGCTGCGTGGCTGTTCAGCGGGCAGATTTGCGGCAGTAAGCCTGCGGGTGCGTTTCTGTATACCAACCAGCAGTCACTGTCGCTCGGCATTGTTGCCCCACTGGCCTCGCTGCGCCACGGGCCCGGTTCAGCCTCTTCGCTGCTGGCAAAACTCAAGCATCACCCGACTCTACGCCCGCTGATTCGCGATGCCGAAACGCTGGAATATAGTGCACATCTGGTGCCTGAAGGCGGCATGAACAGCGTACCGTTGCAGCGTGCAGGGGAAGGCTGGCTGCTGGTCGGCGATACGCTGCGCACCTGCATCAACACCGGCGTCACGGTCAGGGGAATGGACACCGCCATCCTTAGCGCGCAGGCCGCAGCCCGAACGCTGGCGGCGCATTTTCAGCGGCCGGATAAGCCGCTGCAAACCTTGTATGACAGCGAGCTGCAACGCAGCGCACTCTGGCAGCAGCTTCAGCGCTATCGTAATGTCCCTGATTTGTTACAGAGCGAAAGCTGGTATCGCCACTGGCCGGAATTCAGCCAGGCCGTCATGCGGGATCTGACTCGCGTCGATGCCCGCGCCAACCCGCCACTGTGGCAAATTTTGTTCCGCCACGCGCGTCGCTTCGGATTCACCCGATTAAGTCGCGATCTTCTGAGGAGCCTGCGATGTCTGTAAACGAAAGCCTTACGCGCAACTGCTATCATCCCGCCGGTGAGGCACACATTGCGCTTCAGCCATCCCTCAGCGAAGAGCAGATTGCCCTGCTGGAAAAGATTTGTCCGGCCGGGTTGTTTCAGCGCGACGCGGCTGGCAAGGTAGACGTGCACTTTCAGGGTTGCCTGGAGTGCGGCTGCTGTCGGCTGGTGGCCGATGACGCTGCCCTTACTGAGTGGCGCTACCCCCCGTCTGGCTGTGGGTTGACCCTGCGTTTTGGCTAAAACATCTAAGGATTTCGAGTGTCGCTACTTCACCTGCTAAGACAGAACCCGGTTATCGCCGCGGTAAAAGACAACGCCAGCCTGCAGCTGGCCATCGCTTCCGAATGCCAGTGTATTTCCGTGCTCTACGGCAACATTTGCACCATCACCGGGATCGTCCAGAAGATTAAGCAGGCCGGGAAAATCGCCTTTATCCACGTCGATTTACTGGAGGGCGCGTCAAATAAGGAAGTGGTGATTCAGTTTCTCAAGCTGGTGACCCAGGCCGACGGCATTATCAGCACCAAGCCCAATATGCTGAAAGCCGCGCGTGCAGAGGGCTTTTTCTGCATTCACCGCCTGTTTATCGTCGACTCGATTTCATTTCACAACATCGACAAACAGGTGGCGCAATCGAACGCGGACTGCATTGAAATCCTGCCCGGCTGTATGCCGAAGGTGCTGAGCTGGGTAACGGAAAAGGTGCGCCAGCCGCTGATTGCCGGTGGCCTGGTGTGCGATGAAGAAGATGCCCGCAATGCAATTGAAGCGGGCGTACTGGCGCTCTCTACAACCAATACCGACGTCTGGAAGCTGGCTAAATCTCTGAACTGACGCAGGCCACCAGCGCTTCCAGCACTTGTTCTGCCTCCCCGATGATCCCGACATCCGCCGCAGTAAAAACGGGGGCTTCGGGATCGTGATTGACCGCGACAATAAATTGGCTCTGCGCCACGCCCGCCATAAAGGCTGAGGCTCCGGATGCGCCGGCGATCAGGCAAACCTCCGGCGCAATGCTCTGTCCGGAAATCCCAAGCATGCGCTGCTCGTCACAGTGACCCGCCATCACACGCTGACGGGTAAAGCCGATCTCCGCTTTAAGCTTTTCCGCCAGACTGGCAACGGTCCGATCCATCGCCCCCTGCCCGGCTGCCAGCACAACACGAGCCGACTGCAGGGGATGCTCAGATTTGCTGAGGATCTCCGGCGGCGGCAGCTCTCCGGAAACAGGTATCGGGGCCAGCACTTTGACGGATGTATTCGCAGGGAAAATGGCCTGCTGACGCGGAAACGCTGCCGCTATGGATAAGCAAAGGGGATAACGCTCAGGCTTCAACGTGGCCGTCAGTGCATTACCGTAAACGGCTTTCGTCACCGTTCGGGCTTCGCTGTTAACGCCCAGCGCCAGGCAAATCGCACTGCCCTGTAGCCGCCACGCCAGGCGGGTTGCCAGCTCATTCCCTTCAGGTGAAGAAGGAAACAGGATCAGATCGGGTGAGACCGGGAGACATTCAGCCTCCAGCGTCGCCAGCAGCGTTTCCACCGAAGCGTTCTGCGTTCGCCAGCACAGCTGCGGCGACAGCGCATTTTGCGCCAGAAAGTCAGCCAGCTGCTCTTCGTCTTCAGGCTGTAGCGCCACAACTGCAATTTTCACAGCGTTATCCTTTCAGCCAGATAGTCATCCCACAGCCGCTTTGCCGCCTGGTGCGCAGGGCCATCAATAATGATGCCGCTACGTCGGGTCATCTGTCGTTCCAGAGACAGGCAGGTTATTTCAGCGGCATCAGAAGGTTCACAGACGATCTGCTCTATGTCGACTTTCGCCGCCGCAAGCCTTGCGCGCATGCCCGGCACCCGCAGCGCCAGCTGGCCGCGGTTTTGCACTCTTAACACCGCAGGCTGCTGCACGCACCAGCGGCTACGCTGGCGCAGGTCCTCACATTCAACGATAAATCCTTCCCCGTCGACGCCAAGCCCGCAAACCGAAGATAAACAAGGCCAGCCGAGCATTTCCGTCAGCAGCCAGGCGGTCTGCCCGTTCTGCCCTTCGCTGCTCTGGCACCCGAGCAGCACGAGCCCGGCATTCTGTGCTCTGACCTGCGCCGCCAGCTGCCGGGCAATATAAACCGGCGAGAAGCGAGTATCTTCGCGAGAAAGTAATAGCGTCTGGCGTGCAAAGCCCAGCGCCGCCATGTTGCGCAGAGCAGGAAGTGCCCGTTCATCACCGAGCGTCACGGCACTCAGCACGAGGGCCGGATTGACCTCACGCGCCTGTAGCATCAGCTCCGCCGCCCCCTGCTCGTCGTTCCCCATCAGTATTCGCATCAGCCTGCGATCGGGGCCGGTTCCGCTGCACGCGGCAGCCTGCCAGTCGCTTTCCGCGAGCATCGACAGATCCGGTTCGGCCTTAAACGCCAACAGTATGTTCATCGACCTTTCCCTGCGGCTTCGGTGGAAGCCCGGCTGCCTCCACCAGCGATAAATTTCGGGTTTCCGGTGCCCAAAGCACCGACACCACCAGCCCGACCAGCAGTACCACCACCAGAATCAGCAAGGTATTGCGCATTCCCCAGGAGAGCAGCGCCATCGGCAAACAGCCAGTGGCAATAGCTGCCCCCAGACGGCTCATCGCCGTGGCAAAGCCCACGCCCAGCGAACGAATATCCGTCGGGAAACTCTCAGCGGGCAGGATGCCGACCAGATTGCTTGCCGCCGAAATCGCGGTGCTGAACAGAACAAACAGCAGCAGGATCAGCGTGCTGTTGCTGGCCGGAGTAAACGCCAGCGCCGTGAGCGTCAGCGCCAGAAACAGAAAACTGCCGATCAGGAACTGACGCCGTGAAAGCGACCAGGTCAGCACCAGGCCGAGCAGCGCACCGACGATCAGCAGGCAGTTAAGGATCAGGCTGGCGGTCAGCGCATCTTCCAGCCCGATGGTCTGGGCGATGGTTGGCAGCCAGGTGTAAATGACGAACCACGGCACCACCAGACAGATAAAGAACAGGCTGTTAAACGCCGTTCGCCGCCAGTAGCGGGCGGAAAAGAGCGTGCTGATGTGGCGGGTCGTCACGCCGGAAATTTCATCGCCGGGAAGTACGTTCGCGCCAAGAAAGCGGCGGACGACGGCGTGGGCTTCATTAATACGCCCTTGCCGCATCAGCCAGCGGGGTGATTCCGGCGTGCCCATGCGCAGCAGCGTTATTGCCAGCGCGGGGAGCGACGCAGACGCCAGAAGCCAGCGCCAGGCTTCGGGTTCGCTGTTGATCCAGTGATGCCCGGCAACGCTCGCCAGCACATACCCCAGCGTCCAGACCACGCTGAATGCCCCCAACAGCATGCCGCGATAGCGCTTAGGCGAAAACTCCGCCAGTAGCGTATGCCCTACCGAGTAGTCGCCGCCGAGGCCAAAACCAATCAGCATACGCAGGAAGATCAGCTGCTCCGGCGAGGTGACAAAAAATTGTAAGAAGGAAGCCAGGGCGATCAGCAAAAAGCTGAAGGTGAAGATGCGCTGGCGACCAATGTGATCGGAGATCCAGCCGAGGATCAGGCTACCGAGAAACAGGCCAAACAGCGCCGAGCCGCCGATCAGCCCTTCCAGCATCGGCGTCAGATTCATTTGTGACTGGAGCGGAATGATGGCATAGCCAATGACGCCCAGCACATAGCCGTCGGTCAGATGCGCACCAAAGGTGAGGCCGGCAATGCGCCAGTGAAAGCGGGTTAGCGGCAGATCGTCCATTCGTACAGGTGACGCGCTCATAGCTCCCCCTCAGGAAAAAAGACGGCTTCCCCATGGGAGAAGCCGTTATAGCGATTATTTTTCAATCGGATAGATAGTCCCGGTGTTCATGATGCCGTTCGGGTCAAACTGCTTCTTCAGCCCTTCCAGCAGCGCCCAGGCGGTGCCGTGCTCCGCTTTGGCCCAGTGCACGCGGTGCTTGCCGATACCGTGGTGGTGAACCATCGATCCGCCGAGGTTGATCGTCTCCTCGCAGATGATTTTGTTCAGTGGGTTGTGGTACTTGTCGATCTCTTCTTCTGGTTTGCAGTCCACCACGTTGTAGTCGTAAACGAAGTACATATTGGTGCCGTTGATGTAGCTGTGAGAAGAGTGACCGCCCAGCATGGTGATGTCGTCGGCGTGCGGGAACTCGGTGCGGATACGGTGGATCACGCGCTCGTAAATCTGATGAATGCTGCTCCAGTCACCTGAAACTTCCGTGGTAAAGCCCATGTTGCCGGTTTTGAGGATCTGCACGCGCTCAGCAGCCACTTTCTCCGGACCCCAGTTCAGGTTGTTGAACCAGTTTTCGATAAGCTTGCTGTCCACGCGAGTGCACTGCGGATAGCGGGCAACAATCTCGGCAATCCCTTCGCCAGTCGCTTTCGCTATACGTGGATTGCCCTCGGCCATAAAGATGAGCACGCATTTGCCATCGGCAAAATGGGTGAAGTGCTGCGTGCCGTCTTCGGCGTCGTACAGGCGAGCGATAGACGGACGGTAACCCTCGACCATCACTTCTCGCAGGATGTCGAAACCAACCTTCATATCGTCAAGAATATAGCCGTAGAAGAGGTTGTTTTCCGGGGTATATTTGAAAATTTTCACTGTCACTTCCGTGATGTAGCACAGCGCCCCTTCGTTGCCGATGATGATGTGGCGGATGTCCGGCCCGGCGGCGCGGCGCGGCACGTTTTTGATGCGAGTGATGGTGCCATCCGGCAGCACGGCTTCAAGCCCGACCACCATGTCTTCAATCGCGCCATAGAGCGTGGAGAACTGGCCGATACTGCGGGTTGCGACCAGGCCGCCCATCTGCGCCAGCGGTTTTGACTGCGGTGAATGGCCCGTGGTGTAGCCTTTGGCGCGCAGGGCATTTTCCAGAATTTCCAGCGGCACGCCGCACTGCGCGGTGGCCTGCATATTTTCGATATCAATATCGATGATTTTGTTCATCCCGGAGCCGTCGAGCACCAGCGAGTTTTTAACCACCGTTTCGAGCCCGCCTTCCGTTGCGGATGCCCCGGTGCGCGGTACGCCGTTAATCTTGTGCTGATTCATAAACGCCAGCACCTGGGAAACCTGCTGAGTGGAGCCCAGTTTGACTACTGCGGCCGGCAGCGGCAGCGTGAACACGCCGTGGATATCGGCAAATTTTCTGAAGCGGTCAACGCTGTTTTTCTTCAGGACGTTTTCATCGGTAACAACACGCTCCGGACCAACAATTTCTTTTACCTGTTCAACAATCGCTTCGCGGGATAAAGACATAACGTTTCCTTTCTGATTTAAAGTAAAAATGGCAGGAACCACCCTATTCAGCAGGCAATATCGCTTAAGAATAACCTTAATTAGCGGACTAAATATCCACCATCAACGACTAATAAATGACCATTGACATAATCAGAAGCGCGGCTGGAAAGATAAACCATCGCTCCCATTAAATCCTGCGTATCTCCCCAGCGATTAGCAGGAATATGATCCAGAACGCGCTGGTTAGTTTCCGGATTACTGCGCGTGGCCGTTGTGATTTCGGTTGCGTAATATCCAGGTGCAATCCCGTTGACCTGAATATTGTATTGACCTAATTCATCACAATAAGCTTTGGTTAAACCAGCGAGTGCATGTTTGGTTGCGGAATAAGCAGGCGACCATTGCCCACCCAAATACGAAAATAGAGAACAGATATTAATAATTTTCCCGTGCTTTTGCGGGATCATGATTTTTGCCGCTTCGTGGCTGAGTTCAAATGCCGCCGTCAGGTTGACGTCAATCATCGGATCCCAGTCGGCGCGGCCAAAATCCAGTACCTTATTGAGCTTACAAATCCCGGCGTTATTGACGAGGATATCAACGGTGCCAAAGCGTTCACAGCAGGCAGCGATAATCTTGCATGGCGCACCTTCAGCGGTAATGTCCACCTGCATGAATTCGACCTGTACGCCCTGCTGCTCAATCAGCTCGCGGGTTTCGCCGTTGTCTTTGATGAAGCTTGGGATAAACAGATTCGCTCCGGCTTTCGCCAGCGCCATGGCAAACGCCTGACCCAGACCGCTGTTGCCACCGGTAACGATGGCCGTTTTTCCCTTCAGGGAGAAGAAATCCATTGAAAATGCATTAAGCGATTCGATAGACATGATTTGGCTCCACAATCCTTTAGGCAAAAAAAAAGAAAGGCAACTTCCCCCGCTTAGAGGGAAGTCACCTTTCTCATATTCTCTGGTAACTGGGCATAATTTTTAGCATAGCCACTTAGTCGCGAATGTGATGAGCTTCACAGAGCTGGGTTTCGCTCATTCAAATTCAGTAATCATAAGAAGCGTGATTATTCTCACACTCAAGCCAGCCTGAACATGTTATTTGTTATGCCAATTACTAGAGCCCATGAGAAAAGTAATCCACCTGCAAAGGCGGCTTACTTTTCTCTTTTTTTTGTTTGTTTTCCGTCCAGATAACACGAGAGAACGATATGCAAAAATCATCATATCGCCGTTGGATAACCCTCGCCATTATAAGCTTTAGCGGCGGCGTCAGTTTTGACCTGGCTTATTTACGGTATATTTACCAAATCCCCATGGCAAAATTTATGGGATTCAGCAATACCGAAATAGGGTTAATAATGAGTACTTTCGGAATAACCGCAATTATTCTTTATGCCCCCAGCGGTGTGATTGCCGATAAATTTTCTCACCGTAAAATGATCACCTCTGCGATGATCGTGACCGGCCTGCTTGGCCTGCTGATGGCTACCTATCCCCCGCTCTGGGTGATGCTGCTCATTCAGGTGGCTTTTGCCATTACCACTATTTTGATGCTGTGGTCGGTGTCCATCAAGGCAGCCTCGATGCTTGGCGACAGCACGGAACAGGGCAAAATCATGGGCTGGATGGAAGGCCTGCGCGGCGTGGGCGTGATGTCGCTGGCGGTGTTCACCATGTGGGCTTTTTCCCGCTTTGCGGCCGATGACCCGAACAGCCTGAAGACGGTGATTTTGATCTACAGCGTGGTCTACATTCTGCTGGGGATCCTCTGCTGGTTCTTCGTCGCCGACGGCGTGGAACCGCACAATGCAGAAAGCAACGTACAGAAAAAAAGCTTCCAGTTCAGCGATATACTTTCCGTACTGCGCATCAGCACCACCTGGTACTGCAGCCTGATTATCTTTGGCGTGTACACCATCTACGCCATCCTCAGCTACTCCACCAACTATCTGACCGAGATGTACGGCATGTCGCTGGTTGCGGCGAGCTATATGGGGATTGTGATTAACAAAATTTTCCGCGCCTTTTGCGGCCCGCTGGGCGGTCTGATTACGACCTACAGCCGGGTGAAATCACCGACGCGCGTGATTCAGCTTCTCTCCATCGTCAGTGCCCTGACGCTGGTAGCCCTGCTGGTGACCAATAGCAACCCGCAGTCTGTTGCCATCGGTATTGGCCTGATTCTGCTGCTCGCTTTTACCTGTTACGCCTCACGCGGGCTTTATTTCGCCTGCCCGGGCGAGGCCAGAACGCCGACCTTTATCATGGGTACCACCGTCGGGATTTGCTCGGTAATCGGCTTTCTGCCTGACGTATTTGTGTATCCCATCGTTGGCCACTGGCAGGACACGCTGCCCGCAGCGGAAGCCTACCGCAATATGTGGCTGATGGGCCTGGGCGCGGTCTGCATGGTTATCGTCTTTACTTTCCTGTTGTTCAGGAAAATCCGCGCCGCCGGCCAGGAAACGGAAAACGTAGCGTCACTGGCTGCAGAAAGCGCTGGCGAGTGACGGTGGCAATTTAAAGGAGAAGGGCAATGTCTGAGAAATACATCATTGGAATTGATGGCGGAAGTCAGAGTACCAAAGTTGTGATGTACGACCTGAAAGGTAACGTAGTCTGTGAAGGTAAAGGGCTACTGCAGCCCATGTACACGCCGGATGCGGATACGGTAGAGCACCCGGACGACGATCTCTGGACCTCATTGTGCGCCGCCGGAAAAGATTTGATGCGCCAGTTTGGCGAAAGCCCGGAAAACATCATCGGCATCGGTTTAGGCTCCATTCGCTGCTGCCGCGCGTTATTAAAAGCGGACGGCACGCCCGCCGCGCAGCTCATCAGCTGGCAGGACTCTCGCGTGACGCGGCCTTATGAACACACAAATGACGAAGTGGCTTACGTCACCTCTTTCTCCGGCTATCTTTCCCACCGCCTGACCGGCGAGCGTAAGGACAATATCGCCAACTACTTCGGTCAGTGGCCGGTGGACTACAAAACCTGGAACTGGAGCGAAGACAAAGCGGTCTTCCAGAAATTTAATATTCCGCGGGAGATGCTTTTTGACGTGCAAATGCCGGGCACGGTATTGGGCCACATCACACCAGAAGCGTCTAAAGCAACGGGCTTCCCACAGGGGCTGCCGGTGGTATGCAGCACCAGCGATAAAGCGGTCGAAGCCCTGGGCGCAGGTTTACTTGATGATGAAACGTCGGTCATCTCGCTCGGCACCTATATTGCCCTGATGATGAACGGCAAGACGTTACCAAAAGATCCGCAGGCTTACTGGCCGATTATGTCCTCCATTCCGGAAACGTTACTCTACGAAGGCTACGGCATTCGTAAAGGCATGTGGACCGTCAGCTGGCTACGCGACATGCTGGGCGAATCACTGATTCAGGATGCGCAGGCGCAAGGCATTTCGCCAGAGGATTTGCTCAACCAAAAAGCCAGCCACGTCCCGCCAGGATGCGACGGACTGATGACCGTTCTCGACTGGCTGACCAACCCATGGGAGCCGTACAAGCGCGGGATCATGATTGGCTTTAATGCCACGATGGACTACGCATGGATTTACCGCTCCATCCTTGAGAGCATCGCGCTGACGCTGAAAAATAACTACGACAGCATGACGAGTGAAATGCAGCAGCAGGCTAAGCAGGTGATCATCACCGGCGGTGGCTCCAACAGCGACCTGTTTATGCAGATTTTTGCCGACGTCTTCAATATGCCTGCCCGACGCAATGCCATCAACGGCTGCGCCAGCCTGGGCGCCGCCATCAATACGGCAGTCGGTCTTGGCCTTTATCCATCGTATCAGAAAGCGGTCGATAATATGGTGCGGGTAAAAGATGTCTTTACCCCCGTTGCCACCCATGCCGCTCGCTATGAGGCAATGAATAAGGGGATCTTTAAAGATCTGACCAAACACACAGATCCGATTCTGAAAAAATCGTACGAAGTGTTCCACGGAGATTTAAGCAAGGTGGACGCGATTCAGAGCTGGTCGAACGCGTGAGCTTAGTTGCCGGGTGGCGCTGCGCTTACCCGGCCTAAAAAACCGTTGGCGCGGCAATCATTGACCTTATAGGCCGGGTAAGGCGAAGCCACCACCCGGCTTTTCGTCAGGCAATATTCAGGTACCTTTGCGTCTGCATCGACAACCGCCAGTTGCAGACAACTCCAGGATGCAAACACCTGATAATGAGCGTTTTATTACATACTTCCTGCTAGCAGCATGCTGTAATGTTATTCGGTATCTGACAATGAATAAAGTTGAAACGTTTTCAATACCAATAGAACGTTAAGTCCATTTAAAACCAACTTATCCTGCAGCAGAGAAGAGTAATGAAAGATTTAAGCATTAGAAATGCAGGCGCAACATCAAGCAGTAATTTATATCACCGCGAGCATGGGGGGCAATTTAAAAATAGTGCAGAAAATGGAATTATTGGAAAAATATCGATAATTAACCCCAGCCCAATCCAACTTTATAAAAGCAAGTCGTTAAAAAATTTAGCTACTGAGAATGTCAAAAACATTTATTGTCCATGTAAAAATGAGAGCAATAATTTCAGGCATTCTGCATTAAACAAAATGCTGCTCATACGTGGTGCGATGCAAGTTTTACAACCCAAATGTATTGATCAGGATCCAGCCAACCCCAACCACGTTTATGAATTAAGAAAATCAGGTAATGGCCAGTATCAAATGGTCAATGTGGTATCAGGTTTACCGGGAGCGGCTCCGGACGGAGCTGGCTGGGTTTTTATTATTCCTGATGATTCGCCAGACCGGGTACTGTGCGGGAAAGCGGATTATAAAAATGTTCACGGACATACTTCATTGAGTGGTATGCGCGAATATATTGTTGAAGGGAAGTTCAGGGAAACAGAACGCGGCGTCTATTTCGCTGGAGAACTTGTTTTCAGGGCAGGACAGCTCATTCAGTGGAGTAACTGCAGCGGACATTTTACACCAGAACGTGAAGCTGCTTTTAAAAATATATTACCGTCGGTAAAACATGTTTTACCTGTCCATCTTTTCAGGCCTGTTGATTCCTGGCCTTAATTATTTAACAACACTCATAAACGGAAATAGTTAAAAATGACAACGATAAACTCTTTATCAAGACAAATTGCAGTACCAATAAGAAATCAGGAAGCAATAAATCAGCCAGATACAAATAAAGGAAAAATAGTCAGTCCCGTAGTATGCAATCTGGCAAGAATACAAAATGGCCCCGATCGTTTGTGTAAGCAGGAGGATTTTTTAGCTGACCTCAAGCGCGCGCTGGCTAACCGAAAAAGCGGTGTTGAGGCCGGTGATATGAAATCTGACACTCAGGCACTGAAGCCCTGGCAGAGGGAGCTTGCGCAACAGAAAGAAGCTTACGCACGTTCAGCACCTGAACGTGAAGCAGCCGAGGCTAAAGAAGAAAAGAGGGTAAGAGTTGCGCTTAACGCCGAAGAGGCAGAGAAAGCGAAACAAAAAGCAGCTGAGGCAGAGAAAGCTAACAGGCCGGTTGCACCGCTCAAGCTGGATGCCAAAGGCGTTCCATTACCGCCTCCGCCGCCAATAAATATGCCAGCGAAAAAGCCGGATAGCAGCAACGTAACCGCTAAGGCGAACGTTAATAATGCCAGCAAACGGGAAGCAGAAATGAAACATCGCCAGGACGATCTGATTAAGGATCTTACCGCCGCGCTGGCAAAGCGAGTGGGTAAAACCAGCTCAGAGATTAAATCGCCCCTCGAAGCGCTGAAACCCTGGCAGAAGGAGCTTGCCGAACTAAAGCAAGCATATGAGCGTGCGGCGCCCCAGCGCGAAATCGCTGAGGCTAAAGAAGAAGCCAGAGTTACAATTGCACTCAAAGCTGAAGCAGCAGAAAAAGCAAAAATGAAGGCTACCGAGGCTGAAAAAGAGAACAAACCCGTTGCCGCCCTCAAATTGGATGCAAAAGGTATCCCCCTACCACCACCGCCGCCTCCGCTGGGCCGATTTAAATAAATATAAATCTGTACGGCAGATAAATAAATCAGCCCTTTGGTGGCTTAATATGTCACTGAAGGGTCTGATCCTCAACCGCACAAAATTACGCTAAGTGCAGTCTCTCTTCAGCCATTATCCATTCATCCTAAGAAGCATGAGCATTTTCATATTTCTATGAATGACTAACTTTCAGTCAAAGGTTAGTCTGGTAACTCGTCCGTAAAAAAATACAGTTACCAGACATTGCAAAAGTTATTGCTTATGTTTTATCAGTGGTTATTAATTTCCTTTTCCACGAACTGCTCCATATGCAAGCAATATATCAATCATTTCTTTTTTTCCGTATTTTATTGCATTATCTAACATGGTGTCACCAGCGTTAACCTTTCTGAATGATTTATTAGGTTCGACTAACTTACGGTCCAAAAACTCTTTGAGAATTTTTTCATCCGCGGAGTAGTCGCTCAATGAGTATTCAACATCCTGATAGGAAGTAGACATTTTTGCTACGTCCTGGCGAGTAAACTCGAATGTTGAAAACAGATGACTGACAACATCTTGTTTTGCGTATTCGATAGCATACCCCATAGCTTTACATGCCATATCCTTATTTTTTAGATGTAACGAAAGGGCTTCAAGATTAGAAGCTTTAACTGCATCCTCCGAACTAATCTCGCGCAACTTAACTTCTTTGAAATTATTCGTGCTAACCATTCTCGGCACATGAAACTCTGGCTGAAATACAAAATTCAGGACTTTATCTAAATTTTTACTGTCAAGGTTTTCATTCAGAGCAAAATTTCTGAATCCTGCATCACTCGTGTTCCTGAGAAAATCAATAAGATGCAACCCCAAACCCTGCCTCATGTCCTTAGTATTAAAGACAGGAACATCTTTCGAGCCTTTATCCCCATGTACTTTGCGATAAACATCATTTCTTACATCAGTGAATTGGCCGATAAAGTTTTTATGTTCGTGCCTGAAAGCGGGTTGGATTATGTTATCGTAATGATCGGTTAATGTCAGATATCCATAAGGATACTGCTCATCAATTATATATGCATTAGCACCAAAATCTACGGTTGAATGGCGAGTATTGAGAGGGAGCTGCGCTTCATCATCAGAGAATTCAACGCCAAAAAAAACGAAATCCTGATTACTTAAACACCTTATATCTTCTGAGTACGTATTTTTTGCAGTAGCGATCCCATCAGATTGCAATTTATGTAAAGACAATATGTTTAACGTTCCGGCGCCCGCTGCCAAATTTGAATTACTTTGATGTCTGAAATGGATTTTTGCATCGACGACTTTACTGAGCAGGACCCTTTCCTGAGGGGTTAAATTCTGAGTTTTTTCCTTAATTTTAGATAAATAGTTTTTAGAAACATTGTTAAGATGCTGTAGCGAGTGTAATGATGCCTTTTTGGCTGATGGCGGTGCCAGAGCGATACCTAACTCTTTGAAGTCAGCACCTTCAGAGAACATTTTATGATAGCTTTGAGCCGCTATCGTTCTCTTGAAAAAATCTTTTATTACATCCGAACTTCTGCTCTTTGAGTCACTTCTCGGAAGAGATGTATTTGCACTATTTCGTACAGAAATACAATTCCCCATGGTATGACTTGTTTCCCTTCCAGCTTCTCCTGGTGCCTGAGGAAAAGCGAAACGATGTTGCTGGCTACTGACCAGTGAGGGAGTTAACTTCATAATTCAGCTCTCTTAACCAATGGGTATTATTTAACTATTTTAGAATGAGGTATATTTATCTGTTATATATTCAAATATATCATTTACCAGGAACAGAAAAATGGCATTCTGAGAATGCCATAAGGCCTTTTTTAGCCAGCACATGTGGTCGCTACTCTTTTGAGTGCGATGAGGCCGCAGGAAGTTTTTATACAGAATGTATCCACACGCATTTTAAAAGACTATTCAGGCATAGCTTCTGGTGCAGTCTGCGCTCCATGAAAAGCGGCCTTCATTTCAGCATGACGGTTGGATGACTGTGCTAAAGCCCCTGCCGACAATAACGTCACGCCAATAGCTACAGCCGGGATATTCGCGGTAATGCCACCCACAAGAGTCGTAAATATGCCAACGGCGATAGTAACCTTAGGGTGTTTCTTTACCAACTCCACGGGTGTATTGGCAATTTTCTTAACGAATTTCAGAATCGCCCCCATTTTTTCTTTTGGCATTGATTCAGAAATTTTAGAATACTGTGCCTGAGTCGTTTGTTGGACTTTATTAGCAGCAGACCTGATGCCTTCATAAGCTGTCGACTTATAATCGCTGATTTTCATGGGTTATCCTTGCGTAGATTTGTGAGAAAGAGAAAATGTCTACATTCCCCGGTTATCTTCTTAAGAATTGTTTATCAACATTCCTGTCACCTGCATCTTGCGGGCAACACGCGTTACCGGGCCTGGCATCACAAGCTAAACGGATCACGTTCCAGATTATATAAAAAAACGGAGATTTCAGGTGCAGACGGTAGCCAGGTAAGATGCTATACAATCGGGGTTCAACTGGATGCTCAGGCCTGTACTTTAACGTCATCGTGAAGTACATGGATACAGAGATATTAGACAGCAGACATCCGTCTAAAGTATCGTTTTTTTATATACGCCACCCCCCATCCGAATACAATATTTTTCATTTTTGGATAATAATGATGACACTACACTCTGTTAAAAACTCTTTTCGACTGGTAACCGCTCACCGGACGCTTCCTGGTCTAAATGATCTCCATCAAACGTCAGGGAAAGGCGTGCTATCAAAATTAGCAAGAGTATTTAATTCGATATTCCCGTTAGGGAAACAGAATTCCTATACTCTCAGGGAAATGAATATCTCTTCCCCGATCGGTGCATGCGTCCCGGCAAGCGTATTTAGCGTAATACCTGAAAAATTACAGCGAAGCTGTAAGGATGGAATGATCACGGTTGACCGTAATTATTTTCTGAAAGACAAAATCCACCTCCTCGCGTCAGTGGATTGTTCACGCACCGGAACTCAATTACCTGAAAATAAGGACGCTCCTTTTGAGCTTATTGATTCTGGCATAAGCCGAAAAGAGTACCGGTGCAAAAATTGGGATTACACTCCGCCATTTGCCTGGGATTAACTCCCTTTTCATAGGCGTGACGGCATCAGCCAACCGTTAAACATGGATAGTGCGACTCAGCGTTGATGCCAAATTTGTGCAATGTATATGATATTTACCAGAAAAAACGATCGTGCAGTCCGTGCCTTAAAAAAGCGTTTTATGATATTATCCCTGGCGTCAGTTATTTAGGCTTTAATTCAATTTAACTGACTATAAAGGTTTATTATGCCAGGTCCTGTAACGTCCCACGCTTTAAATAATTACGCAATTTTCTCCCGGACAGAGTCGCCCATAGCCTCTAAAAATACAGCAGCTGACGACAAAAAATTCACCAGCAAAATGGATGGCGTCAGCAACTCTCACACATCGCGGAAAAGTCAAAGCAGTGACTCTCCCGCCGCTCGCAAAATTATGCGAATGAAAGAGAATATGGCGCGAAGCAGTGAAAACGAGCGTGCGAAAAGTCCAAAAGAGCAGGCGAGAGCTCAGCACCCGGGAACCCGTTTTCTTGCTACCGGCAAGACCTTACATCATTCCGTTAACGGCGGTAAGCATCTCGCCGATAATCAGACCGCAAAAGTCATGAAAAACCTGATTGCGGAAGGTTACGAACTTCAGGCACATCCAAAAGACCAGGCTCCGCTTATCAAAGCGTTGCAGCCGATGGCCCCGGCATTTAATACTGCCGCTCAAGGAAGGCTGGATGTTCTGACACAGCCTGTGGCATTGCATATTCAGCCCGGTGATAACGGTAACGCTGTTACGCTGAAAGCCGCTGACAATTTAACCGAGCAGCAATGGTTGACAAAAAATGACCAGCCGGGGAACTTCTTAGTATTAAACGGCAATAATGATGAAACCTATGTTGCTCATGTTGCCAAATTAGCCGGTTCAGCACAGCATTTGCAATTTATTACCAGCGGATTTGGTGGCCATGGTACAACCGACCGCCATAATATTGCCGTAAACAAAACCGAAGCGGGCCGTTTTAAAGAAATTCTGGTCAATAATGGCGTCTCAGCGGATAAAATCCACACCGATCATTTCTCCACCAACAGCGGTCAGAACTCCATTAACGTGGCAGATATTCTTAATGACATGATCCGGGATAATAAGCCATGCAATAAGATTATTATTGCCGGTACGCCTGCTGCGGTTTTTCGCCAGACATATACCTATGCGCAGCAGCTGAACATTCCGGCCTATGCTAAAGGCAATGGTGAAGAAAAAACCGCGATGGCCTATTTCAAACTGCCCCAGAGCGAGTCGTTAGGCTCAACGGCCATTACGGGCAACGCCCCAACACCGATTAGCGAGAGCGATAAGCAGTTTACTATTGAATCATTTCCGTTTGCCGATTCAGCACAATACTCGACCACTGCCGATGACTTAGCCGTGCTTCGTGAATTCAGCACCACCCTGAATTACATGGCGACGACAACGTTTCTGCCCGCAGATAAAACCGTTTTCCCGGACAGCTTCTTTGACAGCGCTGTAGACAGCATTCAGATGACCGCTCAGCAGCTGGAAATAAATCCTGATAACGTCGCCCGCCATGGCGACAGTATTGCGGCCATGAAAGAAATTACGCCGGAGACGATCGCTCGCCTGAAGAATAATACGTTGACGGAAGTCGATATCAGCAACATCAAAAAGGTGGATACCTTCTTCCGTAATATTTTCAACCCGCTGGAGTTAACGTTTACGCGTAGCACTCTCTAAATTGGGTTCAACGGTAAAAGGAGTTTAGCGAGGCCAAAAAGAGTGCCTGCTGAGGTATACCGTTTGTACGTCACGGAATAAGAGGCTTATTCCAGGGCCCGGCAATGCGCTGCCGGGCCTTTTTCGTCAGGCAATATTCAGGTACTTGTGCGTCTGCATCGACAAACGCCAGTTGCGGGCAATGCAGGTTTCAATGCACAGGCGCGTGGCGTCATCCTTCTGGCTGATCGGCTGCAGGGCGATCACGCGCTGTTTTTCGTCAGTTAACGTTTCCAGCAGTTCATCCAGCGCTTCGATATCACGCACGCGGCCAACCGGGTGCTTGATTTCATCCGCGCGATGTAGCGCCTGAGACAGGACTTCGTATCCGCCTCGCATATTCACCTTCGGCGATACGGTCACCCATGTCGCGTGGGAGCAGCGCACTTCGTGCGTACCGCTGGTTTCAATCTGGCAGCTGTAGCCGTTCTGTTCGAGCAGGGTAGTCAGCGGGGTTAAATCATGGATACACGGCTCACCGCCGGTGATAACCACGTGGCGCGCCGTCCAGCCCTGACGACTGATGGCGGTCAGCAGATCTTCTGGCGTACCCGCGCCCCATTTGTCGCTCTCTTTGGTTTTCGCCAGAATGCTGAACAAAGAGACTTCCCGATCTTCCAGCATCTCCCAGGTATGTTTGGTGTCGCACCACGCACAGCCAACCGGGCATCCCTGTAAGCGAATAAAAATGGCAGGAACGCCGGTGAAGTAACCCTCGCCTTGCAGGGTCTGGAACATTTCGTTAATCGGGTACTGCATAGTCGTCTCTGTGAAAGGTGTAAACGGTAAGTATCGCAGAAGATAGCGTTGAGGTCATGTGCGGGAGCTGCTTCATGGCGGAAACAAAAAACCCGCCGAAGCGGGTTTTTATTAAGAGCCAAAGTCAGTCTTACTGACCTTTGATCTCTTTGCGACCGTTGTAAGGTGCTTTTTCGCCCAGCGCTTCTTCGATACGAATCAGCTGGTTGTACTTAGCAACACGGTCAGAACGGCTCATGGAACCGGTTTTGATCTGGCCTGCTGCAGTACCTACCGCCAGATCAGCGATGGTTGCATCTTCGGTTTCACCGGAACGGTGAGAGATGACAGCGGTGTAGCCAGCGTCTTTCGCCATCTTGATTGCAGCCAGAGTTTCGGTCAGGGAACCGATCTGGTTGAATTTGATCAGGATAGAGTTAACGATGCCTTTCTCGATGCCTTCTTTCAGGATCTTGGTGTTGGTTACGAACAGATCGTCACCAACCAGCTGGATTTTGTCGCCCAGTACTTTGGTCTGGTATGCGAAACCATCCCAGTCAGATTCGTCCAGGCCATCTTCGATGGAGACGATTGGGTACTGTTTGGTCAGGTCTTCCAGGAAGTGAGTGAACTCTTCAGAGGTGAACGCTTTGTTGCCTTCGCCGGCCAGAACGTATTTACCGTCTTTGTAGAATTCAGACGCTGCACAGTCCATCGCCAGAGTGATGTCTTTGCCCAGCTCGTAGCCTGCTGCTTTAACCGCTTCAGCGATAACAGCCAGCGCTTCTGCGTTGGAACCCAGGTTTGGCGCGTAGCCACCTTCGTCACCCACAGCCGTGTTCATACCTTTAGCTTTCAGAACTTTAGCCAGGTTATGGAACACTTCAGAACCCATACGTACCGCTTCTTTCAGGGATTTCGCGCCAACTGGCTGAATCATGAATTCCTGAATATCAACGTTGTTGTCTGCGTGCTCACCGCCGTTGATGATGTTCATCATCGGAACCGGCATGGAGTATTTGCCCGGGGTGCCGTTCAGCTCAGCGATGTGTTCGAACAGCGGCTGACCTTTAGAAGCTGCAGCCGCTTTGGCGTTTGCCAGAGACACAGCCAGGATTGCGTTAGCGCCGAAGTTAGATTTGTTTTCAGTACCGTCCAGATCGATCATGATCTTGTCGATGCCAGCCTGATCTTTGGCATCTTTGCCAAGGATAGCCTGAGCAATTGGGCCGTTTACCGCGCCAACTGCTTTCAGTACGCCTTTACCCATGAAGCGGGATTTGTCGCCATCACGCAGCTCCAGCGCTTCGCGGGAACCGGTAGATGCACCTGACGGCGCAGCAGCCATACCGACGAAACCACCTTCCAGGTGTACTTCGGCTTCAACAGTCGGGTTACCACGGGAGTCGATGATTTCACGACCGATGACTTTAACGATTTTGGACATTAGGTTTTCCTCAGTACAAGTTAAACTAAAACTCCAGACAAACAGCGCCCCAACCAGGGGCGCTGCCGTTCTAACTTTTTTACTTCGCCTGACGCTTCTGGTATTCGCTGGCGGCTTTCACGAAGCCTGCAAACAGCGGATGCCCGTCACGCGGCGTAGAAGTAAACTCCGGATGGAACTGACAGGCGACGAACCACGGATGATTCGGCACCTCGATGATCTCGACCAACTGATCATCCCCGGAACGGCCCGCAACGCGCAGGCCCGCAGCTTCAATCTGTTTCAACAGCATATTGTTGACTTCGTAGCGGTGACGGTGACGCTCGGTGATAGTCTCTTCGCCGTACATCTTGCGAACCAGGCTGTCGTCGCTGAGCTGGCAGGCCTGAGCCCCCAGACGCATGGTGCCGCCGAGATCGCTTTTCTCAGTACGCACTTCGACATTCCCGTCTTCGTCACGCCATTCGGTGATAAGGGCCACAACCGGGTACTTACAGTCTGGCACAAATTCCGTCGAGTTGGCGTTTTCCATCCCGGCTACGTGACGAGCGAACTCAATCAATGCAACCTGCATACCCAGGCAAATGCCGAGGTAAGGAATATTGTTTTCACGCGCATAGCGTGCGGT
>NZ_DALZVG010000022.1:0-85503 GCF_032012665.1 Scandinavium sp.
GCCTGTCACGCAGGGGGTCGCGGGTTCGAGTCCCGTCCGTTCCGCCACTTATTAAAATATTAAGCCTGCTTTATTGCGGGCTTAATAGTAAGAAAAATTTAGGGGCGTAGCTCAGTTGGTAGAGCACCGGTCTCCAAAACCGGGTGTCGCGAGTTCGAGTCTCTCCGCCCCTGCCATCTATAATCCTTTGTTTCGGCAAAGGATTTTTTTTTGCTTTGAATTCAGCAAATCTCTCTTTCTGCTTCCGATCAAATATGAAAGTGCCAGAATATCATTCCAGCACAGCAACCTTCAGGATCTCACGAATCTGTGACTGCTTATCACTGTTTTGCAGCCAAATTGCATACAGTGGTCGTGAAAGCGTCGCGCTATCAGAAACCGTGTGTAATCCCCCCTTCATTTTTGCCCAGTTCATTGGTAACCAGGCGCAACCTTCGAGTGGCATAAGCTGTTGGCGTGCAAGTTCCGCGGAACTGGTTGTCAGCAGTGGAACATCATCATGAGCGAGCAGGCCTGCTTCATGCTGTTGAAAATCAGGACCCCATTCCAGACGAAGATAATTCAGATTGGCTTTTACCTGCGAAGGCGTTGCGCAATAGAGCGCCAACGTGAAATGCCCCAACAGCTGGCTGCTGAACTCATCCATTTTGGGGGCTTCAGTGGTGATCAAAAGATCCAGCTGGCGTTCATGGAGCTGTTTGACCAGTGATTGCCGCTGAGCAATACGCGCCTCAAACTGCAGCGTATTATGGACCGGGTAAAGCTGCCCCAGCCACTCATTGAGCATACATTCCCAGAGAGAAGCGCTGGCACCGATGGAGAATTCATTGTGTCGGGAGGTGTTTGCCACTTCCTTTCTGGCGGATTGCCACGTGCTCATTAACGTTTCGGCATAGGGGAGAAGCTTTTCTCCAGCTGCCGTCAGGCGAATGTTATTGCGGTGACGGGTAAAAAGGTTCACGCCCAGTTGGTTCTCAAGCTGACGAATACGAAAGCTGACGGCTGATTGCGTCAGGTACAACGCTTCGGCCGCACGCCCGAAGTGACGCGTTCGGCTCACTTCCAGGAAAGTTTTGAGCAATTCCGTATCCACACTCTTCTCCACAAAAATATTTGTCGTGTTGATTTAAATGTTTTGTTTGACGCTCTGTCAAGCGTAACTAATACTCCGCGCCATAAATAGCTCAGCCAAAGAATCAGGAGCGTGTAGGATGGCGGAAAGCTTTACGACGACTAATCGTTTTTTCGACAATAAAAATTATCCGCGTGGGTTCTCCCGTCATGGTGACTTCACCATCAAAGAGGCTCAGCTGCTGGAACGCCACGGTTATGCGTTTAATGAGCTGGAGTTGGGGAACCGTGAGCCAGTAACCGAAGATGAAAAGCAGTTTGTTGCCGTTTGCCGTGGTGAACGCGAGCCCGCGACAGAGATTGAACGCGTATGGATCAAATACATGGCGCGTATCAAACGGCCAAAACGCTTTCATACGCTGTCAGGCGGTAAACCGCAGGCAGAAGGTGCAGAGGACTACACCGAAAGCGACGATTGATAAAAGGGGCCCAGGCCCCTTTTTTATGCCATCATTTTTTGCAAATGGATAAGTAACCTTTCAACTGCGCGGTATCCCAGCGCTTCCTGCAAATGCGACCGTGTTATCTGTTCTGTTCCGGCGAGATCGGCAATGGTTCGAGACACTTTGATAAGCCTCTGCCAGGTGCGAATGGATAACCCAAGATGGGTTAGAGCCTGCTCCAGCCACACCGCATCTTCTGGTATGAGCGCACACTGAATTTTAATTTCATGATTTTCCAGCCACGCATTGAGTTTACCTTGGCGGACTAACTGCATTTGCTGTGCAGCAACGACTCTGCTTTTTATCGTCTGGCTACTTTCTCCTTTTTCAGGAGGTTGGCTCAACAGGCCAGGCGGCGGCAGCGGAACTTCCAGTGACAAATCAAACCTGTCCAGAAAGGGTCCGGACAGGCGTGCCAGATAGCGTAAAACCTGCTCCGGAGAGCTGCGATTGTGGTTTCCCTGATAATGGCCGGTCGGGCTTGGATTCATGGCCGCGATGAGTTGAAAGCGTGCCGGATAGGAAATCTTTGCTCGCGTGCGTGAGATATGAATTTGCCCCGATTCAATAGGTTCACGCAGGGCATCCAGAACCCGACGTTCAAACTCGGGAAGCTCATCAAGAAATAAGATCCCATTATGGGCCAGTGAAATTTCGCCCGGGGCGGGTATTGCACCCCCACCGACCATGGCCGTTAGCGAGGCGCTATGGTGAGGCGCTCGGAATGGGCGTTTACGCCATTGTTTATGCACTTGCCCTGTCCCAACCAGACTCAAAATAGCAGCGCTCTCCAGCGCCTCCTGATTACTCAGAGAGGGAAGAATGCCGGGTAGCCGGCTGGCAAGCATTGTTTTTCCTGTTCCGGGTGGCCCTATCAGAAGCAAGTTATGCCCGCCTGCCGCGGTGATCTCCAGAGCCCGTTTACCCTGCTGCTGCCCGATGACGTCGCTCAGATCGGCTTCCGCTACTGTATCCACTTCTGGCATAGGCTCAGGGTGTGGTAGTTCAACCCGTCCCTCCAGAAAGGCACAAACTTCCTGTAAGTGATTGGTGATAAAACAGTCTGCTCCACCAATCAATCCGACCTCAGGGGCATTTTCTGCTGGCAAAACGATCTGTCTCCCGCACCTTAGTGCTTCCATTGCCCCAGAAATGGCACCGGTAACGCCGCGTATCGCTCCGGTAAGTGCGAGTTCGCCGACCAGCTCAAACTGACCAAGCCTGGTCGTGTTGAGCTGCTCAGAGGCCGCCAGAAGCGCAATGGCAATGGGTAAATCGTAACGTCCACCTTCCTTGGGTAAATCGGCAGGGGCCAGGTTGATGGTGATTTTCTTGGCCGGAAATTCATAACCGCTATTAATAATTGCGCTTCTGACCCGATCGCGAGCCTCTTTCACGGCTGTTTCCGGCAGACCAACCATGGTTAACCCCGGTAATCCGCTACTGATATGCACTTCAACGGTGATGAGTGGCGCGTTTACGCCGAGGGCTGCGCGGGTGTAAATAATCGACAATGACATAATGCCTCCGTGTATATGCAGTATGTCCGTCTGATGAATGTCAGCAATTAATTAGGTGGGATTTTACGAGCATAATTCATGCTTTTTTCATTGTTTTCATGCTTGTTGCAGACAATTGGGAGCCTGATCGATAAATGTTGTATGAGCCTCTGCTGTATTGATCCTGTGAAGAATTTTCATCATTGGAGTTTCTTATAAAAAACAATACTTTTTGTCATTTTCGTTAATCCGATCGGCAATCTCATTATAAAAAAACATTGCTATCTCATCAGCCCCTGTGATAACTCTTTAGGTATTCCTTCGACACGAAGCCAAAAGTAAAGAAAATGACAGCCCTTCTACGAGTGATTAGCCTGGTCGTGATTAGCGTGGTGGTGATTATTATCCCACCGTGCGGGGCTGCACTTGGACGAGGAAAGGCTTAGTAATCAAGCCTTAACGAACTAAGACCCCCGCACCGAAAGGTCCGGGGGTTTTTTTATGGCCGTATAAAACTAAGAGGAGCAGAAGATGACAGTCAGCATAAAATTCTGTTTCTCACGAACAGCAACGGGGAAGTAACTATGAATGGGGCTCAGTGGGTGGTACATGCGTTGCGGGCGCAGGGAGTCGAAACTGTTTTCGGCTATCCTGGTGGTGCAATTATGCCGATATACGATGCATTGTATGACGGCGGCGTGGAACATCTGCTGTGTCGACACGAACAGGGCGCTGCGATGGCAGCCATTGGCTTTGCTCGTGCCACAGGTAAAACCGGCGTATGTATGGCTACATCCGGCCCCGGGGCAACCAACCTGATCACCGGTCTTGCTGATGCGTTGCTGGATTCCGTACCCGTTGTGGCGATCACCGGCCAGGTTGCCTCGCCGTTTATTGGCACGGATGCGTTCCAGGAAGTGGACGTCCTCGGTTTATCACTTGCCTGCACCAAGCACAGCTTCCTGGTGCAATCGTTGGAAGAGTTGCCGCGCGTGATGGCTGAAGCTTTCGAGGTGGCAAACTCAGGCCGTCCTGGCCCTGTTCTGGTTGATATCCCGAAAGATATCCAGGTGGCCAGTGCAAATCTTGAACCGCATTTTTCTACTGTTGAAGACAAAAACGATTTTCCGCATGAAGAGGTCGCCCTGGCGCGCGAGATGATCGCCCAGGCCCGCCAGCCAATGCTCTATGTCGGCGGTGGGGTTGGCATGGCGCAGGCAGTACCAGCGTTGCGTGAGTTTATTTCTGTTACGCAGATGCCTGTTACCTGCACGCTGAAAGGGTTGGGAGCCGTTAAGGCTGACTACCCGTATTACCTGGCGATGCTGGGTATGCACGGCACCAAAGCGGCGAACCTCGCCGTACAGCAGTGTGATTTGCTGATCGCCGTTGGGGCACGCTTTGATGACAGAGTTACCGGCAAGCTGAATACGTTCGCGCCGAATGCCAAAGTTATCCATATGGATATCGATCCTGCGGAGCTGAACAAGCTTCGCCAGGCACATGTTGGTTTGCAGGGTGATTTGAACGCACTGCTGCCCGCCTTACAGCAGTCACTGAACATCGACGCATGGCGCAAGCAGACTGCTGAGCTTAAAACTGAACATGCCTGGCGCTACGATCATCCCGGTGAGGCTATCTACGCGCCGCTGCTGCTCAAACAGCTTTCCGATCGCAAGCCTGCCGACAGCGTAGTGACCACCGACGTGGGCCAGCATCAGATGTGGTCGGCGCAGCACATGACTTACACCCGCCCGGAAAACTTTATCACCTCCAGCGGGCTTGGCACGATGGGCTTTGGCCTGCCTGCTGCGGTAGGGGCGCAGGTAGCACGCCCGGAAGATACGGTGATCTGTATCTCCGGTGACGGCTCTTTCATGATGAACGTGCAGGAGCTCGGCACCGTCAAACGCAAACAGCTGCCGCTGAAAATCGTTTTGCTCGATAACCAACGTTTAGGCATGGTGCGCCAGTGGCAGCAACTGTTCTTCCAGGAGCGTTACAGTGAGACGACGCTCAACGATAACCCCGATTTCCTCACGCTTGCCAGTGCCTTCGGCATTCCTGGCCAGCATATTACCCGTAAGGATCAGGTTGAAGCGGCTCTCGACGTGATGCTGAACAGCAAAGGGCCTTACCTGCTTCATGTCTCAATCGACGAACTCGAAAACGTCTGGCCGCTGGTTCCGCCGGGTGCCAGTAATGCAGAAATGCTGGAGAAATTATCATGATGCACCATCAGGTAGCCGTCCAGGCTCGCTTCAACCCCGAAACCTTAGAACGCGTTTTGCGCGTTGTCCGTCACCGTGGCTTTCAGATTTGTGCCATGAATATGGAAACCGCCACCGACGCGCAGAACATAAATATCGAATTGACCGTTGCCAGTCTTCGCCCAGTCGAATTACTGTTTAGTCAGTTAAGCAAACTGGTGGACGTCGCTCGCGTCGAGATCCAGCAACGAACAACATCATCACAACAAATCCGCGCCTGAGCGCAAAAGGAAGAACAATGACGACGAAAAAAGCTGATTACATCTGGTTCAACGGTGAGATGACTCCATGGGGCGAGGCGAAAGTCCACGTGATGTCCCATGCCCTGCACTACGGAACGTCCGTGTTCGAAGGCATCCGTTGCTACGACTCTCACAAAGGCCCGGTGGTGTTCCGTCATCGTGAACACATGCAGCGTCTGCATGATTCAGCCAAGATTTATCGTTTCCCGGTTTCCCAGAGCGTGGATGAGCTGATGGAAGCCTGTCGTGAAGTGATCCGTAAAAACAACCTGACCAGCGCCTATATTCGTCCACTGGTGTTCGTGGGTGATGTGGGCATGGGCGTTAATCCGCCAGCTGGTTACAGCACCGATGTGATCATTGCTGCTTTCCCTTGGGGAGCTTATCTCGGCGCAGAAGCGCTGGATCAGGGGATCGACGCAATGGTTTCATCCTGGAATCGCGTAGCGCCAAACACCATTCCAACCGCGGCGAAAGCGGGCGGGAACTACCTTTCTTCCCTGCTGGTTGGCAGCGAAGCGCGCCGTCATGGTTATCAGGAAGGGATCGCGCTGGACGTAAACGGCTATATCTCTGAAGGCGCAGGCGAAAACCTGTTTGAAGTGAAAGACGGGATTCTGTTTACGCCACCATTCACCTCTTCAGCGCTGCCGGGCATCACCCGTGATGCCATCATCAAGCTGGCGAAAGACCTGAATATCGAAGTCCGCGAGCAGGTGCTTTCCCGCGAATCGCTGTACCTGGCGGATGAGGTGTTCATGTCCGGTACCGCGGCAGAAATCACGCCGGTACGCAGCGTCGACGGTATCCAGGTGGGCGAAGGCCGCTGCGGCCCGGTCACTAAACGCATCCAGCAAGCCTTTTTTGGCCTCTTCACCGGCGAAACAGAAGATAAATACGGCTGGCTGGATCAGGTTAATCCATAAGTATAAATTTGGGACGGCACGCACCGTCCCGCTAAATTGTCAGACGGGAGTAAACAGAGCATGCCTAAGTACCGTTCCGCCACTACCACCCATGGCCGTAATATGGCGGGTGCCCGCGCGCTGTGGCGCGCCACCGGAATGACCGATGCCGATTTTGGCAAGCCGATCATTGCCGTCGTGAACTCGTTTACCCAGTTCGTGCCGGGCCACGTCCATCTGCGCGACCTCGGTAAACTGGTTGCTGAGCAAATCGAAGCGTCCGGCGGCGTAGCGAAAGAGTTCAATACTATCGCCGTGGATGACGGGATCGCCATGGGCCACGGCGGCATGCTGTATTCCCTGCCGTCACGTGAGCTGATCGCCGACTCCGTGGAGTACATGGTGAATGCCCACTGCGCCGATGCGATGGTCTGTATCTCCAACTGCGACAAAATCACCCCCGGGATGCTGATGGCTTCTCTGCGCCTCAACATTCCGGTGATCTTCGTTTCCGGCGGTCCGATGGAGGCCGGAAAAACCAAGCTGTCCGATCGGATCATCAAGCTGGATCTGGTCGATGCAATGATTCAGGGCGCAGATCCGAAGGTTTCTGACGAACAGAGCGAACAGATTGAACGTTCCGCCTGCCCGACCTGCGGCTCCTGTTCCGGGATGTTTACCGCTAACTCGATGAACTGCCTGACCGAAGCGCTGGGCCTCTCTCAGCCGGGCAACGGTTCGCTGCTGGCAACTCACGCTGACCGTAAAGAACTTTTCCTCAACGCCGGCAAGCGTATCGTCGAGCTGACTAAACGTTATTACGAGCAGGACGACACCAATGCGCTCCCGCGCAGCATTGCCAGCAAAGCGGCATTCGAAAACGCCATGACGCTGGATATCGCCATGGGCGGTTCCACCAATACCGTACTGCACCTGCTGGCAGCCGCGCAGGAGGCCGAAATCGACTTCACCATGAGTGATATCGACAAGCTTTCCCGCAAAGTCCCGCAGCTGTGCAAAGTGGCGCCAAGCACCCAGAAATACCACATGGAAGACGTTCACCGTGCGGGCGGCGTGCTCGGTATTCTCGGCGAGCTGGACCGTGCCGGACTGATGAACCGTGACGTGAAAAATATACTCGGACTTTCACTGCCGCAGACGCTCGATCAATACGATGTCATGCTGACCAAAGACGACGCGGTGAAAACGATGTTCCGTGCAGGTCCGGCGGGTATCCGCACCACACAGGCCTTCTCTCAGAACTGCCGTTGGGACACGCTGGATGACGATCGCGCTGAGGGCTGTATCCGTTCACTGGAAAATGCCTACAGCAAAGACGGTGGCCTGGCTGTGCTGTATGGCAACTTTGCGGAAAACGGCTGCATCGTGAAAACGGCAGGCGTGGACGACAGTATTCTGAAATTTACCGGCCCGGCCAAAGTCTACGAAAGCCAGGACGACGCAGTTGACGCGATCCTCGGTGGGAAAGTGGTGGCGGGCGATGTGGTCGTTATCCGCTACGAAGGGCCGAAAGGCGGACCGGGAATGCAGGAAATGCTCTACCCGACCACATTCCTCAAATCCATGGGCCTCGGCAAGGCCTGTGCGCTGGTCACAGACGGGCGCTTCTCCGGTGGCACATCCGGTTTGTCCATCGGCCACGTTTCTCCGGAAGCGGCCAGCGGTGGCAATATTGCCATTATCGAAGATGGTGACCTGATCGAAATTGACATCCCGAACCGTGGCATCCAACTGAAGCTGAGCGATCAGGAAATTGCCGCACGCCGTGAAGCGCAGGAAGCCCGTGGTGATCAGGCCTGGACACCGCGCAGCCGTGAGCGTCAGGTGTCGTTCGCCCTGCGTGCTTATGCAAGCCTGGCGACCAGTGCGGACAAAGGCGCAGTGCGCGATAAATCCAAACTTGGGGGCTAATCATGGCCGAATCCCAACCGCTATCCGCCGCCCCTGAGGGGGCGGAATATCTCAGAGCGGTGCTCCGCGCGCCGGTCTACGAAGCTGTGCAGGTTACGCCGCTTCAGAAAATGGAAAAAATCTCCTCGCGCCTCGACAATGTGGTGCTGGTGAAGCGCGAAGACCGTCAGCCGGTGCATAGCTTCAAGCTACGCGGGGCATACGCAATGATGGCTGGCCTGACCGAAGAGCAGAAATCACGTGGAGTGATTACCGCATCGGCAGGTAACCACGCGCAGGGCGTGGCGTTTTCCTCCGCTCGCCTCGGCCTCAAAGCGCTAATCGTCATGCCGGTGGCGACAGCCGATATCAAAGTTGATGCCGTGCGCGGCTTCGGCGGCGAAGTGTTACTGCACGGCGCTAACTTCGATGAGGCGAAAGCCAAAGCTATCGAACTGTCGCAGCAGCAGGGCTTTACCTGGGTGCCCCCGTTCGATCATCCGATGGTGATCGCCGGGCAGGGCACGCTGGCGCTCGAGCTGTTACAGCAGGATGCGCATCTCGATCGCGTTTTCGTGCCGGTGGGCGGCGGCGGTCTGGCGGCGGGCGTGGCGGTGCTAATCAAACAGCTGATGCCGCAGATCAAAGTCATTGCGGTGGAAGCTGAAGATTCAGCGTGCCTAAAGGCGGCGCTGGACGCCGGGCATCCGGTCGATTTGCCGCGCGTTGGGCTTTTTGCCGAAGGTGTGGCGGTTAAGCGCATCGGGGATGAAACCTTCCGTCTGTGCCAGGAATACCTGGACGACATCGTCACCGTAGACAGCGATGCTATCTGCGCGGCGATGAAAGATTTGTTCGAAGACGTGCGTGCAGTGGCGGAACCGTCCGGCGCGTTGGCGCTTGCGGGAATGAAAAAGTACATCGCGCAGCACAACATCCGCGGCGAGCGTCTGGCGCACGTGCTTTCTGGCGCCAACGTCAACTTCCACGGCTTACGGTATGTCTCCGAGCGCTGCGAACTGGGCGAACAACGTGAAGCCCTGCTGGCAGTGACCATTCCTGAAGAAAAGGGCAGCTTCCTCAAGTTTTGCCAGCTGCTTGGCGGGCGTTCAGTGACGGAGTTTAACTACCGCTTCGCCGATGCCAAAGACGCCTGTATTTTCGTGGGTGTGCGGCTAAGCCGCGGGCTTGAAGAGCGGAAAGAGATCCTTAACCTGCTTCGCGATGGCGGATACAGCGTGGTGGATTTGTCAGACGATGAAATGGCGAAGCTGCACGTTCGCTACATGGTTGGTGGGCGTCCGTCGAAGCCGTTGCAGGAGCGTCTCTACAGCTTCGAGTTCCCGGAGTCGCCGGGGGCGTTGCTGAAGTTTCTCTACACGCTCGGTACGCACTGGAACATTTCGCTGTTCCACTACCGCAGCCACGGCACCGACTATGGCCGCGTGCTGGCGGCGTTTGAGTTAGGTGAACACGAGCCGGATTTTGAAACCCGCCTCAACGAGCTGGGTTACGACTGCCACGACGAAACCAACAACCCGGCGTTCAGGTTCTTCCTCGCGGGTTAGTGATTCGGTAGAATCGACCAGAACGCATCAATCAGCGGCTCATGCAGCCGCTTTTTTTGTCCGCAAACGCCAAGCTCGAACGGCGTTTTCTCATCGCTGCGCTCCAGAATCATCACACGGTTACGCACCGGCTCCGGGCTGTTCTCCAGTACGATCTCAGGAATTAACGCTACGCCGCACCCCAGCGCCACCATTGATACCATCGCTTCATGCCCGCCCACCGTGGCGTAAATCGACGGATTGCTGATTTTGTGGCGGCGGAACCACAGCTCAATACGGCGACGCACCGGCCCCTGATCGGCCATGATAAATGGAACGGTTGACCAGTCCGGTGCATCAACGGATACCTGATTACGTACCGGGCAGGGCAACGCCGGGGCGATCAGCACGACGGCCAGATTCTCCAGCATCGAAAATGCCACCGCGCCCGGCAGCGTTTCCGGCTTACCGGCTATCGCCAGATCGGCTTCGCCGGTGACGACTTTGTCCATAGCGTCGGCGGCATCGCCCGTCGTCAGTTTAATTTCCACCGAGGGATGCTCGGCGCGGAAACGATCGAGAATCGGCGGCAGATGGCTGTAGGCCGCAGTCACCGAACAGAAAATGTGGAGTTCTCCCGAGAGCGACGGGCCTTGCTGATCGAGCGTGTGGCGCAGCTGCTGATACTGCAGCAGCGTCTGCTGGGCAAATACCCGTAGCTCCTCGCCCGCTTCGGTCAGGGTTACTGTACGGTTGTCGCGCACAAACAGCGGCTGGCCGAGATCCTCTTCGAGACGCTGGATCTGGCGCGAAAGCGTGGAGGGGCTGACGTGCATCGCCCGCGCGCTGCGGCCAAAATGGCGGCTTTCGGCCAGATGCAGGAAAGTTTTCAGATCGCGTAAATCCATAAGCGGGCCACCCTTTTTTACGTTGCAGTTATTGCAATGTGACGTTGTGAATATATCAATTTCCGCAATAAATTTCCTGTTGTAATGTGGGTTCATTCTCGCTGAAAGGCGACCCGAACAATAAGACAGTACAACATCACGAGGAATCATCATGGCTAACTACTTCAACACACTGAATCTGCGCCAGCAGCTGGCTCAGCTGGGCAAATGTCGCTTCATGGCGCGCGACGAATTCGCCGATGGCGCGAGCTACCTTCAGGGCAAAAAAGTGGTTATCGTCGGCTGTGGTGCGCAGGGTCTGAACCAGGGCCTGAACATGCGTGATTCCGGTCTGGATATTTCCTACGCGCTGCGTAAAGAAGCGATTGCTGAGAAGCGTGCTTCCTGGCGTAAAGCGACTGAGAACGGTTTTAAAGTCGGCACTTACGAAGAGCTGATCCCCCAGGCGGATCTGGTTGTTAACCTGACGCCGGACAAGCAGCACTCTGACGTAGTGCGTTCCGTTCAGCCGCTGATGAAGGACGGTGCGGCGCTGGGCTACTCCCACGGCTTCAACATCGTGGAAGTGGGCGAGCAGATCCGTAAAGACATCACCGTCGTGATGGTGGCACCGAAGTGCCCGGGTACGGAAGTGCGCGAAGAGTACAAGCGTGGTTTCGGCGTGCCGACCCTGATTGCGGTTCACCCGGAAAACGATCCGAAAGGCGAAGGCATGGCAATCGCTAAAGCCTGGGCTGCGGCCACCGGTGGCCACCGTGCGGGCGTGCTGGAATCTTCCTTCGTTGCGGAAGTGAAATCCGATCTGATGGGCGAGCAGACTATTCTGTGCGGTATGCTGCAGGCCGGTTCTCTGCTGTGCTTCGATAAACTGGTGCAGGATGGTACAGACCCGGCCTACGCAGAAAAACTGATTCAGTTCGGCTGGGAAACCATCACCGAAGCGCTGAAGCAGGGCGGCATTACGCTGATGATGGATCGTCTCTCCAATCCGGCGAAAGTGCGTGCGTATGCGCTGTCCGAGCAGCTTAAAGAGATCATGGCGCCGCTGTTCCAGAAGCACATGGATGACATCATCTCTGGTGAGTTCTCCTCCGGCATGATGGCGGACTGGGCGAACGACGACAAGAAACTGCTGGGCTGGCGTGAAGAGACCGGGCAAACCGCGTTTGAAAATGCCGCGCAGTTTGACGGTAAAATCGGCGAGCAGGAATACTTCGATAAAGGCGTACTGATGATCGCGATGGTGAAAGCGGGCGTTGAGCTGGCGTTCGAAACCATGGTCGATTCCGGCATCATTGAAGAGTCGGCTTACTACGAATCCCTGCATGAGCTGCCGCTGATTGCGAACACCATCGCCCGTAAGCGCCTGTACGAAATGAACGTGGTTATCTCTGATACAGCAGAATACGGTAACTACCTGTTCTCTTACGCCTGTGTGCCGCTGTTGAAGGAGTTCATGACCACGCTGCAAACCGGCGATCTGGGCAAAGCGATTGCTGAAGGCGCGGTAGACAACGCCCAGCTGCGCGACGTGAACGAAGCGATTCGCAGCCATGAGATCGAGAAAGTGGGTAAAAAACTGCGCGGCTATATGACTGATATGAAGCGTATTGCTGTAGCGGGTTAACCCTATTGGTCGGGTGGCGCTTCGCTTACCCGACCTACAAAAACGTAAATGTAGGCCGGGTAAGGCGGAGCCGTCACCCGGCTTTTTATTTCCGATAAAGAACTTTAATGACGTGATAACCGAACTGGGTGTGCAGCGGGCCGGTAGGTTCCAGCACCGGGCAGGAGAAGACGACTTTATCGAACGCCGGCACCATCTGGCCCTGGCGGAATTCGCCTAAGTCGCCGCCTCTTTTGCCTGACGGGCAGATAGAGTGTTTCTTCGCCAGCTTGCCGAAGTCGGCGCCGTTTTTAAGCTGCTCCAGAAGATCGAGTGCCAGTTTCTCTTCCTTTACAAGGATATGCAGTGCTGCTGCTGTTTTTGCCATGATCGTGCCTTGAGTGGTGTGGTTCAGGCTCGCTATACTAGCATGCTCTATTTCTGCCCTCCCGTTTTTCATTGAGTGACCCTATGCGTTTAAATCCCGGACAACAACAAGCCGTCGAATTCGTCACCGGACCCTGCCTGGTGCTGGCGGGAGCGGGATCCGGCAAAACTCGCGTGATCACCAACAAAATTGCGCATCTGATCCACCAGTGTGGCTATCAGGCGAAGCACATCGCGGCGGTGACGTTCACCAATAAAGCGGCACGCGAGATGAAAGAGCGTGTTGCGCAGACGATGGGCCGTAAGGAAGCGCGCGGTCTGATGATCTCGACGTTCCATACTCTGGGGCTGGAGATCATCAAGCGTGAGTTTGCGGCGCTGGGGATGAAATCGAACTTTTCGCTGTTTGATGACACCGACCAGGTCGCGTTGCTCAAAGAGTTAACGGAAGGGTTAATCGAAGACGATAAGGTTCTGCTACAGCAGCTGATCTCGACGATCTCAAACTGGAAAAACGATCTGATGACGCCTGCGCAAGCGGCAGCGCAGGCGAAAGGCGAACGCGATCGTATTTTTGCCCATTGCTACGGGCTTTACGATGCGCACATGAAAGCCTGCAACGTCCTTGATTTTGACGATCTGATCCTGCTGCCGACGCTGCTGTTGCAGCGCAATGAAGAGGTGCGCGAACGCTGGCAGAACAAGATTCGCTATCTGCTGGTGGATGAATACCAGGATACCAACACCAGCCAGTATGAGCTGGTGAAGCTGCTGGTGGGCAGCCGGGCACGTTTTACCGTGGTGGGCGACGACGATCAGTCCATCTACTCCTGGCGTGGCGCGCGGCCGCAAAACCTGGTGCTGCTGAGCCAGGATTTCCCGAAACTTCAGGTGATTAAGCTCGAGCAAAACTACCGTTCTTCAGGCCGAATTTTGAAAGCCGCCAACATTCTGATCGCCAACAACCCGCACGTATTTGAGAAAAAACTCTTCTCCGAACTGGGGTATGGCACAGAGCTGAAAGTGCTTAGCGCCAACCATGAAGAGCATGAAGCTGAGCGGGTGGCCGGGGAGCTTATCGCCCATCACTTTATCAACAAAACGGAATATAAGGATTATGCGATCCTGTATCGGGGTAACCACCAGTCGCGCGTATTTGAAAAGCTGCTGATGCAAAACCGCATTCCGTACCGGATTTCTGGTGGCACCTCGTTCTTCTCACGGCCTGAAATCAAAGATCTGCTGGCTTATCTGCGCGTGCTGACCAATCCGGATGACGACAGTGCATTCCTGCGTATCGTTAACACACCGAAGCGCGAGATTGGTCCGGCAACGCTGCAAAAGCTCGGTGAATGGGCGACCACGCGCAGCAAAAGTATGTTTGCCGCAAGCTTTGATATGGGGCTGACGCAAACTCTGACCGGGCGCGGATATGAATCCCTGACTCGTTTTACCCACTGGCTGGGCGAGGTGCAGCGCCTGGCAGAGCGTGAACCCATTGCTGCCGTGCGCGATCTGATTCATGGTATCGACTACGAATCCTGGCTATTTGAAACCTCGCCAAGCCCGAAAGCGGCTGAAATGCGCATGAAAAACGTCAACACGCTGTTTGGCTGGATGACGGAGATGCTCGAAGGTTCCGATCTTGAAGAGCCGATGACCCTGACGCAGGTGGTCACACGTTTCACCCTGCGTGACATGATGGAGCGTGGTGAAAGTGATGAAGATCTCGATCAGGTTCAGTTGATGACCCTGCATGCCTCCAAAGGGCTGGAGTTCCCGTACGTTTATCTGGTTGGCATGGAAGAGGGACTGCTGCCGCACCAGAGCAGCATCGACGAAGACAATGTCGATGAGGAACGCCGCCTGGCTTATGTGGGCATCACCCGGGCGCAGAAAGAGCTAACGTTTACGCTGTGCAAAGAGCGTCGCCAGTACGGTGAGCTGGTGCGCCCGGAGCCGAGTCGTTTCCTGCTGGAATTACCGCAGGATGATATCGTCTGGGAGCAGGAGCGAAAGGTCGTATCGGCAGAAGAGCGGATGCACAAAGGACAAGCGAACGTGGCGAATATCAAAGAGATGCTGGCAAAAGCTAAGGCGAAACAGTAGGCCCGGTAAGCGTAGCGTTACCAGGCTATTCCGATCTTATTCGACCGTCAAAGGCCAGTGCACGTAACTCTGCCACTGGCTTTCCTGCAACACCAGTTCTGCTCCGAGTGGGTGTGCCGCCAGCCAGCCTGTTGGTAGCATCAGCGTTAACGTTTCCCCTTCGGCCTTCAGCGTAATTTCAGGTAACAGGTCATCCCGACGGCGGCCTGCAAACAGGATCGCCAGACGTAGCAGGCGGCAAAGTCTGTCTGCAACGCGCGGTGGGACGGCATTCTGCTGATGAAGCGAAGGAAGATCTACCGGGTTGGTCTGATTGAGCACCAGCGTCGCCAGCAGTTTTTTTTGCGCAGGCGTAAAGCCCGGCAAATCAAGGTTTCGGACCAGATAGGCGGCGTGCTGCGGTGCTTGTTTAAAATCGACGCTCAGGCCAATTTCATGCAGATAGCAGGCACTTAGCAGCAAATCACGGCTTAGTGGCTCAATTTCCCAGCTGTTTCCGACCTGATCGACGAAGTGCGACGCTAATTGCGCTACGCGCTGAGCCTGTTCGGTGTCGACCATAAAGCGGCGCTGAATGTTGCGCAGCGTCCGGTTGCGGATATCCTGATCGACGGCCAGATGCAGCATGCCATAGACCAGTCCTTCGCGCAGCGCGCCGCCCGCGAGCGTCATGCAGGTGATACCGAGCTCATTGAAGATGGCCAGTAAAATGGCGAGCCCGCTCGGGAATACCAGCGCACGTTCGAGCGTCAGCCCTTCAATTTCCAGCTCTTCAAGACGGCCACACTGGATAGCGCGCTGTTTAAGCTGCTCGAGCTTGGCAAGCGTAATGCGCTCATCCATGCCCTGCGCCATCATGATTTCCTGCAGCGCCTGTACGGTGCCTGACGCGCCAACGCATACTTTCCAGCCGTGGTGTTTTAGCTCATCGGCTACAGGACGAAGAACTTCACGCGCGGCCTGTTCGGCGGCATCAAAATGCGCTTGTTCGAGATTGCGATCGGTAAAAAACCGTTCGAGCCAGGTGACGCAGCCCATTGATAAACTGAACAGAGAAGTGGTTTGTGCGCCTTTGCCGGTCACCAGTTCGGTACTGGCTCCGCCGATATCCACCACCAGACGGCGATCGTCCCCGCCCGTGGTGTGCGCCACGCCCTGGTAAATCAGACGCGCCTCTTCTTCACCAGTAATAACCTGAACCGCGCAGCCGAGGATCTCCTGCGCTCTGGCAATAAACTCATCGGCGTTGACGGCGAGACGAAGCGTGGCTGTGGCCACTACGCGAATTTGTGCGTGGGGAATATCCTGCAGGCGCTCCGCAAACAAGCGCAGGCATTGCCAGCCCCGTTCCATGGCCTCCGACGACAGCGTGTTATCGCTGTTTAGCCCGGCGGCCAGCCTGACTTTGCGCTTAATGCGCGTCAGGGTTTGAATGCTCCCCGCCACTTCGCGCACAACCAGCATATGAAAACTATTGGAACCGAGATCGATAGCTGCATAAAGCGAAGAGGCGGCACTGAGCATAGGGCGTTTAACCTGAACGTCGACGGTTACGTGGAGCGCCGCCGCCTGAACGGCGTGGACCATTGCCTGGGCGTGAACGCGTCAGACGCAGGGCTCTAGGCAGATCGGTCATTAGCGCGTCCGGGTTGTACTTGCTCTGCGGAATCGAGTGACCGATGTAGGTTTCGATAGCGGGCAGATTCAGCGCGTACTCTTCGCAGGCAAGGCTGATGGAGTGGCCGCTGGCACCTGCACGACCCGTACGGCCGATGCGGTGAACATAGTCTTCGCAGTCGTCTGGCAGATCATAGTTGAAGACGTGCGTGACGGCTGGAATGTGCAGACCACGGGCAGCGACGTCTGTGGCGACCAGAATGTCGAGATCGCCGCGGGTGAACTCTTCCAGAATACGCAGGCGCTTTTTCTGCGCTACGTCGCCGGTCAGCAGGCCTACGCGATGACCGTCGGCAGCCAGGTGGCCCCAGATGTCTTCGCAGCGGTGCTTGGTGTTGGCGAAGATGATGGCGCGATCCGGCCACTCTTCTTCTACCAGCGTTTGCAGCAGACGCATTTTCTCTTCGTTAGACGGATAGAAAAGTTCTTCTTTGATGCGGTGGCCGGTTTTCTGTTCCGGTTCGACTTCCACATACTCGGCGTTGTTCATTTGCTCGAACGCCAGTTCGCGTACGCGGTAAGAAAGGGTCGCGGAGAACAGCATGTTCAGACGCTGTGTGGCTGGCGGCATGCGACGGAACAGCCAGCGGATGTCTTTGATAAAGCCCAGATCGTACATGCGATCCGCTTCATCAAGCACCACGACCTGGATAGCGCCCAGATTGATATGATTCTGCTTCGCGTAGTCAATCAGACGGCCGGTGGTGCCGATCAGAATATCGACGCCGCTTTCCAGCACCTTCAGCTGTTTGTCATAGCCGTCGCCGCCGTATGCGAGACCAAGCTTGAGACCGGTGGCGTTAGCCAGCGGCTCTGCATCTGCATGAATCTGCACAGCCAGCTCGCGCGTAGGCGCCATGATCAGCGCGCGTGGCTGGTTGACCTGGCGGTTCTCTGCGGCCGGGTGAGAGAGAAGATAATGGAACGTTGACGTCAGGAACGCCATCGTTTTGCCGGTTCCGGTTTGCGCCTGACCTGCAACGTCACGACCTGCAAGCGTCAGCGGAAGCGCCAGAGCCTGAATAGGTGTGCAGTTATGAAACCCTTTTTTTTCAAGGGCTTCGACGACTTTAGGGTGCAGGGCGAAGTCGGAAAACTTCTGTTCTGTTAAATGTGTTTTGCTCATAGTGTGGTAGAATATCAGCTTACTATTGCATTAAGAAAGCGTATCCGGTGAAATAACGTCAACCTTTTAGTTGGCTAAAGCAACATCAACATGACGTTGATTGTTGATTAATGCTACACCAACACACCAGGCTTTTTCCTGTGGAGTTATATATGAGCGATAAAATTATTCACCTGACTGACGATAGTTTTGACACGGACGTACTCAAAGCTGACGGGGTTACCCTCGTTGATTTCTGGGCAGAGTGGTGCGGTCCGTGCAAAATGATTGCTCCGATTCTGGATGAAATCGCTGAAGAGTTCGAAGGGAAGCTGACCGTTGCGAAACTGAACATCGATCAGAACCCGGGCACTGCACCGAAGTACGGCATCCGCGGTATCCCGACGCTGCTGCTGTTCAAAAACGGCGAAGTGGCCGCGACCAAAGTTGGCGCGCTGTCTAAAGGCCAGCTGAAAGAGTTCCTCGAAGCAAACCTCGCCTAATTCCGTACTGGGCTAATATGGCGTCCGCTGTTCCGAAAATGTCGGGACTGCTGGACGCCCGCCCTGAGTCGTGCTAAGTTAACGTTGACTTCGTTTTAAACATACCTTATGTAGTTTGAATCTGATTTAGCCAAACACTTCCCGTAGCACCTCGTAATACATACGCGTGAAGTTGATAGATTCCAGGCTCATCACTTTTTCCGTCTCGTCGTTTCAGTTCTGCGCTCTTTCCTTTGACCAGGCAGCGAACAGACATAAGTTGATGGCCGTAAACAGGCATGGATGATCCTGCCATACCATTCACAACAACCGTTCGAGATTTACCCCTCACACCACTATGAATCTTACCGAATTAAAGAATACGCCGGTTTCTGAGCTGATCACTCTCGGCGAAAATATGGGGCTGGAAAACCAGGCCCGCATGCGCAAACAGGACATCATCTTTTCTATCCTGAAGCAGCACGCAAAGAGTGGCGAAGATATCTTTGGCGACGGTGTGCTGGAGATTCTGCAGGATGGATTTGGTTTCCTCCGCTCCGCAGACAGCTCCTACCTCGCCGGTCCCGACGACATCTACGTATCCCCCAGCCAAATCCGCCGTTTCAACCTCCGCACAGGTGACACCATTTCCGGTAAGATTCGTCCTCCAAAAGAGGGTGAACGTTACTTCGCACTGTTGAAAGTTAACGAAGTTAACTACGACAAGCCGGAAAACTCGCGTAACAAAATTCTGTTCGAGAACTTAACGCCGCTGCACGCGAATTCTCGTCTGCGCATGGAGCGTGGTAACGGTTCTACCGAAGACTTAACCGCACGCGTTCTGGATTTGGCATCGCCAATCGGCCGCGGTCAGCGTGGTCTGATTGTGGCACCGCCGAAAGCCGGTAAAACCATGCTGCTGCAGAACATCGCGCAGAGCATTGCGTATAACCATCCTGACTGTGTACTGATGGTGCTGCTGATTGACGAACGTCCGGAAGAAGTAACCGAAATGCAGCGCCTTGTGAAAGGCGAAGTGGTTGCCTCGACCTTCGACGAACCGGCGTCTCGCCATGTGCAGGTTGCTGAGATGGTTATCGAGAAGGCTAAGCGCCTTGTTGAGCACAAGAAAGACGTTATCATTCTGCTCGACTCCATTACCCGTCTGGCACGTGCTTACAACACCGTGGTACCTGCTTCCGGTAAAGTACTGACCGGTGGTGTGGATGCTAACGCCCTGCATCGTCCTAAGCGCTTCTTCGGTGCGGCACGTAACGTGGAAGAGGGTGGCAGCCTGACTATCATCGCGACTGCGCTGATCGATACCGGCTCCAAAATGGATGAAGTAATCTACGAAGAGTTTAAAGGCACCGGTAACATGGAGCTGCATCTCTCCCGTAAGATCGCTGAAAAACGCGTCTTCCCGGCTATCGATTACAACCGTTCTGGTACCCGTAAAGAAGAGCTGCTCACCACTCAGGAAGAGCTGCAGAAAATGTGGATCCTGCGCAAAATCATCCATCCAATGGGCGAAATTGACGCGATGGAGTTCCTCATCAATAAGCTGGCGATGACCAAAACCAACGACGACTTCTTCGACATGATGAAACGTTCGTAAAGTCACGCCCTGCACAAAACGCCACGCGACTGCGTGGCGTTTTTGTTTTTAACGCATACTTTCTGAAATCACCCAAAACCACCAGGAAAGGGTGTTTTTGTTGAGCACCTCTGCTATTCGGTCAAAAAAGCAACTAATTCCTTTAAACTCAGTCGTATTCCCCTTCAGGAGAGCGGCTATCGTGAGTATACTTTCGCTAATAATTTTTCCAGAGAGCACCAATTGTGAATTTACTGACCGCCAGTACTGATCTGATCAGTATTTTTTTGTTCACAACCCTGTTTCTGTTCTTTGCCCGCAAAGTGGCGAAGAAAGTGGGACTGGTGGATAAGCCCAATTTTCGTAAACGTCATCAAGGATTGATCCCTCTCGTCGGTGGCATCTCAGTTTACGCAGGGATTTGCTTCACGTTCGCGATCGTTAATGCCTACATTCCACATGCCGCGCTGTACCTGGCCTGTGCTGGCGTCCTTGTTTTTGTGGGAGCGCTGGATGACCGGTTTGATATCAGCGTGAAATTCAGGGCCACCGTGCAGGCGCTTATTGGCGTGGTGATGATGTATTCCGGCGGCCTGTATCTGAGAAGCCTGGGCTACATTTTCGGCTCCTGGGAACTGGTGTTAGGCCCGTTTGGTTATTTCCTGACCCTGTTTGCGGTATGGGCAGCTATCAACGCGTTTAACATGGTCGATGGTATTGATGGCTTACTCGGCGGTTTGTCCTGCGTCTCCTTCGCTGCAATGGGACTGATCCTGTGGTTTGACGGGCAAACGAGCCTGGCCGTGTGGTGCTTTGCGATGATTGCTGCGATTGTGCCTTACATCATGCTCAATTTGGGCATTCTGGGGCGGCGCTATAAGGTCTTTATGGGGGATGCCGGGAGTACGTTGATTGGTTTCACCGTTATCTGGATCCTGCTGGAAACCACACAAGGTAAAACGCACCCGATTAGTCCGGTCACCGCGCTGTGGATTATCGCCATTCCGCTGATGGATATGGTGGCGATCATGTATCGTCGCCTGCGTAAAGGCATGAGCCCATTCTCTCCCGATCGGCAGCACATACACCACCTCATCATGCGCGCGGGTTTTACTTCACGTCAGGCCTTTGTTCTCATTACGCTTTCAGCCGCTATTCTGGCCGGTATTGGTGTGCTGGGAGAGTACACGCACGTCGTGCCTGAGTGGGGAATGCTGCTGCTGTTCCTGGTCGCTTTCTTCCTCTATGGCTATTGTATTAAACGCGCGTGGAAAGTTGCTCGCTTCATTAAACGTGTGAAAAGAAGAATGCGCCGCAAGAGCGCCCGTCCAATTTAACTCAACAATCTGGAAGAGAGATGATACAACCACTACCGGGAGCAAACTCAGTGAGCGCTGAAAATGAACTGGATATTCGCGGTCTGTTTTGTACGTTATGGGCGGGAAAACGCTGGATTGTCGGGATAGCGGTCCTGTTTGCTCTGATTGTGCTTGTCTACACCTTCTTTGCCCGGCAGGAGTGGAGCGCGACGGCGATCACCGATAAGCCGACGGTCAATATGCTGGGAGGGTATTACTCTCAGCAGCAATTTTTGCGCAACCTGGATATCAAGGCCAATCTGGCCAGCGCCGATCAGCCTTCGGTGATGGATGAGTCCTATAAAGAGTTCATCATGCAGCTGGCATCCTGGGATACCCGCCGTGATTTCTGGCTGCAGACTGACTACTTCAAACAGCGTAAATCCGGCAACGCGCGCGCGGATGCCGCGTTACTCGACGATCTGATTAACGATATTCAGTTTACGCCGGGCGATGCGCTAAAAAACCTGAATGACAGCATCAAGCTGGTGGCGGAAACCGCCCCGGATGCCAACAACCTGCTGCGCCAGTATGTTGCCTTCGCAAGCCAGCGTGCCGCAAGCCATCTTAATGATGAACTGAAAGGCGCATGGGCCGCCCGTACGATTCAGATGAAAGCGCAGGTGAAGCGTCAGGAAGAGGTCGCGAAGACCATTTACGATCGCAAAATTCACAGCGTTGAGCAGGCCCTGAAAGTGGCACAGCAGAACAATATTTCCCGCAGCGAAACGGACGTCCCGGCCGAGCAGCTTCCTGACTCCGAACTGTTCCTGCTTGGGCGCCCAATGCTGCAGGCGAGACTGGAAAACCTGCAGTCCGTTGGCCCGGATTTCGACCTGGATTACGATCAGAACCGCGCCATGCTGACCACGCTCAATGTGGGTCCAAGTATGGACACTCGTTTTCAGACCTACAGGTATTTGCGAACGCCTGAAGAACCGGTAAAACGCGATAGCCCTCGCCGTGTATTTCTGATGGTGATGTGGGGTATCGTGGGGGCGCTGATTGGCGCAGGCGTTGCGTTAGCACGCCGCCGTCAGCAGTAGCCGCACTTTATTTGATGGAGGCTACAATGCCCCCGCGGTCAAGCCATAGAGAATCGATGTGAAAGTATTAACTGTATTTGGCACACGGCCAGAAGCCATCAAAATGGCGCCTCTGGTTCATGCACTGGCAAAGGATCCTCATTTTGAGGCGAAAGTTTGCGTCACGGCACAGCATCGGGAAATGCTGGATCAAGTGTTAAAACTGTTTTCCATCGTTCCGGATTACGATCTCAATGTCATGAGCCCGGGGCAGGGGCTGACGGAAATTACCTGCCGTATTTTGCAGGGGTTAAAACCCGTTCTGGAATCTTTCAAACCGGATGTGGTGCTCGTGCATGGCGACACGACCACAACGATGGCGGCAAGCCTTGCCGCCTTCTACCAGCGCATTCCGGTTGGGCATGTGGAAGCCGGTTTGAGAACTGGCGATCTTTACTCGCCGTGGCCGGAAGAGGCCAACCGCACCATGACGGGGCATCTGGCGATGTACCATTTTGCCCCAACGGAGAATTCACGCCAGAACCTGCTGCGGGAAAATATCCCGGGCGCCGGCATCGTCGTGACCGGGAACACCGTGATTGATACGCTTTTCTGGGTACGCGATCGCGTACTGGCTGATGCCTCTTTGCGCTCAGAACTGGCCAGCCGTTATCCTTTCCTGGATGACGATAAAAAACTTATCCTCGTCACCGGCCATCGCCGTGAAAGCTTCGGGCAGGGCTTTGAGAAAATCTGCCAGGCGTTGGCAGAGATTGCCACCGAGAATCCGGATGTGCAGGTGGTTTACCCGGTGCATCTTAACCCTAACGTCAGCGAGCCGGTCAACCGTATCCTCGGCAATGTGGATAACGTCTACCTCATTGAACCGCAGGATTATCTGCCGTTCGTCTGGCTGATGAATCGTGCCTGGCTGATTCTGACCGACTCCGGCGGTATCCAGGAAGAGGCACCTTCCCTTGGCAAACCCGTTCTCGTGATGCGTGACACCACTGAACGTCCGGAAGCCGTTGATGCCGGAACGGTGCATCTTGTCGGCACCGATCGCCAGCACATCGTCAATGAAGTCACGCGCTTGCTGCGAAGCGAGCAGGATTATCAGGCTATGAGCCGTGCCCACAACCCGTATGGTGACGGTCAGGCCTGTGAAAGAATTTTATCAGCCCTCAAAAACAATCAGGTAACGCTATGAGTTTTTCGACCATCTCTGTGATTGGCCTTGGCTACATCGGACTGCCAACGGCAGCAGCATTTGCCTCCCGTCAGAAACAGGTGGTGGGGGTGGACATTAACCAGCATGCGGTAGATACCATCAACCGCGGCGAGATCCACATTGTTGAGCCCGATCTCGATAAAGTGGTCAAAACAGCGGTTGTGGGCGGCTATCTGAAAGCCAGCACTATGCCGGTTAAAGCGGACGCGTATCTGATTGCTGTTCCAACGCCGTTTAAAGGCGAGCACGAACCGGATATGGCGTTCGTTGAGGCGGCGGCCAAATCCATCGCGCCGGTATTAGCGAAGGGGGCCCTGGTTATCCTTGAATCCACCTCGCCGGTGGGCGCGACGGAACAGGTTGCGCAGTGGCTGGCGGAAATGCGCCCGGATCTGACCTTCCCGCAGCAGGCGGGCGAGCAGGCGGATGTGAACGTTGCCTACTGCCCGGAGCGCGTATTGCCAGGGCAGGTGATGGTCGAGCTCATTAAAAACGATCGTGTGATCGGCGGCATGACGCCGGTATGCTCGGCACGCGCCAGTGAACTCTACACTATTTTCCTCGAAGGTGAATGCGTGGTAACTAACGCCCGCACCGCCGAGCTGTGCAAGCTTACTGAAAACAGCTTCCGCGATGTTAACATCGCCTTTGCCAACGAACTGTCGCTTATTTGCGCCGATCAGGGCATCAACGTCTGGGAGCTGATCCGCCTGGCGAACCGCCACCCTCGCGTTAATATTCTTCAGCCAGGCCCCGGCGTGGGCGGGCACTGTATCGCGGTAGACCCCTGGTTTATCGTCGCGCAAAACCCTGAGCAGGCGAGACTGATTCGCACCGCCCGCGAAGTGAACGATCACAAACCCCACTGGGTCATAAATCAGGTGAAAGCCAAAGTGGCTGACTGCCTGGCTGCCAACGGTAAGCGCGCCAGCGACATCACCATCGCGTGTTTCGGCCTGGCCTTCAAGCCCAACATTGACGATCTGCGCGAAAGCCCGGCGATGGAAATTGCCGCGCTGATTGCCGACTGGCACAGTGGCGAAACGCTGGTCGTTGAACCTAACGTGCACCAGCTGCCGAAAAAGCTGGCAGGTAAAGCCACGCTGGCCACGCTCGACGACGCTCTGGCTCAGGCCGATGTGCTGGTGATGCTCGTCGATCATAAGCAGTTCAAAGCCGTCAGCAGTGAAAGCATTTCACAGCCGTTCGTCGTCGATACCAAAGGAGTCTGGCGTTGAAAAAGATTCTGGTGACCGGCGGAGCGGGATTTATTGGCTCAGCCGTTGTGCGACATATCATCAACGAAACGTCGGATAGCGTGGTCGTCGTTGATAAGCTGACCTACGCCGGAAATCTCGCCTCGCTGGCTTCTGTGGCAAAGAGCGACCGTTTTGCCTTTGAACACGTTGATATTTGCGACAGGGCTGCCCTGGACGCGGTTTTTGCGCAATATCAGCCAGATTGCGTCATGCATCTTGCGGCAGAAAGCCATGTCGATCGCTCTATCGATGGGCCTGCGGCGTTTATCGAAACCAATATCGTCGGCACTTATACGCTGCTGGAAGCGGTGCGAAGCTGGTGGCAGCCTCTGGCTGCGGCGAAAAAAGAGGCGTTCCGTTTCCACCATATCTCCACCGATGAAGTGTATGGCGACCTGCATGGCAGCGATGATTTCTTTACTGAAACCACGCCTTATGCGCCAAGCAGCCCATATTCTGCCTCGAAAGCCGGCAGCGATCATTTGGTGCGGGCCTGGCTGCGAACCTATGGTCTGCCGACGCTGGTCACCAACTGTTCCAATAATTACGGCCCCTGTCATTTCCCTGAAAAGCTTATCCCGCTGACGATCCTCAATGCGCTGGCGGGCAAGCCATTGCCGGTTTATGGCAATGGGCTTCAGGTCCGCGATTGGCTCTATGTTGAAGATCACGCCAGAGCTTTATATCGCGTAGCAACGACAGGCGTTGTGGGCGAGACTTACAACATCGGCGGACATAACGAGCGCAAGAATATTGATGTGGTACGCACCGTTTGTGCGCTGCTCGAAGAGCTGGTACCGAACAAGCCGGAAGGCGTGAAGCGCTACGAGGATCTGATTACCTTTGTCACAGACAGACCGGGGCACGATGTTCGCTATGCGATTGACGCCAGCAAAATTGAGCGTGAATTAGGCTGGACGCCGGAAGAGACATTCGAAACCGGCATGCGTAAAACGGTGCAATGGTATCTCGCGAATGAGCTCTGGTGGCAGCAGGTGCTTGATGGCAGCTATCAGGGCGAGCGTCTGGGGCTGAAAAGCTAACGCACCCGGGAGAGAACATATGAAAGGCATTATTCTGGCTGGGGGTTCTGGCACCCGACTGCATCCGATTACCCGCGGCGTGTCAAAACAGCTGTTGCCGATTTATGACAAACCCATGATCTACTACCCGCTGTCGGTGTTAATGCTGGCGGGGATACGCGACATTCTCATCATCACCACGCCGGAAGATAAAAGCTATTTCCAGCGCCTGCTGGGAGATGGCTCGGAGTTTGGGATTGCGCTGACCTATGCTGAACAGCCAAGCCCGGACGGCCTCGCGCAGGCGTTTATCATCGGCGAAACCTTCCTTGCCGGTGAACCTTCGTGCCTGGTGCTGGGCGACAATATTTTCTTCGGTCAGGGCTTCAGCCCGAAATTACGCAGCGTGGCGGCGCGCACCGAAGGGGCAACCGTGTTTGGCTACCAGGTCATGGATCCAGAAAGGTTTGGCGTCGTTGAATTTGACGATAATTTTCGGGCGATCTCGCTGGAAGAAAAACCAAAGGAGCCGAAGTCTAACTGGGCAGTCACTGGCCTTTATTTCTACGACCATAACGTGGTGGAGTATGCGAAGCGCGTGAAGCCTTCCGAGCGTGGCGAGCTCGAAATTACCTCAATTAATCAGATGTATCTCGACGACGGAAAGCTGACCGTAGAGCTTCTTGGCCGTGGTTTCGCCTGGCTTGATACCGGCACCCATGACAGCCTCATTGAGGCCAGCACCTTCGTGCAAACGGTTGAAAAGCGTCAGGGATTCAAAATTGCCTGCCTGGAAGAGATCGCCTGGCGCAACGGCTGGCTGGATGATGATGGCGTAAAACGCGCGGCCGGTCAGTTGGCGAAAACCGGCTACGGCCAGTACCTTCTGGAGCTGCTCCGTGCCCGTCCGCGCCAGTATTAATCCCCTGAAATGGGAAACAGAATTTTTCGGCATCAATAGCGCTTTGCTGCAAATGGATGACGATGCGCCAGAACTGCACGCTGATGCTCTGACGAGCTGGTCACGGGTGCAAGCGAAAATTCCTGCCCAGCGAACTGACTGGCTGGATGCGCTGCAGCAGCTCGGTTTTCAGCTGGTGGAAGGCGAAGTCGATTTTAAGCTCAACGTAACAGACAGCGTTAATCCACAGGCAGAAACGGCGACCGAACGTGATATTCCTCGCCTGCGTGAACTCTCTGCTCAGGCGTTTGCTCAAAGCCGCTTTCGCGCGCCGTGGTATGACGCAGATGCCAGCGGTCGTTTCTATGCACAATGGATTGAAAATGCCGTTCGCGGCACGTTTGACCATCAGTGTCTGGTTTTTCGTGACGATAGCGCCAATATTCGTGCATTTGTCTCTTTACGTCAGCTCAACGACAGTGAAGCCCGCATCGGGCTGCTTGCCGGGCGCGGCGCAGGCGAGCAATTGATGCTGGCGGCCATGCGCTGGGCATTTGAGCGGCAGCTAACCGCGCTGCGGGTGGGCACCCAGATGGGCAACACCGCGGCGCTTAACCGTTATATTCACAGTGGTGCTTCACTGGAAAGCACCGCTTACTGGCTCTACAGGTGACACGATGATTCCTTTTAACGCTCCGCCGGTTGTCGGTACTGAGCTTGAATACATGCAATCTGCCATGGGCAGCGGCAAGCTCTGCGGCGACGGTGGCTTTACCCGCCGCTGCCAGCAGTGGATGGAGCAGCGTTTCGGCAGCGCCAAAGTTCTGCTCACGCCATCCTGTACCGCTTCGCTGGAAATGGCGGCGCTGCTGTTGGATATCCAGCCCGGCGACGAAGTGATCATGCCGAGCTACACCTTTGTCTCCACCGCCAACGCCTTCGTGCTGCGCGGGGCAAAAATCGTTTTTGTCGACGTACGTCGCGACACCATGAACATCGATGAAACGCTGATTGAAGCGGCGATCACCGACAAAACCCGGGCCATCGTGCCGGTACATTACGCGGGTGTGGCCTGTGAAATGGACACCATTATGGCGATCGCGAAAAAGCATAATCTGTTTGTGGTGGAAGATGCAGCGCAGGGCGTGATGTCGACCTACAAGGGGCGTGCGCTGGGCACCATCGGTCATATCGGCTGCTTCAGCTTTCATGAAACCAAAAACTACACCGCGGGTGGCGAAGGTGGCGCGACGCTGATTAACGATCGCAAGCTGGTGGAACGCGCCGAAGTGATTCGTGAGAAAGGCACCAACCGCAGCCAGTTCTTCCGCGGGCAGGTCGATAAATACACCTGGCGTGATATCGGCTCAAGCTACCTGATGGCTGATTTGCAGGCCGCTTATCTCTGGGCTCAACTCGAAGCGGCTGACCGCATCAACCAGCAGCGCCTCAGCCTGTGGCAAACCTATTACGATGCGCTGAAGCCGCTGGCGGATGCCGGGCGCATTGAGCTGCCAACGATCCCGGCGGACTGCGTCCACAATGCCCACATGTTTTACATCAAACTGCGTGACGAAGCCGATCGCGGCAAGCTCATCGCCTGGCTGAAAGAAGCCGAGATCATGGCGGTGTTCCACTACATTCCGCTGCACTCTTCACCCGCTGGTGAAGCGTTTGGCGTATTCCATGGCGAAGACCGCTTCACCACGCATGAAAGTGAGCGTTTGCTCCGCCTACCGCTGTTCTACAATCTGGCGGCGGTGAATCAGCGTACGGTCATCAACTCCCTGTTAAGCTATTTCGCCTGAGATGTCTCTGGCAAAAGCTTCACTCTGGACTGCGGCCAGCACGCTGGTCAAAATCGGTGCCGGGCTGCTGGTCGTTAAGCTGCTGGCCGTAGCGTATGGTCCATCCGGCGTCGGGCAGGCGGGCAACTTTCGCCAGCTTGTAACGGTATTGGGCGTGCTTGCTGGCGGAGGAATTTTCAACGGCGTCACCAGGTTTGTGGCGCAGTACCACGACGATCCTGAGCATCTGCGCAACGTTGTGGGCACCTCGTCGGCGATGGTGCTGGGTTTCTCTACGCTGCTGGCGGTTATCTTCGTTCTGGCAGCAGCGCCTATCAGCCAGGGATTGTTTGGTCATACCCATTATCAGGGGCTGGTGCAACTGGTCGCGCTGGTACAGATGGGCATCGCCTGGGCAAACCTGCTGCTGGCGCTGCTGAAAGGTTTTCGTGATGCCTCCGGAAACGCACTCTCATTAATTGCCGGGAGCCTGACTGGCGTCGGGGCCTGGTTCCTGAGCTGGCATCTCGGTGGCTATGAAGGGGCATTACTCGGCCTGGCGCTGGTGCCTGCGCTGGTCGTGCTTCCGGCGGGTATTATGCTGGCAAAGCGAAAAGCCATCCCCTTTGCGTACCTGAAACCGCGCTGGGATGCGTTTTACGCCGGGCAACTGGGTAAATTTACCCTGATGGCGCTGATCACCTCGGTAACGCTGCCCGTTGCCTACGTGATGATGCGAAACCTGCTGGCCGCGCACTACAGCTGGGATGACGTGGGGATCTGGCAGGGCGTCAGCAGCATTTCCGATGCCTATCTGCAGTTTATTACCGCCTCGTTCAGCGTCTATCTTCTGCCAACGTTGTCGCGTCTGACGGCAAAAACGGATATCACCCGTGAGATCGGTAAGGCGCTGAAGTTTGTGCTGCCGGCCGTGGCGGCAGCGAGCCTGACGGTCTGGCTACTGCGGGATTTCGCCATCTGGCTGCTGTTTTCCGCTAAATTCACCGCGATGCGCGATTTGTTTGCATGGCAGCTGGTGGGCGACGTGCTGAAAGTAGGCGCTTACGTCTACGGCTATCTGGTGATCGCCAAAGCCTCACTGAGGTTCTATATTCTGACGGAAATCTGCCAGTTCACGCTGCTGACGGCGTTTTCGCACTGGCTGATCCCGATGCATGGTGCGCTGGGCGCGGCACAGGCCTATATGGCAACCTATATCGTTTATTTTGCGCTGTGCAGCAGCGTATTTTTAATCTGGCGTAAACGGGCATGACTGCACTGATACACGTACTGGGATCGGATATCCCGCACCACAACCAGACCGTGTTGCGGTTTTTTAGCGAAGAGCTGGCCGCAGGCAGCGAGCATGCACGCGAGTTTATGGTCGTGGGCGATGAGAGTGGGCTGCGTGCCGCAGGTCCGAACCTGTCTCTGCATTTTTACAGAGACAAAAAATCCCTCGCGACCGCCGTTGTGGCGAAAGCTAAAGCGGATCGCGGGCAGCGTTTCTTCTTTCACGGCCAGTTTAATACCGGCCTGTGGCTGGCGCTGCTGAGTGGCGGGATCAAGCCTGCACAGTTTAACTGGCATATCTGGGGGGCCGATCTGTATGAAGTCTCCCGCGGCCTGAAATTCCGCTTGTTTTACCCGCTTCGTCGCCTGGCTCAGGGGCATGTTGGCTGCGTGTTTGCCACCCGTGGGGATTTAAACACCTTCGGGAAAGCGCATCCTCATGTGCAGCAGGAGCTGCTTTATTTCCCGACCAGAATGGATCCTGCGCTGAATGAGTTGGGGCCAGAAAAGCGTGATACCGACACCCTGACCATCCTGGTGGGGAATTCCGGGGATCGCAGCAATGACCACATTGCGGCGCTGAAAGCGATTCACCAGCAGTTTGGCGATACGGTAAATGTCGTGCTGCCGATGGGCTATCCGGCTAACAATGATGACTATATTCGTGAAGTGCGTACATCGGGCGAAGCGCTGTTTAGCGGCGAGCATCTGAAAATCCTCAGCGAGAAGCTGGAGTTTGATGACTATCTTGCCCTGCTGCGCCGCTGCGATCTGGGCTATTTCCTGTTCCCACGCCAGCAGGGCATCGGCACGCTCTGCCTGCTGATTCAGGCGGGAATTCCGTGCGTGCTCAACCGGGAAAATCCTTTCTGGCAGGACATGACGGAACAGCACATTCCGGTGCTGTTTACCACCGATAAGCTGGACGTCGCCGTCGTGCGCGAAGCGCAGCGGCAGCTGCTGAATGTGGATAAAACACAGATTGCGTTTTTCCGTCCGGCCTATCTTCAACCGTGGCACCGCGCGCTGCAAATTGCAGCAGGAGAGGCGCAATGAGCCTGATGCAGTTTACCGGCCTGCTTGTGGTGTGGCTGTTTTCATCGCTGTTTATCGCGACGCTGACGTACTTCGAGTTTCGCCGCGTGCGCTTCAACTTTAACGTCTTCTTCTCATTGCTGTTTTTACTGACCTTTTTCTTCGGTTTTCCGCTATCGATGACGCTGGTCTTTCGCTTTGACGTCGGCATTGCGCCACCGGAAATCCTGCTGCAGGCACAGCTTTCCGCGGTGTGTTTCTATGCGATCTATTACGTAGCGTATAAAACGCGACTGCGTGCCGCACGCGTTGAGGCTGAGCGACGTCCGCTTTTTACTATGAACCGGGTAGAAACCCATCTTATGTGGGGCCTGCTGGCGCTGATTGCGCTGGTAAGCGTTGGTATCTTCTTTGCGCACAACGGGTTCCTGCTGTTCAGGCTGCACTCCTACAGCCAGATTTTCTCAAGCGAAGTGTCCGGCGTGGCCCTCAAGCGCTTCTTCTACTTCTTCATTCCGGCGATGCTGGTGGTCTATTTCCTGCGTCAGGACAGCAAAGCGTGGCTGTTCTTCCTCGTCAGCACCGTGGCGTTTGGCCTGCTGACTTACGTGATCGTTGGTGGGACGCGTGCCAATATCATCATCGCGTTCGCTATCTTTCTTTTCATTGGCATTATTCGCGGCTGGATCTCCCTGTGGATGCTGGCGGCGGCCGGCGTGCTGGGAATTGTCGGCATGTTCTGGCTGGCGCTGAAACGCTATGGCCTGAACGTCAGCGGCGATGAGGCTTTTTATACGTTCCTCTATCTGACACGCGATACTTTCTCGCCGTGGGAAAACCTCGCGCTGCTGCTGCAGAACTACGACAAAATTGATTTTCAGGGCCTGGCGCCAATCGTGCGGGATTTCTACGTATTTATCCCGACCTGGCTGTGGCCGACTCGCCCGGGAGTGGTGCTCAACACCGCCAACTACTTTACCTGGGAAGTGCTGAACAACCATTCGGGGCTGGCGATTTCACCGACGCTTATCGGCTCGCTGCTGGTGATGGGCGGCGCAGGGTTTATTCCGCTTGGCGCAGTGGTCGTGGGGCTGATTATTAAGTGGTTTGACTGGCTGTATCAGCTTGGCAACCGTGAAACGAACCGCTACAAGGCGGCGATTCTGCACAGTTTCTGTTTTGGCGCTATCTTCAACATGATTGTGCTGGCCCGCGAGGGGCTCGATTCGTTTGTCTCACGCGTGGTCTTTTTCCTGGTGATTTTCGGGCTGTGCCTGCTGGTTGCCAAGTTGCTTTACTGGCTGCTGGACAGCGCCGGGCTTATCCATAAGCGCGCAAGGCCGCTGCCACAACCTCTGGTTTGATAAGGGAACACATGATGGATCCAATTGCTGCACCGCTTTATACCGTCCGCGGCCTGCAGCTCATCGGATGGCGCGATATGCAGCACGCGCTGGATTATCTCTATGCTGATGGCACAATGCGGCAAGGCACGCTAGTGGCGATCAACGCGGAGAAAGTCCTGACGGCGGAGGATAACGCCGAAGTGCGCACGCTGATCGACGCCGCCGAGTTTAAATATGCCGATGGCATCAGCGTGGTGCGATCCATTCGTAAAAAATACCCTGAAGCCAACGTTTCGCGCGTGGCCGGGGCGGATCTCTGGGAAGCGCTCATGGCGCGTGCCGGTGCGGAAGGAACGCCAGTGTTTCTGATTGGCGGAAAACCCGAAGTGTTGGCGCAAACCGAAGCAAAGCTGCGCCAGCAGTGGAACGTCAATATCGTGGGCAGCCAAAACGGCTACTTCAAACCCGCAGATCGGCAGGCTCTGTTTGCGCGAATCCAGGCCAGCGGTGCAAAAATCGTGACCGTAGCGATGGGATCGCCGAAGCAGGAAATCTTTATGCGCGACTGCCGGATGGTACATCCGGATGCTTTGTATATGGGCGTTGGCGGCACTTATGACGTCTTCACCGGACATGTGAAGCGCGCGCCAAAAGTATGGCAGCGGCTTGGTCTGGAATGGCTTTATCGTCTGCTGTCACAGCCTGGTCGTCTCACCCGACAGCTACGCCTTCTGCGCTACCTTCGCTGGCACTATACCGGCCAGCTCTGATCCTTCCCCTCAAAAATGTATTGCGCATTAATTGTGCAATACATTCGTATATTTAATACTTTGTTTGCCATTTCACCCATTTTATTCAACCATTCCCGCCCCTGGAGTCTGCGCGAGCGTGCGTTCCGGAGGTTAAATGGCAGGTAAAACTGCTGATAACAATAACCGGCATTGACCGGAGAATGGCAAACACATGAGGATCTATGGCTGAGAAGCAACCGACGCTACAGCGAGGGCTGGAAGCGCGACACATCGAATTAATCGCCCTCGGGGGTACCATCGGCGTAGGCCTGTTTATGGGCTCGGCGAGCACGCTGAAATGGGCCGGTCCGTCGGTATTACTGGCCTATATTATTGCCGGACTGTTTGTGTTCTTCATTATGCGCTCGATGGGCGAAATGCTGTTCCTCGAACCGGTCACCGGGTCATTTGCCGTTTACGCGCATAAATACATGAGCCCGTTCTTTGGCTATCTCACGGCCTGGTCATACTGGTTTATGTGGCTGGCGGTGGGGATTTCCGAGATTACCGCCATCGGCGTGTATACGCAGTTCTGGTTCCCCGGGTTGGCGCAATGGATACCTGCGCTGATTGCGGTCGCGCTGGTCGGGCTTGCGAACCTCGCCGCCGTGCGTCTGTATGGTGAGCTGGAGTTCTGGTTTGCGATGATCAAAGTCACCACCATTATCGTTATGATCGTGGTGGGCGTTGGGGTGATCTTCTTTGGCCTTGGCAACGGCGGGCATGCGATTGGTTTTGGCAACCTGACAGAACACGGCGGCTTTTTTGCCGGCGGCTGGAAAGGCTTCCTGACCGCGCTTTGTATTGTTGTCGCGTCTTATCAGGGCGTTGAGCTTATCGGCATCACCGCCGGAGAAGCGAAAAACCCGCAGGTCACGCTGCGCAGTGCGGTAGGTAAGGTGCTGTGGCGCATCCTGATTTTCTACGTCGGCGCAATTTTCGTTATCGTCACCATTTTCCCGTGGAATGAGATTGGCAGCAACGGCAGCCCGTTTGTGCTCACCTTTGCCAAAATCGGCATCACGGCGGCGGCAGGTATCATTAACTTTGTGGTGCTGACGGCGGCGCTCTCCGGTTGTAACAGCGGCATGTACAGCTGTGGTCGTATGCTGTATGCCCTGGCGAAAAACCGTCAGCTGCCAGCCGCAATGGCAAAAGTCTCGCGTAACGGTGTACCGGTGATGGGCGTGGCGGTGTCAATTGCCATTCTGCTGCTGGGATCGTGTCTGAACTATATTATTCCCAATCCGCAGCGGGTGTTTGTTTATGTCTACAGCGCCAGCGTGCTGCCGGGCATGGTGCCGTGGTTCGTGATCCTGATTAGCCAGCTGCGTTTTCGTGCAACGCATAAACAGGCTCTGGTGAATCATCCGTTCCGCTCGGTGCTGTTCCCCTGGGCGAATTACCTGACGATGGCGTTTCTGGTCTGCGTGCTGATCGGCATGGGCTTCAACGACGATACGCGCATGTCGCTGTTTGTCGGGATTATCTTCCTTGCACTGGTGACGGTGCTGTATCAGGTTTTACGCCTCGGCCAGGCTGGGGAAGCCCGTAAATTGCAGGATTAAGCGGCAAAACGTGCAAAGCATAACCAAACGGAAAATTTCTTTAAAAAGAGACTGGACAGCTTTGCACGAAGTCCGTATTATCCGACCCCGCAACGGCGCTAAGCGCCCGTAGCTCAGCTGGATAGAGCGCTGCCCTCCGGAGGCAGAGGTCTCAGGTTCGAATCCTGTCGGGCGCACCATTTACCCGGTGCTGGAGCTGCGGTGGTTTCTGACCGCGTAGAAAAGATTTGCAGTGGTGGCTATAGCTCAGTTGGTAGAGCCCTGGATTGTGATTCCAGTTGTCGTGGGTTCGAATCCCATTAGCCACCCCATTATTTAAGAGTTTGTGGCAATGCGAAGGTGGCGGAATTGGTAGACGCGCTAGCTTCAGGTGTTAGTGTCCTTAGGATGTGGGGGTTCGAGTCCCCCCCCTCGCACCACGACTTTTAATGAATTGAACTAAAAATTCAAAAAAGCAGTATTTCGGCGAGTAGCGCAGCTTGGTAGCGCAACTGGTTTGGGACCAGTGGGTCGGAGGTTCGAATCCTCTCTCGCCGACCAATTTTGAACCCCGCTTCGGCGGGGTTTTTTCTATTCTGAATTCAGCGATTCATTGCAGAAGAATAATTTTCCCCGCCCATCATTCTGTTCAGAAAAATATGTCTCCGGACGACGACATTTAATTCCCTGATTTTGAATTGAATCGTATTTTCTGTATTCTGGCGTCGCCATTCTGCGACATCTCCAATTGTCCTAAATAGCTTAACCCCCTGATATTCAGAGGTGCAAGAGTGGCACGACCTGTGCAATAATATGCGTGTAGATGCTCATTCCATCTCTTATGTTCGCGTTTACGCCTCATAAACCCAGGAATGACGCAGAGCCGTTTACGGTGCTTATCGTCCACCGACAGATGTCGCTTCGGCCTCATCAGACACCATGGACATAACGTTGAGTGAAGCACCTATTGTTGTCAATCAGACCTGTTTTAACGCCTGCCCTGATTTCAGAGCAGGCGTTTTTTTATGGGTTAATTTCGGTAGCGGAATAATATGCCGCTAACCAGAATTAGCGAGCAGAATGACACACACCAGAGCGTGTAAATCGCACCAATTTTTCCTGTTAGCAGAACGGTGACAGACGTTGCGCAAGTGGCGCTAATAGTCTGCCACCGCCAGGCTTTCGCACTGGCTCCCGAAACCTCCTGTTCATCAAATTGATACAGCACGTCGAATGTTCCCAGGGCAAAAACCACATTCGATGCCAGATGAGCGATAAAGATCGCCGCCAGCGCCGCGCCGGTGTAAGCGGACAGCGCAGGCATCAGCATGTAAGCCAGTAAAAACAGCGCCAGACACCCCAGCAGCAGGTAATTGCGCCGGGTGTACTCCGGCATCTTCCGACTGTTAAGCATCATTGGTCCGCAAAGCTGTCCGAGGCTACGGCTGAAAAGCAGCGGCAGTGCGAGCCCGGTGGTCTCTTCAGGCCGCATTTGCTGGGCCAGGGCGGGCAACAGCGCCATCGCAGGCGCGCCGACAGCCGCAAGTGAAGGTAACAGCAGCAGGCTCCGCTTTTGTATTGAGTTTAACCTGGCCCAGCGCAACGATGGCATGGTGGTGGGCTGCTGTACATCAGGCCTGATGACAATTCGCTGTGAGGCTAACCCCAGCAGCCACGCAGCAATGACAAAGCTCAGGGCATCGACCAGCAGCAATACCTGCGGGCTGACGCGGCCAAACAGTAATACGCCCATGCCAGTACCCAACAAAACCTGGGAAGCGAAAATCATATTTTCCATCGCCGTCGCCGCCGGAAGTTCTGCCTCACTTAACCCCCGCTTAAAGGTCACGGCGAGGGCAGGCCACGCCATTCCTCCTAACAGCGATTCCACGGACTGAACCGCCAGCAACAAAGGAATGTTGTGCAGATGGAGCCCCAGCCACGGCAGAATGAGCGCCAGCAAACCCAACAGCTCATAAATAAGGAGCAGGTGCAGCGGTGAAATAGTCCGGCAAAGCCTTTCGCCAGACAGGCTGCCAAGAAAGCCAGGTAGAGTGGCAAAAAGCCAGGCGAGGGTCAGCGTTGTGGGGGAGGCCTGCCAGCGTAGCAACTGGCCAAACACCACGACCTGAGTCAGGCCATTTCCCAGTGACGATAAAACAAAAGCATAAGCCAACAGGCGAAGCCAGGAATGGTTCCGCAATGCGCGCAGCAGCGCAAACAGCAGAGAATTCATGTGAGACGATCTCCAGCAAAACGTTATCCACGCGACAAAGCGCGAGAGTGAAAAACGGTCGGTGCTGAGAAATCGTTACATTGGGAAGCTCATTGAGAGAAAGCTGAGCGGAAACTCTGGCATGAGATCCGGAAAAAAGAAAGGGGCCAGAATGGCCCCTTGTCACAAAACTGATTCAGGAAGGTGGGTTGTTCTGTAGCGTCAGCAACAGTCCGTCGCGGCGCATGGTCGCGGCTTCTTCCGGCTGATGCAGGCGGTCGAGCGCATCGGCAAGCCAGGCGTAGTCAAATGCATCCGGGCGCTGTTTTAAGGCCGCGCGGAAGGCGATGGTCGCCTCCTGCCATTCGCCATGCTTCATCAGCGACTGGCCAAGCGTGCTCCACAGCAGCGGTCGATCGCCGACGCTTTTGATCTGCTGGCGCAGCACTTTTTCCAGCTGTTCCGGATTGTTGGTTTTCAGGCGCGGCACCGGCAGCAGCAGGCGATCGTCGTACTGGCGCTTCAGGCCGTCGATGATGATCTGTTGTGCGGTGTCATGATCGTCACACTCGATAAGGTGATCGGCCATGGCAACCTGCAACGCAACGTGCTGACGGGTTTTGCGGCTCTGGTTTTTCCACCATTCGCGCAGACCGTCGCTGCCCTGATCGGCGCGGGCCTGATCCATCAGGCCAATCCAGGCCTGCTGTTCCAGGGCATCACGATGCGCTTCATCGCCGACGTTGGCTTTTGCCATGGACGGAATAATGTCGAGCAACGAACTCCAGGCGCCGGTACGGATATAAGCCTGTTCGGCCAGGCGCAGCACTTCCGGATGGCGAGGAGAGAGCTCCAGAAGCCTGTCCACGCCGTGACGTGCCGCGTGATCCTCGTTGCGGGCCAGCTGGATGCGAACGCGGGTGATTTCGACCGGAATCAGATCGTTACCGGCGCTTTCCGCCGCACGCTCCAGATGCTGATTGGCACGCATTTCATCCCCGCGCTGCTGGGCGGCTTCTGCCGCAAGCAGGTAGTTCACCACCGGTTGTTCCGCGTGATCGGCATTTTTCGCCATCAGCTTCTCAACCTGCTGGTAGTCACCTTCTGCCAGCTTCAGCAGCGCCTGCTCGGTCTGTTTGCGGGCGCGACGACGCTTGCGGCCGACAAACCAGCCACGGGTGTGTGCCCCGGTGCGGAAAATACGGCGCAGCAGCCATTCGATGGCGAACAGCACCACCATGGTCAGGATCATAACGATCACCAGACCGGTGACGCTGGTTTCGATGTTGTAGTTGTCGGTCTGGATCAGGACATAGCCCTGATGTCCGGCGATGATTGGGCCAACCACGATCCCGGCGATCAACAGCGCAAAGAGTAAGAGTACTTTTAACATGCTTATTCTCCCTGCGGTGCGGCGGCGGCAGGCGCGGCTTCAGCCTGAGGCGTTGTGCCTGGTGCGACCGAAGGCTGAGCCAGCAAATTACGCACGCGAGTCTGCATCAGCTTTTCCAGAATCGCCTGACTTTGCAGCGTTTCCGGCACGTCCATATTGATGCTCTGCTGACTTAGCGCATCCAGCTCATCGAGGAAGGCTTTAGTGGTGGCGTCATCGGTATCGTAGTACGCGCGAACCCAGGTGGAGACGTTATCCAGCGCCTGTTTGTAGGTCTGCTCCTGATGACGTGGTACCGCCTGCGCGGCGACCAGCAGGCGTGAGCGAATGTTTTCGCGCAGATAAACGTCCTGATTCGGGGCTAACAGCGGAACCGCCGTTTCGTCACGACGACGAATGGTGATAAAGCTGTCCATAAAGTTCTGCCAGCTTTTTTGCAGGTTGACGCGCCACTCGCCGAGCGAGCTGGAAAGCTCACCGCTGTCAGAATCCATTGGGGAATCGTCGTCGGTGTTGTCCGCCAGACGCAGGTTATCAATCTGATTCGACAGCTGATTGACCTTTAAAATGATGCCATCGTAATCGACCTGCGCCACGCCGGAGAGGCTGGCGATGTCTTCGGTGATCGCGCGGCGGGCGTTAATCAGGCTCGGGTCGTTCATGTCCGCAAGGCTTGCGTCGGCGCTTTTCAGCAACGCAGCGGCGGTGGTGACGTCCTGATCGCTCCACAGCTTACGACCTGCCAGCTTAACGAGGAAATCAGCCTGTGCCAGCTGCCAGGTTTTAGCGTCGCTGCCGGAAATAGTGGCAACTTTCTGCTGTAGCTCATCAAGCTGTTTTGCCGTCGCGTCCTGCTGCTGTTTTGCGGCCGTCAGCTGGTCTGCCTGCTGCTTGATCACGTCTTCCAGCTCGGCTTTCTGGGACTCCTGCGCTTTCTGCAGGGCGGTGACCTGAGTCACCAGCGTGTCGTTGGTGGACGTCTGGCTGGTGTTTTGCTTTTTGACCAGGTTATACAGACCCGTGCCTGCAGTCAGGGCAATGGCGATAGCCACCACGCTTAGCACCAGCGGGGCTTTACTGCTGCCGTTTTTCTTTCCGGCGGTCTTCTTTTCAGCATTTTCTGGCTGTGGCGTCGTTTCCACGGCCTCCCTGGTCTCTTCAACCACGGCGGCGTTCTCTTTCTGTTCCGTCATTATGGCTTCCAATGTTGAGAGTTATTGTAAAGCACGCAGCAGCGCGTCGTTGTCGGCGCTATCGGCCACCCTGATATTCCGCCAGCCCAACTCCTGGGCCTGTTGTGCCAGACGCTCGCTCACCACAAGCACCTCGCAGAGTAACAACCAGCGCTCCCGATACCATTGGGGAATCAGCGACCAGAGCTGTTGCAGCATTTCCCCGCTGGTGACCACCAGTCGGTTTACACCGCGTGATTGCCAGCGCATGGCTTCTTCTGCCCCGTCATAGTGACGTGGGTTGCGTTGGTAACATTCACAAAACGTTACGGAGGCGCCTCGTTTTTGCAGCGTCTCGCCAAGCAGTTCTCGCCCGCCGTTGCCGCGCATAATCAGCGCTTTCTTGTCGGCAACGTTTTGTAATTCCGGTAATTGTAGCAAGACTTCGCTGATTTCCCGATCGCGCGGATAGCGAACGTCGATGCCACTGACTTTATGCAGCGCGAGGGCGGTGGTTCGCCCAATAGCAAAATAACCCGGCGCAGGCGGCCAGCCTTTCCCCTGTTGTTGCAGATGTGCATGGGCGAATTCGACCGCATGCTGCGAAAGGGCAAACAGCAAATCGCCATCGCCTAAAGCCGCAAGATGCCCGGAAAGCTTTGCCAGCTCGCGGCCGGGGGTAAATTCTATTAACGGGAAACTCCAGGCCTCTCGCCCCAGCGCGCGCAGGCGGCTGACCAGTTCTTCCCCCTGGGGAGACGGGCGAGTGACCAGAATGCTCATTCAGGGGCTTCTCCGTTATACACGTCGGCGAGGATCTCGCGGGCGCCGTTGTTCAGCAGCTCTTCCGCGAGCGAAATGCCAAGGGCTTCTGCCCGATCGGCAGGGCCGCGGCGCTCACCGCGAACCATCCGCGAGCCATCGGGCGCACCGACCAGCGCACGCAGCCAGATTTCACCGTGGCTTAATTCAGCATAGCTGCCAATCGGTACCTGACAGCCTCCTTCCAGGCGAGTATTCATCGCGCGTTCGGCACTAACGCGCACCGCGGTTTCCGCATGGTTCAGTGGGACAAGCAGTGTACGGGTGTTTTCGTCATCGAGACGGCATTCAATACCCACCGCGCCCTGACCGACGGCTGGAAGAGAGTGTTCCGGCGACAATGCCTGGCGAATTCTGTCTTCCAGGCCCAGTCGTTTCAGTCCGGCCACTGCCAGAATAATCGCATCATAATCGCCATTATCGAGCTTGCTTAACCGCGTGCCGACGTTGCCTCGCAATGAGCGGATAACCAGATCCGGACGTTGGGCGGCCAACTGACACTGTCGGCGTAAACTTGACGTGCCAACCACGCTGCCTGCCGGCAAGGCGTCGACAGAATCAAAGCGGTTTGAGACAAACGCATCGCGTGGATCTTCGCGTTCGCAGATCGTGGTCAGGCCCAGTCCCTGCGGGAATTCGACCGGGACATCCTTCATGGAGTGGACGGCAATATCGGCGCGGTTTTCAAGCAACGCAAGTTCCAGTTCTTTGACAAACAGCCCTTTACCGCCCACCTTCGCGAGGGGCGTATCAAGGATCACGTCACCGCGCGTCACCATCGGCACCAGTTCAACCGTGAGCCCTGGATGGCACGCCATCAGCCTGTCTTTCACATAATGTGCCTGCCAAAGTGCAAGAGGACTTTGGCGTGTGGCAATTCTTAAAACTTTGTCTAACATGCTTGTTACCGTCGTTATCGTCCGCCAGCCATCCTAACATTGTTGCTATAAGGATGTTAGTTTTCGAGTTTTTCTGAAAAAGCGAAATGAGGGCGTCGCTTGACGTGTCAAAGAATTTACAGCTGTTAATCAGTGCTAAACTGATGAGTAGCGCAACTTTCTTTACGGTCAAACGGCAAGGTGTTAAATTGATCACGTTTTAAACCGTTTGTTAGCCCGCACCAACACCATCATGGCGACAGACGGTAGCGGTTCTTGTTGAAATTCTAAAAGCCTTCGTATTCCAGGCCATGCACCGCCTTCGCAATACTCAGGTTTAACATCAGGCGATACGTCTTGTACCTCTATATTGAGACACTGAAACAGAGACTGGATGCCATCAATCAACTGCGCGTGGATCGCGCGCTTGCTGCCATGGGGCCGGCTTTCCAGCAGGTCTATAGTCTTCTGCCGACATTGCTTCATTACCATCATCCGCTGATGCCGGGTTACCTCGACGGTAACGTACCCAAAGGCATTTGCCTCTACACGCCTGATGAAACCCAACGCCACTACCTTGATGAGCTGGAGCTGCACCGCGGCATGCCGCGTCAGGACACCGCCAAAGGCGAGCTGCCGATTACCGGCGTTTACTCCATGGGCAGTACTTCTTCGGTCGGCCAGAGCTGTTCTTCCGATCTCGATATCTGGGTCTGTCATCAGGCCTGGCTGGATAACGAAGAGCGTCAGCTGCTACAGCGCAAATGCAGTCTGCTGGAGAGCTGGGCCGCCTCGCTCGGCGTAGAAGTCAGTTTCTTCCTGATAGACGAAAACCGCTTCCGCCATAACGAAAGCGGCAGCCTCGGCGGTGAAGACTGCGGTTCAACGCAGCACATTTTACTCCTCGATGAATTTTACCGTACCGCCGTGCGCCTCGCGGGCAAACGTATTCTGTGGAATATGGTGCCGTGCGAAGAAGAGGAGCATTACGACGAGTACGTGATGAAGCTTTACGCCCAGGGCGTACTGACGCCGAATGAATGGCTCGACCTTGGCGGATTGAGCACGCTCTCCGCGGAAGAGTACTTCGGCGCGAGCCTGTGGCAGCTGTATAAGAGCATCGACTCACCGTACAAAGCGGTGCTGAAAACTCTGCTGCTCGAAGCCTATTCCTGGGAGTACCCGAACAGCCGCCTGCTGGCGAAAGACATCAAGCAGCGTCTGCACGACGGCGAGATCGTCTCATTCGGTCTTGACCCGTACTGCATGATGCTGGAACGCGTCACGACTTATCTGCAGGCGATTGATGACACCACGCGTCTGGATCTGGTGCGCCGCTGTTTCTACCTGAAAGTGTGCGAAAAATTGAGCCGCGAGCGCGCCTGCGTGGGCTGGCGTCGTGAAGTTATCGGTCAACTGGTGAAAGAGTGGGGCTGGAGCGAAGAGCGATTGTCGATGCTCGACAACCGCGCCAACTGGAAGATTGACGAAGTGCGCGATGCGCACAACGAACTGCTCGACGCGATGATGCAGAGCTATCGCAATCTGATCCGCTTCGCGCGTCGCAACAACCTTAGCGTCTCCGCCAGCCCGCAGGATATCGGCGTGCTGACCCGTAAGCTGTACGCTGCATTCGAAGCGCTGCCGGGCAAAGTCACGCTGGTGAACCCGCAGATTTCTCCGGATCTCTCCGAGCCGAACCTGACCTTTATCCATGTGCCGCCGGGCCGTGCCAACCGCACAGGCTGGTACCTTTACAACCGTGCACCAAACATGGAATCGATCGTCAGCCATCAGCCGCTCGAATATAACCGTTATCTTAATAAGCTGGTGGCGTGGGCCTGGTTCAACGGCCTGCTGACTTCCCGCACCCGCCTGTTTATTAAGGGCAACGGCGTGGCCGACCTGGCTAAGCTTCAGGAAATGGTGGCCGACGTGTCGCATCACTTCCCGCTGCGATTGCCGGCACCGACGCCAAAAGCGCTCTACAGCCCGTGCGAAATCCGCCATCTGGCGATCATCGTTAATCTTGAATATGACCCGACGGCGGCGTTCCGCAATCAGGTCGTGCATTTTGATTTCCGTAAGCTTGACGTCTTCAGCTTCGGTGAAGAGCAAAACTGCCTCGTGGGCAGCGTCGATCTGCTGTACCGCAACTCGTGGAATGAGGTACGTACGCTGCACTTCAACGGCGAGCAGGCCATGATTGAGGCGCTGAAAACGATACTCGGCAAAATGCATCAGGATGCCGCACCGCCGGACAGCGTTGACGTATTCTGCTATAGCCAGCACCTGCGTGGGCTGATTCGTACCCGCGTGCAGCAGCTGGTTTCAGAATGTATTGAGCTGCGTCTTTCCAGCACGCGTCAGGAAACCGGGCGCTTCAAAGCGCTGCGCGTGGCAGGACAAACCTGGGGACTGTTCTTCGAGCGTCTCAACGTTTCAGTGCAGAAGCTGGAAAATGCCATCGAGTTTTACGGCGCGATTTCCCATAACAAACTGCACGGCTTGTCGGTACAGGTGGAAACCAATCAAGTGCAGCTGCCGCCGGTGGTGGATGGTTTTGCCAGCGAAGGGATCATTCAGTTCTTCTTTGAAGACACCAGCGATGACAACGGCTTTAACATCTATATTCTGGATGAGAGCAACCGGGCGGAGATTTACCATCACTGCGAAGGCAGTAAAGAAGAGCTGGTGCGCGATGTGAGTCGTTTCTACTCCTCGTCGCACGACCGCTTTACCTACGGCTCAAGCTTTATCAACTTCAACCTGCCGCAGTTCTATCAGATTGTGAAAGTGGACAACCGCGCTCAGGTCATTCCGTTCCGTACGCAGGCCATTGCTGCCGTTGCGCCAGCCAACCAGGATGCCGCGGCCCCGCTATTGCAGCAGTATTTCTCTTAAAAATTATGCCCGGTGGCGCTGCGCTTACCGGGTCTGGCATCATGGCCGTAGGCCGGGCTAACAACGTGCCGCCCGGCAATTCCGATTTAATTGAAACTCACGTCTTCACCGGCCTGCGCCGTTGCCGCCTGCTCCAGCAAATCCCAGAATGTCTCCCCGCTGCGATCGCAAATCCATTCGTCATCTTTCAGATCAAAGTGATAGCCACCTTGCCGGGTGGCAAGCCACACCTGATGCAGCGGTTCCTGACGGTTAATAATGATTTTGCTGCCGTTTTCAAAGCTTAGCGTCAGCACGCCGCCGTTGATCTCACAATCGATATCGCTGTCGCCGTCCCAGCTATCGAGGCTTTCTTCGATGGTCATCCACAGCTGGTCTGCAAGGCGATGAAATTCACTGTCGTTCATTGTTCTTTTCCGTTATCAGGTGATGGCGGCAGTATAACGCGAAACAATTCCCGTTGCAGTCCGGTGCTAAACGCTTGCTTTTACGTCTTCTCCTGCGATGATAGAAAGCAGAAAGCATCAACCACAGGCACTCTAAGCATGAACAACCTCTTTCGACCGCTGATCCTTTTGGCTGCGTTAACGACCCTTTCAGGGTGTGGCCTGAAGGGGCCGCTCTATTTCCCGCCGGCCGATAAAACGGCCGCGCCGCCGACGCAACCGGTCAATCCTGGTACCCAGAGCACCGAACCGACCCGTAACGATCGGGGTGATAACGGTGGCCCGACTCAGGTGAACTACTGATCCCTGAGCCCTATTTCTGCGTGGGTGGAATCAATGATGCAGTTCTCTAAAATGCACGGCCTGGGCAACGATTTCATGGTCGTCGATGCGGTAACGCAGAATGTATTCTTTTCTCCGGATCTGATCCGCCGTCTGGCCGATCGGCATCTGGGCGTGGGTTTTGATCAACTGCTGGTGGTTGAGCCGCCGTACGATCCCGACCTCGATTTTCATTACCGCATCTTCAATGCCGACGGCAGCGAAGTGTCCCAGTGCGGCAACGGTGCACGCTGCTTCGCACGCTTTGTGCGTATCAAAGGCCTGACCAATAAACGTGATATTCGCGTCAGTACCGCCAACGGGCGCATGGTATTAAGCGTAACGGATGACGACCTGGTGCGGGTGAATATGGGCGAGCCCAACTTTGAGCCTTCACAGGTGCCGTTCCGCGCCAACAAAGCGGAAAAGACCTATATTATGCGTGCTGCCGAGCAGACAGTATTGTGCGGCGTAGTCTCTATGGGCAACCCGCACTGCGTCATTCAGGTCGATAATGTCGATACCGCTGCGGTAGAAACATTAGGACCGGTTCTGGAAAGCCATGAGCGTTTTCCGGAGCGTGCCAATATCGGGTTTATGCAGGTGGTGAACCGCAATCACATCCGCTTGCGCGTTTATGAACGAGGCGCAGGGGAAACCCAGGCTTGCGGCAGCGGCGCATGTGCGGCGGTGGCGGTCGGGATTCTGCAAGACTTGCTGGCCGAAGAGGTACGCGTGGAATTGCCAGGCGGGCGTCTTGATATCGCCTGGAAAGGACCGGGTCAACCGTTGTATATGACTGGTCCGGCGGCACACGTCTACGACGGATTTATACATTTATGAAACAGCCAGGGGAAGAGCAACTGACGGAGCTGAACGCGCTGGATGACCGCGCGGTCGTCGACTATCTGCTGCAACATCCTGAATTTTTCATTCGTAACGCCCCGGTAGTGGAGCACATGCGTGTTCCACACCCGGTGCGCGGCACGGTATCACTGGTTGAATGGCACATGGCGCGCGCGCGAAATCACATTAACGCGCTGGAAGAAAACATGACGCTGTTGGTGGAGCAGGCGACGGCCAACGAAAGCCTGTTCTACCGTCTGCTGGAGCTGCAAACGCGTCTGGCGGCGGCCGAAAGCCTCGATGATATGCTCAACCGTTTTCACCGCTGGGCACGTGAGCTTGGCCTTGCGGGCGCCACCGTGCGGTTGTTCGCCGATCGCTGGCGCATTGGCGCTCCGTCAAAATTTACTCAGCTGGCGCTATCCCGCCAGGCGTTCGAACCGATTCGCATCCAGCGCCTCGGGCATGAGCGGCATTTCCTTGGCTCGCTGAACGGCCCGGAACTGCTGGTGATGATGCCGGAAGCGAAGGCGATTGGCTCCGTTGCCATGTCGATGCTCGGCAGCGACGGCGATCTTGGCGTGGTGCTGTTCAGCAGCCGCGACGCGCACCACTATCAGGCGGGCCAGGGCACGCATCTCTTGCAGGAAATCTCTCTGCTACTGCCCGGTTTGCTGGAACGCTGGGTCGAGCGCGTATGACGCCCGCAGCGCTGACGGAACCGACCACGCGCTTCCTGCGCTATCTCGGCGTCGAACGCCAGCTCAGCCCGATCACCTTACTCAACTATCAGCGCCAGCTTGATGCCATCATTGCACTGGCCGAAGAGATGCGGGTTACGAGCTGGCAGCAATGCGACGTGGCTATCGTTCGCAGTTTCGCTGTACGCAGCCGCCGTAAAGGCCTGAGCCCGGCCAGCCTCTCATTGCGTCTTTCTGCCCTGCGTAGCTTCTTTGACTGGCTGGTCAGCCAGGGCGAACTCCCGGCAAACCCGGCCAAAGCCGTTTCTGCACCGAAGGCCGCGCGCCATCTGCCGAAAAATATCGACGTCGACGACGTGAACCGTCTGCTGGATATTGATCTCAACGACCCACTGGCGGTACGCGACCGCGCGATGCTGGAAGTGATGTACGGCGCGGGCCTGCGTTTATCGGAGCTGGTTGGGCTGGATCTGAAGCATCTCGATCTGGAGTCCGGTGAAGTGTGGGTGATGGGCAAGGGCAGCAAAGAGCGCCGCCTGCCAATTGGCCGCAATGCGGTGCACTGGATCGAGCACTGGCTGGATTTACGCGGGCTGTTTGGCGCGGAAGAAGAGGCGCTGTTTTTGTCTAAGCTCGGCAAGCGCATCTCGGCGCGGAACGTGCAGAAGCGCTTCGCGGAGTGGGGCATCAAGCAAGGGCTGAACAGCCACGTGAATCCGCACAAATTGCGCCACTCCTTTGCCACGCACATGCTGGAATCCAGCGGCGATCTGCGCGGCGTGCAGGAGCTGCTCGGTCACGCTAATCTGTCGACCACCCAAATCTATACCCATCTTGATTTTCAACACCTTGCCTCGGTGTACGACAAAGCGCATCCACGCGCAAAACGGGGGAAATAATGCGTTTTTACCGTCCATTGGGCCAGATAGCTGCCCTGACGTTCGATCTTGACGACACGCTCTACGATAACCGCCAGGTGATTCGCCGCACGGAGAAAGAGTCGCTGGCATTCGTGCGTAGCTACCATCCCGCCCTTAGCGAGATTGAGAACAGCGATTTTCAGCAACTGCGCAATGCGCTGCGCCAGGCGGAGCCAGAAATTTACCACGACGTGACCGAATGGCGTCGCCGGGCGGTGGAGCAGGCGATGCTCAACGCCGGGCTTTCGGCCAGCGAAGCTGACGTGGGCGCCAACGCGGCGATGGCGAACTTCGCCAAATGGCGCAGCGCCATTGACGTGCCGCAGGAAACCCACGACGCGCTGGCGAAGCTCGCGGAAAAATGGCCGCTTGTAGCGATCACCAACGGCAACGCGCAGCCTGAACTGTTTGGCCTGAACGACTATTTTAAGTTTGTTCTGCGCGCGGGCCCGGATGGACGCTCAAAGCCGTTCAGCGATATGTACCATCTGGCGGCAGAGCGGCTGGATGTGCCGCTGTCGCAGATCTTACACGTCGGTGATGACCTGACAACGGACGTCGCCGGTGCTGTTCGCTGCGGGATGCAGGCCTGCTGGATCAATTTGCTCGACGGCGATCTGATGCAAATCCGCGACAGCCGCCTTCTGCCGCACATCGAAATTTCACGGTTGGCATCCCTCACCACGCTGATATAATCACCAGCAGTTCTGTATAAAATTCCAGGGTTTTGGCGGAGGCGCACAAGCTTATCCGCCCTACAATCGCGTAGGCCCGGTAAGCGAAGCGCCACCGGGCGTTCCGCTGTTTACCCTATTTCAACCCGGCGGTGCCAATGGACGTTTCTTACCTGCTCGACAGCCTTAATGACAAACAGCGCGAAGCCGTGGCGGCTAAACGCACTAACCTGCTGGTGCTGGCAGGGGCGGGCAGTGGTAAGACGCGCGTGCTGGTTCACCGTATCGCCTGGCTACAGAGCGTGGAGAACTGCTCGCCGTATTCGATCATGGCGGTGACGTTTACCAACAAAGCAGCGGCGGAAATGCGTCACCGTATCGCGCAGCTGATGGGCTCGTCACAGGGCGGCATGTGGGTGGGCACCTTCCACGGGCTGGCGCACCGCCTGCTGCGTGCGCACCATCTGGATGCCAGCCTGCCGCAGGATTTCCAGATCCTCGACAGCGAAGATCAGCTGCGTTTGCTGAAGCGCCTGATGAAGGCGATGAACCTTGATGAGAAGCAGTGGCCCGCACGGCAGGCAATGTGGTACATCAACGGCCAGAAAGATGAAGGCCTGCGTCCGCATCATATTCAGAGCTTCGGCAATCCGGTCGAACAGACCTGGCAGAGTATTTATAAGGCTTACCAGGAGGCGTGCGATCGCGCAGGGCTGGTAGATTTCGCCGAGCTGTTGCTGCGCGCGCACGAGCTGTGGCTCAATAAGCCGCATATCCTTCAGCACTACCGCGAACGCTTCACCAATATTCTCGTCGACGAATTCCAGGATACCAACAACATTCAGTACGCCTGGATCCGCATGCTGGCGGGCGACACCGGCAAGGTGATGATCGTCGGCGATGACGATCAGTCCATTTACGGCTGGCGCGGCGCGCAGGTGGAAAACATCCAGCGCTTCCTCAATGATTTCCCCGGTGCGGAAACTATTCGTCTTGAGCAGAACTACCGCTCAACCAGCAACATCCTTAGCGCTGCTAACGCCCTGATTGAAAACAACAACGGGCGACTGGGCAAAAAGCTGTGGACTGACGGCGTTGACGGTGAGCCCATTTCACTCTACTGCGCTTTCAACGAACTCGACGAAGCCCGCTTCGTGGTCAACCGCATCAAAACCTGGCAGGACAACGGCGGCGCGCTGGAACAGTGCGCCATTCTCTACCGCAGCAACGCCCAGTCGCGCGTGCTGGAAGAGGCACTGCTGCAGGTCAGCATGCCGTATCGCATCTACGGCGGTATGCGCTTCTTCGAACGTCAGGAAATCAAGGATGCGCTCGCCTACCTGCGCCTGATTGCCAACCGCAACGACGACGCCGCGTTTGAGCGCGTGGTCAACACGCCAACGCGCGGTATTGGCGATCGTACGCTCGACGTGGTGCGCCAGACTTCGCGCGATCGCCAGCTGACGCTGTGGCAGGCCTGCCGTGAGCTGCTGAAAGACAAGGCGCTTGCCGGGCGTGCAGCCAGCGCGTTACAGCGCTTTATGGAGCTTATCGAAGCGCTTTCCCAGGAAACGGCGGATATGCCGCTGCACGTGCAGACTGACCGCGTAATCAAAGATTCCGGCCTGTTCATGATGTACGAGCAGGAGAAGGGTGAAAAAGGCCAGACCCGTATTGAAAACTTAGAGGAACTGGTGACGGCGACGCGCCAGTTCAGCTACAACGATGAAGAAGAAGACCTGATGCCTCTGCAGGCGTTCCTGTCCCACGCGGCGCTGGAAGCGGGCGAAGGGCAGGCGGACACCTGGCAGGACGCGGTTCAGCTGATGACGCTGCACTCGGCGAAAGGGCTGGAGTTCCCGCAGGTGTTTATCGTTGGCATGGAAGAAGGCATGTTCCCGAGCCAGATGTCGCTGGATGAGGGCGGGCGCCTGGAAGAAGAGCGCCGTCTGGCCTACGTCGGCGTGACGCGCGCGATGCAGAAGCTGACGCTGACCTACGCAGAAACCCGCCGCCTTTACGGCAAAGAAGTGTATCACCGTCCGTCACGCTTTATCGGCGAGCTGCCGGAAGCCTGCGTCGAGGAAGTCCGCCTTCGCGCTACGGTGAGCCATCAGCGAATGGGCACACCGATGGCGGAAAACGACACCGGCTACAAGCTGGGCCAGCGCGTACGGCACCCGAAATTTGGCGAAGGCACTATCGTCAATCTGGAAGGCAGCGGTGAGCACAGCCGTTTGCAGGTGGCGTTTCAGGGGCAGGGGATCAAATGGCTGGTTGCCGCCTACGCCCGTCTCGAAAACGCGTAACTTTCAGAAATTCATCATAAATTTTCAACGTTCTGCTAATCTTACTGGCCAGAGGGGAGGAAAAACTCTCTGGCGTTTCGTTGCGTGTTGACGCTTCATTTAGGCTGGCGTAACATGCGCCCACGATTACGCTAAGAGGACTGATACCTTGGACACACCCAGTAGATGCTGGCTCAACTTCCTGCAATCCAGGAACAACTCCTAAGGCTATCACCCAACGCTGATGGCCTTAGAGGTTGTCAGCGACACGCGTTTTTCCCGTCGCACTGAGTCAGGCTTAATGGTCTGAAACCCCCATTGTTTCTGTGTGCCCAACGTACCGTCCGATCATTTTTTGCATTGGGAGTCCCGGTCATGCTGAGCGCATTTCAACTGGAAAACAATCGCTTAACGCGTCTTGAGTCCGATGACATCAAGCACCTCGCCACCTCGGTGTGGGTCGATTTGGTGGAGCCGGACGATGAAGAACGTAACCGCGTACAGACAGAGCTCGGTCAGAACCTGGCAACACGCCCTGAACTGGAAGACATCGAAGCGTCCGCTCGTTTCTTTGAAGACGAAGACGGTTTGCATATTCACTCCTTCTTCTTCTTTGAAGATGCGGACGATCACGCGGGGAACTCTACCGTGGCGTTCACCATTCGCGAAGGCCGTCTGTTCACCCTGCGCGAGCGCGAACTGCCCGCGTTTCGCCTGTATCGCATGCGTTCCCGCAACCAGGAGATGGTGGACGGCAACGCGTTTGAGCTGCTGCTCGATTTGTTCGAAACCAAAATCGAACAGCTGGCGGATGAAATCGAAAACATCTACAGCGATCTGGAAAAGCTGAGTCGGGTGATCATGGAAGGCCATCAGGGCGATGAGTACGATGAAGCGCTCTCCACCCTGGCGGAGCTGGAAGATATCGGCTGGAAGGTGCGTTTATGTCTGATGGATACCCAGCGAGCGCTGAACTTCCTGGTGCGCAAAGCGCGTTTACCGGCCGTTCAGCTGGAGCAGGCGCGTGAAATCCTGCGAGATATCGAATCTCTGCTGCCGCACAACGAATCCCTGTTCCAGAAGGTGAACTTCCTGATGCAGGCGGCGATGGGCTTTATCAACATTGAGCAGAACCGCATCATCAAGATCTTCTCGGTGGTCTCGGTGGTGTTCCTGCCGCCGACGCTTGTGGCTTCAAGCTACGGGATGAACTTTGAGTTTATGCCCGAGCTGCACTTCAGCTTCGGCTACCCGGCGGCGATTGTGGTGATGATCCTCGCGGGCCTCGCCCCGTACCTCTACTTCAAGCGTAAGAACTGGCTTTAAGTATTATATCGTAATCACGGCGGCTTGCAGCGCTGAAGCCGCCGATAAGCAACGGTTCCGCGATCGCCTTCTCTCCTGCCAGCTTGCCTAAAACTTCTCGCAGCGCTGCCAGCGTTTCTGCCGAGGTGTGCTTTGAGGTTATCAGCGGCAGGCCCGGCGTTAACGCCGTTTCACCGATCGCCTTCAGGCCAGTAAGCGCCTGCGGTATGTAATGTTCAAAAAGCGCCAGGCTGACGCAGTCGATAGCGGCAAGATCCGCAGTGCCGTTTTGCAGCAAAGCCAGCGAGTGGCGATGGCTGCCGCTCCAGACAATTGAGCGAAAATGCGCGTCGTCGTGACCGGTGCTGTTGCGCAGCGCATGATAGCCCGACTGTGAATCAGGTGAGTTTGCAGCAGCAATTCGCCCGCGAAAATCGGCCAGAGATTGCCCGGCATCTTCCCGCCTCGCCATCAGCGTGCTGCGGTAGTTTCCCGCTTCACAGCCCGGAGCCGTGTAGTGAAACTGCCCAACGACCTGAACGTCCGGCAGCAGCGTGACCAGCGGATAGCCGCAGGTCTGACTCAGCAGTAAATCGTCATCACGCCAGTGTGAAAGCAGATCGGCCGGACGCTGAAAGCGTGCGCCGGGAAAATAGCGCTGAACGGCTTTCGCCAGCGCATCGGTGGCGGCAGGCTGAATGTCGTACATCGGAAAGGCAATATTAGCGCTCATGCTGTTCTCCCCCGCCGCTTGCCGGATGAACGGTGACGTCCACTGGCCGGAACCGATAATTGCGCCACCATTCGCGATAGCCTTTTACCACGAAACCCTGATTGCGCGTGGCGTAGCGTGCTTTATCGCGCAGCCACACTTTACGCAGGCCGTACCACGGCACGCCGGGCAAATCGTGATGTACCGAATGATAGTTCAGATTGAGAAACAGCAGACGCCAGAGCAGCGAGGTTTCGGTGATGGCCGATCGGGCCAGCGGATCTTCCGCTGCACGGTGTTCCAGAAACGAGCGCACTTTGGTCACAGCCAGCGCCGGGTAGCTGACCGCCAGCAGATACCAGAGAACGGAAAACTCCTTTTGTGCCAGCCAGGCGCACATCAGCCCCAGCAGTGAGAAATGCACCAGCCACATCGCTATCGCGCGTCGCTCCCCTTGCCGGAAGGAGGTTGCCATGCCCGCCAGCACGCCAAAAATATCCAGCAGCGGGGCCAACAGCAGGCGGCCCGGAAAAGTGTTCCGCAGGTGAATAACACGCTGCTGCCACTCGCTGAACCGCTGCCAGCGTTCGGCAGAAAAGTAATAAGTTTCAGGATCTTCGCCCGGAACGGTTAACAGCTGATTGCGATGGTGGGCAAGATGAGAATCGCGATAGAGGCCAAAGGGATACCACACTGCCAGCGGCAAAAGGCCAAACAGCTGATTGACGCGCGGCCAGCGCGTTGGGTGCCCGTGAATCAGCTCGTGCTGGAAAGACATATACCAGGTGGTGAAGAAGATAAGCAGCGTGGTCGAGGCAAAAAGCCCCAGCGTGGCGTGATACGTAACCGTCGTAAACCAGCCGCCGTAAATCACGCCCATCAGCAGCCAGGTAGGCAGTTCGCTGCGCCACAGCCAGCCTCTGGCGAGGAGTCGCACGGTCTGCCGCTGTTCGTCATCAAGCCAGGCGGCGCGTTTATCAGTATTGGGGAGCTGCATCCGGCTTTCATATCGTTAAGAGCACATGCCCTGAAGATGTGAGAAGCCGGTTGAAATCACAAAGAATTTTACCGGAAGAGCTTTGCCGGAAACCGGCAAAGCCTGAGATGTCAGCCTTTTGGCGTGCGGCGCAGGGTATAAATTGCATCCATCACAAATACGGCCAGAGCGACCCAGATGAAGGCGAAAGTGATCATTTTATCCGCGCCCGGGGTTTCTCCGTAGAACACGATCGCCAGCAGGAACATCAGCGTTGGGCCGATGTACTGGAAGAAGCCCAGCGTGGAAAGCCGCAGGCGAGTTGCCGCACCGGTAAAGCACAGCAGCGGGATGGTGGTGACCACGCCTGCCGCCATCAGCAGCAGATTCAGCGACCACGGGTTTTGCCCCATATGGCTGGTGGCGCTGTCGGCAATGCCGAACAGGTAAATCGCTGCCACCGGCAGCAGCCACAGCGTTTCGACCAGCATCCCGGTCTGCGCATCGACGGCGATTTTTTTACGCGCCAGGCCGTAGAATGCGAAGCTGAAGGCCAGGCCCAGCGCGATGACCGGCAGTGAGCCGAACGTCCAGAGTTGCACCAGCACGCCGCAGGCTGCCAGGATCACTGCCAGCCACTGCATACGGCGGAAGCGCTCGCCGAGGAAAATCATCCCCAGCACGACGTTGACCAGCGGGTTAATAAAGTAGCCCAGGCTCGCTTCCAGCATATGCTGATTGTTTACCGCCCAGATAAACAGCAGCCAGTTGCCGCCAATCAGCACCGCGGAAACGGCCAGCATCAGGATTTTTTTGGGCGTCTGGCAGAGGCGTTTGATCCCGCTCCACTGACGGCTGATGGAGATCAGCGCAATCATAAAGAAAAATGACCAGATGATACGGTGGGTCAGGATCTCATCGGCAGGCACGTAGTGGATCACCTTGAAGTACGCTGGTGCCACGCCCCAAATAAAATAAGCGGCCAGGGCGAGAAGCACGCCCTGCCGCGTCTGTTTAGCATCCATGGGAAAATCCGTTACAAAAAAGTAAACCGATGTTACCCGATTTTCTGCCCTCAACCCACCATATAAGTGGCGGTTGCGCTGGCAATATAGAGCTGCTCTTCGTTATGTAACTCGACTCGCGCTACCGCAACTTTGTTACCCGCGCGTAGCAGGCTGGCGGTGGCCGTAAAGCGGTTTCCCCGACCGGGGCGAAGGTAGTCGACGCGTAGATCGATGGTGCCCATCCGCGACAGGCGCTGGCGCAGTTCATCTTCATTGATCGTCTCGTGGCGGGTGAGCGTGCTGCCCACGCAGACCAGGCCTGCGGCTACGTCCAGCGCGGAGGCGATCACGCCACCGTGCAGAATACTCTGGGCCCAGTTGCCAACCATCATCGGCTGATTGTTAAAGCTGAGCTGGGCGAAGGCTTTTTCGTAGCGCTCCAGTTCGAGCCCCAGCGCGCGGTTGAAGGGCATATGGTACACAAAAATATCGCCGACCAGTTTTAGCGCTTCTTCGGCGGTCAATTCTTTCGACATAGCAACCTGTCCATTGGTTAATGAAATGTTGATTTTATGCCTATGAAATGTTGATTGCTACTTTCAGAAACGATTACCGCTCAAGATGCCGATAAGTATGTAGAATGACGCCCAGCATAAATCTTAATAAAAAAATTTCTCAGGAGAACATCGTGATGCGAACCAGGCTGGGTTGGTTACTGGCGGTGGCAGGGCTGCCGCTTAGCGTTTACGCGAAGGAAGCAACAATCAAGGACGTGCATGATACGCCCGCCGTGCGCGGCAGCATCATCGCCAACCTGTTACAGGAGCACGACAACCCGTTCACGCTCTATCCATATGACACCAACTACCTGCTCTATACCTGGAGCAGCGACATCAACAAAGAAGCGATCCAGACCTATAACTGGGCGGACAACGCGCGTAAGGATGAGGTGAAATATCAGCTCAGCCTGGCGTTCCCCATCTGGCGTGGGATCTTTGGTGATAACTCCGTCTTTGGTGCGTCCTACACGCAAAAATCCTGGTGGCAGCTTTCCAACACCGGGGAATCTTCCCCCTTCCGCGAAACCAACTACGAGCCGCAGGTGTTCGTCGGGTTTGCGACCGACTACCGTCTTGGCGACTGGACGTTACGCGATGTGGAGGTCGGCTATAACCACGACTCCAACGGACGCTCAGACCCGACTTCACGCAGCTGGAACCGCATGTACACTCGCCTGATGGCGCAAAATGGCAACATGATGGTCGAAGTGAAGCCGTGGTTTGTGATTGGCGACACCGACGACAACCCGGATATCACCAAATACATGGGCTACTACCAGCTGAAAATTGGCTACCAGCTGGGCGATGCGGTGCTGAGCGCCAAAGGGCAGTATAACTGGAATACCGGCTACGGCGGCGCTGAGCTTGGCATCAGCTATCCGGTGACCAAACATATGCGTCTTTATACTCAGGTCTACAGCGGCTACGGCGAATCTCTGATTGATTACAACTTCAACCAGACCCGCGTTGGCGTCGGCGTAATGCTTAACGATCTGTTTTAATCGTTGCACTCTGACTCTCAGGCGCTGAAAATAGCGCCTGTTTTTATTTCAGGGTAGGGGTGAGCGTGACGCAGGCGGAAGTGATCAATCAGGTAACGCTGGCAAAGCAGGTTTTGCAGGAAACCTTCGGCTACCAGCAGTTCCGCCCGGGTCAGGAAACCATCATCGAGACGGTGCTCGAAGGACGCGATTGTCTGGTGGTGATGCCGACCGGCGGCGGGAAATCCCTGTGCTATCAGATCCCCGCGCTGGTGCTTGATGGCCTCACGGTGGTCGTCTCACCGCTGATTTCTCTGATGAAAGACCAGGTCGACCAGCTGCTTGCGAACGGCGTGGCGGCGGCCTGTCTTAACTCGACTCAGACTCGCGAACAGCAGCAGGAGGTGATGGCGGGCTGTCGCACCGGCAAAATCCGCCTGCTGTATATCGCCCCTGAGCGCCTGATGCTCGATAACTTCCTCGACAACCTCAGCCACTGGAACCCGGTGATGCTGGCGGTCGATGAGGCGCACTGTATCTCCCAGTGGGGCCACGATTTCCGCCCTGAATATGCCGCCCTTGGCCAGCTGCGCCAGCGCTTCCCGACGCTGCCGTTTATGGCGCTCACCGCTACCGCCGACGACACCACCCGCAGTGACATCGTCCGTCTGCTCGGCCTCAACGATCCGCTGATTCAGATAAGCAGCTTTGACCGCCCGAACATCCGCTACATGCTGATGGAGAAATTTAAGCCTCTCGACCAGCTGATGCGTTACGTTCAGGAGCAGCGCGGCAAGTCCGGCATTATTTACTGCAACAGCCGCGCGAAGGTGGAAGACACCGCTGCGCGTTTGCAAAGCCGTGGAATCAGCGCGGGCGCGTACCACGCCGGGCTGGAGAGCAACCTTCGCGCGGACGTGCAGGAGCGCTTCCAGCGCGACGATCTGCAAATCGTGGTCGCAACCGTGGCCTTCGGCATGGGCATCAACAAACCAAACGTGCGCTTCGTGGTGCACTTCGACATTCCGCGCAACATCGAATCCTACTACCAGGAAACGGGTCGCGCCGGGCGTGATGGCCTGCCCGCTGAAGCGATGCTGTTTTACGATCCGGCCGATATGGCGTGGCTGCGCCGCTGTCTCGAAGAAAAGCCTGCCGGCCAGTTGCAGGACATTGAGCGACATAAGCTCAATGCGATGGGCGCGTTTGCTGAAGCGCAAACCTGCCGCCGTCTGGTGCTGCTGAACTACTTCGGTGAAGGGCGTCATGAGCCTTGCGGCAACTGCGATATCTGCCTTGACCCGCCGAAGCAGTATGACGGCGTGAACGACGCGCAAATAGCACTTTCAACGATTGGCCGCGTCAACCAGCGTTTTGGGATGGGCTACGTGGTGGAAGTGTTGCGCGGGGCGAATAACCAGCGTATCCGTGAAATGGGCCACGACAAACTCAAGGTCTACGGAATGGGGCGCGATAAAACTCACGAACACTGGGTGAGCGTGATCCGCCAACTGATTCACCTTGGCTTTGCGACGCAGAACATTGCGATGCATTCGGCGCTGCAGCTCACCGAAGCCGCGCGTCCTGTTTTACGCGCTGAAACACCTTTACAGCTGGCCGTGCCGCGCGTGCTGGCGCTCAAGCCTCGCGTGGCGCAGAAATCCTACGGCGGCAACTATGACCGTAAGCTGTTTGCCAAACTGCGCAAGCTGCGAAAAGTCATCGCCGACGAAGAAAACATTCCGCCTTACGTGGTGTTTAACGACGCCACGCTCATCGAGATGGCCGAACAGATGCCGACCAGCCCGGGCGAAATGCTCAGCGTCAACGGCGTAGGCGTGCGTAAACTGGAGCGCTTCGGGCAGGAGTTTCTCGCGCTGATTCGCTCGCATGTCGACGGGGATGATGAAGAGTAGTCAAGCGAACAAAAAGGTGTCAGGATAATCACTCACTGAATCATTCTCCCGCGAGTTATTCCTATGCTGATGCTTTTTCTCACCGTGGCGATGGTGCATCTGATTGCGCTGATGAGCCCGGGCCCGGACTTTTTCTTTGTGTCGCAAACCGCCGTCAGCCGCTCCCGTAAAGAGGCGATGATGGGCGTGCTTGGCATTACCGCAGGCGTCATGGTCTGGGCAGGCGTGGCGCTGCTTGGTTTACACCTTATCCTCGAAAAAATGGCCTGGCTGCATAACATCATTATGGTTGGCGGTGGCCTGTACCTGTGCTGGATGGGCTATCAGATGCTGCGCGGTGCGCTGAAGAAAAGCGAAGCGCCTGCGGAAGCCCCGGAAGTGGAGCTGGCGCAGGGCGGCAAGAGTTTCCTGAAAGGGCTGCTGACCAACCTCGCCAACCCAAAAGCGATTATCTATTTCGGCTCGGTATTTTCCCTGTTCGTCGGAGACGACATCGGCGGCGCGGAGCGCTGGGGTATTTTCCTGCTGATTATCGTGGAAACCTTTGCGTGGTTTACCGTGGTGGCGAGCCTGTTTGCAATGCCAGCCATGCGCCGCGGCTATCAGCGCATGGCTAAATGGATTGACGGCGTGGCCGGTACCCTGTTTGCCGGGTTCGGTATCCATCTTATTATCTCTCGCTAATCAGGCATGGCGCGCCGAAGCTAACAGCGCGCCAACCAGCATAAACAACGAACCGAACACTTTATTCAGGGCCTTCATCTGACGAGGCCCTTTGATCCAGCCTGCAATCCTCGTCGCCAGCGTCGCGTAGCCAATCATTACGATGATATCAACCACGATAGTCGTCACGCCAAGCACCGCATACTGCATCACCTGGGGCTGATGCGGCACGATAAACTGTGGGAAAAGGGCGGCCAGAAACACGATGCTTTTCGGGTTGGTCAGATTCACAAACACTGCACGTTTAAACAGATGCCCGCGCGTCTGAGTCTTCGCGACGGCATTGAGATCGATTGCGCCTGCCGCGCGCCACTGCTGAATGCCGAGCCAAATCAGATACGCCGCACCGGCCCATTTCAGCACCTCAAACGCCATCACGGAGCGGGAGAACAGCGTACCCAGCCCGACGCCGACCAGCACGATGTGAATACCGAGCCCGGTTTGCAGCCCGGCAATGGATGCCGCCGCGCCGCGATAGCCGTGGTTGATAGCGGTGGTCATGGTATTAATGGCCCCGGAACCGGGGGAAAGGCTTAAGATTATGGACGTCAGCAAATAAGCGAACCACCACTCAAAGGTCATGCGAAACTCCCGAATAGTCTGTTTTTATGCCACAATACGCTATTGTGCAGGCGCTGTAAGTGAAGCCAATTAAAATACGATCTTCCGCGGTAAGCAGGGGTGGATAGCCGATGTTTCGGCAGAAAATGGACTGGAAAACAAGAGAAAACGCGTATGCCGCGTTCACTATGGGGCCTCTGAATACCTTCTGGCGCCAGCGTGAAGAGGCACAATTTACAGGCGTGGATAGTGTTCCGGTACGCTATGTCCGCTTTCGTGCTGAAAACCACGACCGGGTGATTGTGGTTTGTCCCGGGCGGATCGAAAGCTACGTAAAGTACGCGGAGCTGGCATACGATCTGTTCCACAGCGGCTTTGATGTGCTCATTATCGATCACCGTGGTCAGGGGCTCTCAGGCCGTATGCTCGACGACAGCCACCGCGGGCACGTCGTGAATTTCAGTGATTACGTTGATGACCTCACCGCCTTCTGGCAGCAGGAAGTCGAGCCCGGCCCGTGGCGTAAACGCTATATTCTGGGCCACTCGATGGGCGGGGCTATTGCCACACTCTTCTCACAGCGCAATCCTCACCAGTGCGATGCGCTCGCGCTTTGTGCGCCAATGTTCGGTATCATCATGCGCCTGCCGGACTGGATGGTGCGGCACATTCTTGATTTTGCTGAGGGCCATCAGCGGATAAGAGAAAGCTACGCCATGGGCACGGGTCGCTGGCATGCGCTGCCGTTCGGCCTGAATGTCCTGACCCACAGCCGGGAACGCTATCGGCGCAACCTGGGTTTTTATGCGGATAACCCGTATATCCGCGTCGGCGGGCCCACGTATCACTGGGTGCGTGAAGGGGTGCTTGCCGGGGAACAGATCCTGGCCGGGGCTGCGGATGATGACACGCCCACGCTGCTGATTCAGGCGGAAGAAGAACGGGTTGTGGATAACCGCATGCACAATCGCTATTGCGAGCTTCGCGCCGCCGCAGGTCACCCTTGCGAAGACGACAGCCCGCTTGTCATACAAGGTGCTTATCATGAGATCCTTTTTGAAAAGGACGATATGCGCTCAGTCGCGCTGCAGACCATCGTCGAGTTTTTTGATCGACATAATTAATGTTGCTCTTACCCAGAGGTTAAATTTTCTATGTACCAGGTTGTTGCGTCTGATTTAGATGGCACGCTGCTTAATCCCGACCATCGTTTGTCCCCCTACACCAAAGAAACGCTGAAGCTGCTGACCGCCAAAGGCGTGAACTTCGTGTTCGCCACTGGCCGCCACCATATTGACGTTGGGCAGATCCGCGACGGCCTTGGCATCAAGGCGTTTATGATCACCTCCAACGGTGCCCGCGTGCACGACACCGATGGCAATCTGGTGTTTGCCCATAACCTCGATTCCGATATCGCTACCGATCTCTTCGGCGTGGTGCATAACAGTCCGGATATCGTGACCAACGTTTATCGCAACGACGAATGGTTTATGAACCGCCATCGTCCGGAAGAGATGCGTTTCTTCAAGGAAGCGGTGTTCAACTACGAGCTGTACGAGCCAGGCCTGCTGGAAGCCGAGGGCGTCAGCAAAGTTTTCTTCACTTCGCCAGACCATGAGGTGCTTCTGCCGCTTGAGCAGGCCATCAATGCACGCTGGGGCGACAGGGTGAACGTGAGCTTCTCAACGTTGACCTGCCTGGAGGTGATGGCGGGCGGCGTGTCAAAAGGGCACGCGCTGGAAGCCGTGGCGAAGATGATGGGTTACGGTTTGCAGGACTGTATCGCCTTTGGCGACGGTATGAATGATGCCGAGATGCTCTCAATGGCGGGCAAGGGCTGCATCATGGAAAACGCGCATCAGCGCCTGAAAGATTCCCACCCGGAGCTGGAAGTGATTGGCAGCAATGCCGATGACGCCGTGCCGCATTACCTGCGTCGTCTCTATCTCAATCAGCCGTAACGCAGCGCATTTCACACCAGCGCATAAAAGCCCTGCTCGTCAGGGCTTTGCTGTATAACCAGCCCTGGGCGTATTTCACGCCGTGGGTTTTCAGCCATGCAGCCTGGGCCTGCGTTTCCACCCCTTCCGCCAGCGGTTCCATCGACAGCGAACGCGCAAGATCAATCACCTGCGGCAGCAAATTTTTGCCCGGGAGAGGGTCTACAAGCGTCTTATCAATCTTCAGCACGTCAAAGGTTATCGTCTGGAGATAATTCAGATTGGCGTAGCCGCTGCCAAAATCATCCAGATAGACAGCATGCCCGGCCTGGCGATAGCGTTCCACCATGGGCGCAATAACCTGTGGGTTAATCGTGCTGCTTTCGGTGATCTCCAGCGCAATTTGCTGCGGACGCACGCCGTAACCGTGGCACAGCGGCGTCAGGTGCGAGAGCAGTTCGGGAGATTGCAGATCTTCAGGTTCGACGTTAATCGAAACAGCGTGCTGCGGATGCTGGCGCAGCCAGGCACCAAGATCGCTGAACACCTGCCCGATAACCCATTGCGTCAGGGGGCTCAGCAGCTGCGTTTCACGAGCGAAGGGAATGAAGCTGTCCGGAGACAGCAGCCTGCCGTCAGGCTGGGGCCAGCGGATGAGCGCCTCTGCACCGATGACGTGTCCGGTTTGCAGCACGACGATCGGCTGATACCACATCTCCAGTTGGCGAGTATGAATTGCTTTTTTCAGCCGGGCACGCGAGGCATTTAGCTGAGTCAGAAGGGGGGAAATACAACTGGCTTCGGATACAGAGTCCATCCTGAATCACTCCTGATGGGGGAAGAGAAACAGTATTCCCCTGATTTCTCTGATGAACTATCAGTAATAGCCTAATTCATCCCGGGAAAAGGCCAGGAATAAACGTGATTGCGTGTAATTTGTTCAGTTGTCAACCGGGGACTCCGCTACAATGAGCGCTCACTCACCTCAGAGAGTTTCATCGTGGCATTATTGATTATCACCACCGTGCTGTGGGCATTCTCCTTCAGCCTGATTGGCGAATACCTGGCGGGCAGCGTCGACAGCGTTTTCTCCGTGCTGGCCCGCGTGGCCCTGGCGGCGCTGGTGTTTTTACCGTTCCTGCGCGCCCGTGGTCAGTCGCTGCGGGTGCTGGTGCTGTACATGCTCGTGGGCGCGATGCAGCTTGGCATCATGTATCTGCTGGCGTTCCGCGCCTATCTCTACCTGACCGTTTCTGAATTCCTGCTGTTTACCGTGCTGACGCCGCTCTATATCACGCTGATTTATGACTTAATCAGCAAGCGTCGACTGCGCTGGGGCTACCTGCTGAGTGCGGGTCTCGCGGTGATTGGCGCAGCCATCATTCGTTATGATCACATCAGCCCGCATTTCTGGACGGGCCTGCTGCTGGTGCAGCTCTCCAATATCAGCTTTGCTATCGGCATGGTAGGTTACAAACGCCTGATGGAGATTCACCCGATGCCGCAGCATAACGCTTTCGCGTGGTTCTACATGGGGGCATTTCTTGTGGCGCTGGTGGCGTGGTTTACGCTGGGGAATCCGCAAAAGCTGCCGACGACGGGGCTACAGTGGGGCATTCTGGTGTGGCTCGGCGTGGTGGCTTCCGGGATTGGCTACTTTATGTGGAACTACGGCGCCACGCAGGTGGACGCCGGGACGCTTGGCATCATGAACAATATGCACGTGCCTGCCGGGCTGCTGGTGAATTTCGCCATCTGGCAACAGCAGCCGCACTGGCCGAGCTTTATCACAGGGGCGCTGGTGATTGTGGCTTCACTGTGGGTCCATCGCCATTGGGTCGCTCCGCGTTCCGCACAAACGGCAGATGATCGCAGGCGTGGTTCCGCGCTGAGCGAATAAACGCTTCCGTTACCGGCTGACGCTGCTCGCCGTCGCGCACGGCGGCGTACAGTCGGCTCCACAGACCTTCGCCCAGGGTTTTGGTCACCACCAGACCCTGGCGCTCAAAACTTTCCACCACCCAGTGCGGCAGAGCCGCAATGCCCATCCGCGCAGCTACCATCTGAATCAGCAACAGCGTGTTGTCGACGCTCTTCAGCGACGGGCTGACGCCTGCTGGTTGCAGAAAGTGCCGCCAGATATCAAGCCGTTGGCGCTGCACCGGGTAGATCAGCAGCGTTTCGCTGGCGATATCTTCCGGCGTAATACGGGTTCGTGACGCCAGCGGGTGCTCCGGGGCCAGCACAAGACGCACTTCATAATCGAACATCGACGAATAGTGCAGGCCACTGCGCGGCAGGATGTCGGAGGTCAGCACAATATCCAGCTCGCCCTGTTGAAGGGCTGGCTGTGGGTCGAACGTCACGCCGGATTTGAAATCCATCTCTACCTGCGGCCAGACTGCGCGGAAGTTCTCCAGCGCGGGCGTCAGCCACTGAATGCAGCTGTGGCACTCAATGGCGATACGCAGAGTCGTTTGCTGCGGTTCATTGCAGGCCTGTAAAGCACGGCCGATTTGCGGCAATACCTGATTCGCCAACTGCAAAAGGATCTCGCCCTGCGGCGTAAAGCGCAGCGGCTGGCTTTTACGTACGAACAGCCGGAAGCCAAGGCGCTGTTCCAGATCGCTGAACTGGTGTGAAAGCGCCGACTGCGTCTGGTGCAGCATTGCCGCTGCTGCCGCAAGCGAGCCGCTGTTCCGCAACGCCTGCAGCGTTTTCAGGTGTTTAATCTCGATCATGAAAGTCCTTCACTTCGGCATGAAAATGTTGCGCTTGAGGAATATACAGTAACCGCCAATTATGGATGTGTAAACATCTGGACGTCCAAATAACAAATTTCCTCAAGGGGCAACGACATGACTATCAAAAACCATACCCTCGGATTTCCTCGCGTTGGTCTGCGCCGCGAGCTGAAAAAAGCTCAGGAAAGCTACTGGGCAGGCAACATTTCCCGTGAAGAGCTGCTGAACACCGGGCGTGAGCTGCGCACCCGTCACTGGCGACAGCAGAAAGACGCCGGTGTGGATTTACTGCCGGTGGGCGATTTCGCCTGGTACGACCATGTTCTGACCACCAGCCTGCTACTGGGCAACGTGCCGGCTCGTCATCAGAACAAAGACGGCTCAGTGGATATCGACACTCTGTTCCGCATCGGTCGCGGTCGTGCGCCAACCGGCGAACCAGCCGCAGCCGCTGAAATGACTAAGTGGTTTAACACCAACTATCACTATATGGTGCCGGAATTCACCAAAGGTCAGGAATTCAAACTGACGTGGACACAGCTGCTGGATGAAGTGGACGAAGCGTTGGCGCTCGGCCACAAGGTGAAGCCCGTGCTGCTTGGCCCGATCACCTATCTGTGGCTGGGGAAAGTGAAAGGTGAACAGTTTGACCGCCTGAGCCTCCTGAAAGATATTCTCCCGGTTTACCAGCAGGTGCTGGCGGAGCTGGCAAAACGCGGCGTGGAATGGGTGCAAATCGACGAGCCAATCCTGGTGCTGGAACTCCCGCGCCCATGGCTCGACGCCTTCCAGCCCGCGTATGAAGCATTGCAGGGCAAAATAAAACTGCTGCTGACGACCTATTTCGAAGGCGTGACGCCAAATCTGGACACCATTACCGCGCTGCCAGTGCAGGGTCTGCATGTCGATCTGGTGCATGGTAAAGATGACGTGTCTGAGCTGCACAAGCGTCTGCCTGCTGACTGGCTGCTTTCGGCGGGCCTGGTGAACGGCCGTAACGTCTGGCGTGCCGATCTGACGGAGAAATATGCGCAAATTAAAGGGATCGTCGGCAAACGCGATCTGTGGGTGGCTTCTTCTTGTTCTTTGCTGCATAGCCCGATCGATCTCAGCGTGGAAACCCGCCTGGATGCAGAAGTGAAGAGCTGGTTTGCCTTTGCCCTGCAAAAATGCGAAGAGCTGGCCCTGCTGCGAGATGCGCTGAACAGTGGTGATACTAAAGCCATCACAGAATGGAGCGTGCCGATTCAGGCTCGCCGTCACTCCACCCGCGTGCATAATGCGGCGGTAGAGCAGCGTCTGGCGGCGATCACCGCAAAAGACAGCCAGCGAGAAAATGCGTACGAAGTCCGTGCTGAAGCGCAGCGCGCACGTTTCAGGCTGCCAGCCTGGCCGACAACGACTATCGGCTCTTTCCCGCAGACTACTGAGATTCGCGGCCTGCGCCTGGACTTCAAAAAAGGCGTACTGGATGCCAATAACTATCGCACCGGGATCGCTGAACATATCAAACAGGCGATTGCCGAGCAGGAACGCTTAGGTCTGGACGTGCTGGTGCACGGTGAAGCAGAACGTAACGACATGGTGGAATACTTTGGCGAACACCTCGACGGCTTCGTCTTTACCCAGAACGGCTGGGTGCAGAGCTACGGCTCCCGCTGCGTGAAGCCGCCGGTTGTGATTGGTGATATCAGTCGTCCGGAAGCGATCACCGTTGAATGGGCGAAGTATGCGCAGTCTCTGACTGACAAACCGGTTAAAGGCATGCTGACGGGCCCGGTAACCATTCTCTGCTGGTCCTTCCCGCGCGAAGACGTGAGCCGTGAAACTATCGCTAAGCAGATCGCGCTGGCGCTGCGTGACGAAGTGGCGGATCTGGAAGCCGCAGGTATCGGCATTATTCAGATTGACGAACCGGCCCTGCGCGAAGGCCTGCCGCTTAAGCGCAGCGACTGGGCGGCGTATCTGCAATGGGGCGTGGAAGCTTTCCGCATCAACGCCGCCGTGGCGAAAGACGAAACGCAAATCCATACACACATGTGCTACTGCGAATTCAACGACATTATGGATTCTATCGCGGCGCTGGATGCGGACGTGATCACTATTGAAACCTCACGCTCTGATATGGAACTGCTTGAATCGTTTGAAGAGTTTGACTACCCGAACGAAATTGGGCCGGGCGTGTACGACATTCACTCCCCGAACGTGCCAAGCGTGGAATGGATTGAAGCGTTGCTGAAGAAAGCCGCTCAGCGTATTCCGGCCGAACGCCTGTGGGTGAACCCGGACTGCGGTCTGAAAACGCGCGGCTGGCCTGAAACCCGCGCTGCACTGGCGAACATGGTGCAGGCGGCGCAGAATTTGCGTCACGCGTAGTGGAGATGAATTGCCGGGCGACGCCATTGCTTGCCCGGCCTACAGGGACGTTGAAATCATCCCAGGCCCGGTAAGGCGTAACCGCCACACCGGGCTTTTTTTACGCTTTTTTATCGCCGTACTGGCTGAACCACGCCAGCATACGCTGCCAGCCATCTTTGGCAGATTCTTCATGGTAGCTCGGGCGATAATCTGCATTAAACGCGTGCCCGGCATCCGGGTAGACGACGATCTCGGCTTTCGCATTGGCGGCCCGCAGCGCCTGGCGCATGGTCTCCACGCTCTCAAGTGAAATACCCGTGTCCTGCCCGCCATACAGGCCAAGCACCGGGGCGGTGAGGTCAGTGGCGACATCAACCGGATGCTTGGGGGAATTCAGGGACTTTTCGCCCACCAGTTTGCCGTACCAGGCCACCGCAGCCTTCAGTTGCGGGTTGTGGGCGGCATAGAGCCAGGCAATTCGCCCGCCCCAGCAGAAGCCGGTGATCAGCAGGCGATTGGCGTCACCGCCGTTGCGTGAAGCCCAACTGGCGACGTGATCTAAATCGGACAGCACCTGCGCATCCGGCACCTTCGTTACCAGCTCGCTGAACAGGGTAGGGATATCGGCGTAATCGTTCGGGTCGCCCTGACGGAAGTAGAGCTCAGGTGCAATCGCCAGATAGCCTTCGTTCGCCAGTCGGCGGCAGACGTCGCGAATGTGTTCATGCACGCCAAAAATCTCCTGCACCACAATGACCACCGGCAGCGGGCCGCCGGTATTTTTGGGGCGGGCGTGATAAGCAGGCATGTTCTCGCCGCGGGAAGGAATAGAGGTTTCTCCCGCGACGATAGCATCGTCAGGCGTGTGAACGATGGTCGAGGCGTGAGGGGCCGCAGCAGGTGCAAAGCCAGTTTTTTCAGTCATGGCATTCTCCGTACCAATAATTAGCGCAGTGGTAAATATAGTCCGCAGGTTGACGATTCACAGTGCCAGAAAACGGCTATCTTATGTGCAGTGCTCATCGTTATCGCTTGTTAATGTGATGTAAATCACTTTTATAAAGAAAATCAATGCAAACATTTTCATCCATAGTGATGGGTGTCACTAAAATGTGCCTGAAGCTTCGGTAAAGTGCGTTTTTGCTTCTGCTGATAAACCGATCCAGAGAGGAGTTTTTTATGTCTAAGTCTGATGTTTTTCATCTCGGCCTCACCAAGAACGATTTACAAGGGGCAACGCTCGCGATCGTCCCGGGCGATCCGGAGCGTGTGGAAAAGATCGCCGCGCTGATGGATAAGCCGGTTAAGCTGGCATCGCACCGTGAATTCACCTCCTGGCGTGCAGAACTCGATGGTAAACCCGTTATCGTCTGCTCAACCGGTATCGGCGGCCCGTCCACCTCTATCGCGGTAGAAGAACTGGCTCAGCTTGGTATCCGCACGTTCCTGCGCGTGGGTACCACTGGCGCCATTCAGCCAAACATCAACGTTGGTGATGTGCTGGTGACGACCGCATCCGTTCGCCTTGATGGCGCAAGCCTGCATTTTGCGCCGATGGAATACCCGGCGGTGGCTGACTTTGCCTGTACTACCGCGCTGGTCGAAGCGGCGAAATCCGTTGGCGCAACCACCCATATCGGCGTGACCGCTTCTTCCGACACCTTCTATCCGGGTCAGGAGCGTTACGACACCTTCTCTGGTCGCGTAGTCAGCCGTTACAAAGGCTCCATGGAAGAGTGGCAGTCGATGGGCGTGATGAACTACGAGATGGAGTCCGCCACTCTGCTGACCATGTGCTCCAGCCAGGGCCTGCGCGCCGGGATGGTTGCGGGCGTTATCGTCAACCGCACCCAGCAAGAAATCCCTAATGCGGAAACGATGAAGAAAACGGAAAGCCACGCGGTCAAAATCGTGGTCGAAGCGGCCCGTCGTCTGCTGTAGTTTTCCTCTCTTCGATAAAAGGCCGACGCGTTCGGCCTTTCTTTTTGCGTATTGCCTCGCAGGAAAGACCTTTCCAACTGGACGTTTATACAGCACAATTCTATGTTGTGCCGGTAAGTCGTTGACGCAGGGGGAGCGGTGGACATTTCAATCATCATTAGCGCAGTGGTAGCACTGCTTGTCGGGGGCGTGTTTGGCTGGTTAGCCACAAAATCCCATGCGGACAGGCAGCGGGCCGATTTCCTTGAAGATCGCCACGAGCTGGAAATGGAGCTCAGCGCGGCCAGACAACAGCTGGCTCAGCATGCCCACTGGCGCGACGAGTGTGAATTGCTGAACAACGAGCTGCGCAGCCTGCGGGATATCAATGCCTCGCTGGAAGCCGATCTGCGTGAGGTGACTACCCGTCTTGAATCCACTCAGCTGCATGCTGAAGACAAAATCCGCCAGATGGTCAACAGCGAACAGCGCCTGAGCGAGCAGTTTGAAAACCTCGCTAACCGTATTTTTGAGCACAGCAATCGCCGAGTGGATGAGCAAAATCGCCAAAGTTTGCACGGTTTGCTGACGCCGCTGCGTGAACAGCTTGATGGCTTCCGCCGTCAGGTCCAGGACAGCTTCGGAAAAGAGGCGCAGGAGCGCCACACGCTTGCCCATGAAATTCGTAATCTTCAGCAGCTGAATGCGCAGATGGCGCAGGAGGCGGTTAACCTCACCAAAGCGCTGAAAGGCGATAACAAAACCCAGGGGAATTGGGGCGAAGTCGTGCTGACTCGCGTGCTTGAAGCGTCCGGGCTGAGGGAAGGGTACGAATACCAGACTCAGGTCAGCATCGAAACCGAAGCTCGTGCGCGTATGCAGCCCGACGTCATTGTGCGTCTGCCGCAGGGTAAAGACGTGGTGATCGACGCCAAGATGACCCTGGTCGCCTACGAACGCTATTTTAACGCCGAAGATGAATACTCCCGTGAGTCGGCGCTTCAGGAGCATATCGCGTCTCTTCGTAACCATATTCGCCTGCTGGGGCGTAAAGACTATCAGCAGCTGCCGGGGCTGCGTTCGCTCGACTACGTGCTGATGTTTATTCCGGTTGAGCCCGCTTTCCTGCTGGCAATTGACAGGCAGCCGGAGCTCATTACTGAAGCGCTGAAGAACAACATCATGCTGGTCAGCCCCACCACGCTGCTGGTGGCGCTGCGCACCATAGCTAACCTTTGGCGCTACGAGCATCAGAGTCGTAACGCGCAGCAAATTGCAGATCGTGCGAGTCGCCTGTACGACAAAATGCGCCTGTTCGTGGACGACATGTCCGCCATCGGCCAGGGGCTCGATAAAGCGCAGGATAACTATCGTCAGGCGATGAAAAAGCTCGCTTCAGGGCGTGGAAATCTGCTGGCGCAGGCCGAATCGTTCCGCGATTTGGGCGTGGAGGTGAAGCGTGAGATTAATCCGGAACTGGTTGAACAAGCTACTGCTGAAGAGGCTGCTTTTGACGCTGAGCGTAAGGCGCTAAATGATAGCGAAGAGAATTTATTCGCGCCGGACGCGCCGCCTGATGATGCGTCTGTACGGGTGTCGCGGCACGGTTGAGGCGTAGGGGAAATGCGCTCAATCTGTTACACTCCGGGGAATCTTTTCTTCAAAGGCAGGCATTGAGATGGTTGAGGATTCACAGGAAACGACGCACTTTGGCTTCCAGACGGTTGCCAAATCGCAGAAAGAGGACATGGTGGCACATGTATTCCATTCTGTTGCCGCTAAATATGATGTCATGAACGACCTGATGTCGTTCGGGATCCATCGCTTGTGGAAGCGCTTCACCATCGACTGCAGCGGCGTGCGCCGTGGGCAAAAAGTGCTGGATCTGGCAGGCGGTACGGGCGACCTGACGGCAAAATTCTCACGCCTCGTCGGTGAAACCGGAAACGTGGTGCTGGCAGACATTAACGCCTCCATGCTCAAGATGGGCCGTGAAAAGCTGCGCAACATTGGCGTGATTGGCAATGTGGAATACGTTCAGGCCAACGCTGAAGCACTGCCGTTCCCCGATAACACCTTTGATTGCATCACCATCTCTTTTGGCCTGCGTAACGTCACTGATAAAGATAAAGCGCTGCGTTCCATGTATCGCGTGCTGAAACCAGGCGGACGCCTGCTGGTGCTGGAATTCTCCAAACCCATTATCGAGCCGCTGAGTAAAGCCTACGATGCCTACTCCTTCCACGTGCTGCCGAAAGTCGGCGAAGTGGTGGCAAAAGATGGCGAAAGCTATCGCTATCTGGCGGAATCTATCCGCATGCATCCGGATCAGGAAACCCTGAAAGCGATGATGCAGGACGCTGGTTTTGACAACGTCGATTACTACAATCTGACGGCCGGTATCGTCGCCCTGCATCGCGGCTATAAGTTCTGACAGGAGTTCGCCATGCCTTTTCAACCGTTGGTCACCGCAGGCATTGAGGGTGCGCTCAACACGTTTCTGTGGCGCGAACGCGCGCTGCAGCCGGCCCGGCAGCGTTTGCTGGGCAAAGTGTTGCGTATTGAGCTTAAAGAGTTCACCTCTCCGCTGGTGTTGGCATTCAGCGCGCAGCAGATTGACGTGTTGAGCGCCTGGGAAGGCGAGGCGGACTGTACCGTCAGTACCCGCCTCGGCGTGCTGCCGCAGTTGCGTAATCGCCAGCAGCTGACAACTCTGATTCGCTCGGGCGATCTTGAAGTCCAGGGCGATCTCCAGGTGGTGCAGAACTTTGTCGCGCTGGCTGATTTAGCCGAGTTTGACCCCGCAGAACTGCTGGCTCCCTATACCGGTGATATTGCGGCCGAAGGCGTCAGTAAAGTGCTTCGCGGCGGGGCGAAATTTTTGCAGCGGGGCCTGCAGCGTCAGCAGCGCTATGTGGCTGAGGCCATCACTGAAGAGTGGCGGATGGCGCCAGGTCAGCTTGAAGTCGCCTGGTTTGCTGAAGAATGCGCCGCCGTGGAGCGTGCGACGGAAGCGTTAAGCAAGAGGCTGGAAAAACTGGAGGGGAAATGACGCCAGGGGAAATGCGGCGCCTGTATTTTATCATCCACACCTTTTTGAGTTACGGGCTTGATGAGCTCATTCCCAAAATGCGTATCACGTTGCCGCTACGAATCTGGCGGCGGATGCTGTTCTGGATGCCTAACCGCCATAAAGATAAGCCATTAGGCGAACGCCTGCGTCTGGCGCTGCAGGAGCTTGGCCCGGTGTGGATCAAATTCGGGCAGATGCTTTCAACCCGCCGCGACCTCTTCCCTCCGCTTATTGCCGATCAGCTGGCGATGCTACAGGATCGCGTCGCACCGTTTGACGGAAGGCTGGCGCAGCAGCAAATCGAAAAATCAATGGGCGATATTCCCGTCGAAAGCTGGTTTGACGATTTTCAGGTTGAACCACTGGCTTCAGCCTCCATCGCCCAGGTGCATACCGCGCGCCTGAAAGAAAACGGCAAAGAGGTGGTCATCAAGGTGATTCGCCCGGATATCCTGCCGGTTATCAAAGCGGATATGAAGCTCATCTACCGCCTGGCACGTTGGGTGCCTCGCCTGCTGCCGGACGGTCGCCGTTTACGCCCTCAGGAAGTGGTCCGCGAATATGAAAAAACGCTGCTGGATGAACTAAACCTGCTGCGTGAAGCGGCTAACGCCATTCAGCTGCGCCGCAACTTTGAAGACAGCCCGATGCTGTACGTGCCGGAAGTCTATTCCGACTACTGTCGTGAAGACATGCTGGTGATGGAAAGGATTTACGGCATTCCGGTGTCGGATATCGAGACGCTGGAAAAACAGAATACCAACATGAAGCTGCTGGCCGAGCGCGGCGTGCAGGTCTTCTTCACTCAGGTGTTCCGCGACAGCTTCTTCCATGCGGACATGCACCCGGGCAATATTTTCGTTAGCTACGAGCACCCGGAAAATCCGAAGTATATCGGCATCGACTGCGGCATCGTCGGCTCACTGAACAAGGACGATAAGCGCTATCTGGCGGAAAACTTTATCGCTTTCTTCAACCGCGATTACCGCAAGGTGGCTGAACTGCATGTGGATTCTGGCTGGGTGCCGCCGGATACTAACGTCGAAGAGTTTGAATTTGCTATCCGCACCGTCTGCGAGCCTATCTTTGAGAAGCCGCTGGCAGAAATCTCGTTCGGTCACGTTCTGCTCAATCTGTTTAACACCGCGCGCCGTTTCAATATGGAAGTGCAGCCGCAGCTGGTTTTACTTCAGAAAACACTACTTTACGTTGAGGGGGTAGGACGCCAGCTCTATCCTCAGTTAGACTTGTGGAAGACGGCGAAACCTTTCCTCGAATCATGGCTCAAAGATCAGGTTGGGATCCCGGCGCTGGTGCGTGCGTTTAAAGAGAAAGCGCCGTTCTGGATTGAAAAAATGCCGGAAATGCCTGAACTGATCTATGACAGCTTGCGCCAGGGCAAAAGTCTTCAGCGAAGCATTGATAAAATCGCGTACGAATTGGGTGCGAACCGGGTCCGGCAGGGGCAATCCCGCTATCTGTTTGGCGTAGGGGCTGTCTTCATGCTGAGCGGTACGCTGTTAATGATTACCCGTCCTGACCTGGGGCTTCAGCCCACCGGGCTCATGGGCGCGGGGATCGTTGTCTGGCTTCTCGGCTGGTTTAAAAGCCGCTGATTTTTGCATCATTCGGACGTCGGTGTGTAAGCTGCACGCCGGTTTTTCACTATCATCTGACACGGAGGAAGAGGTATGGGTGGTATCAGTATTTGGCAGTTGTTAATTATCGTCGTGATTGTGGTTCTGCTTTTCGGGACGAAAAAGCTGAGTTCACTGGGTTCCGATTTGGGCGCGTCTATCAAAGGCTTCAAAAAAGCCATGGGTGATGATGACGACAAGCAGGATAAAAAAGAGTCATCTGCACAGGATGCTGATTTCCCGGCGAAATCGCTTTCCGAAAAGCAGGATGACGCCAGCAAAGACGATGCAAAACGCCACGATAAAGAGCAGGTGTAATTCGTGTTCGATATTGGTTTCAGTGAACTGCTGCTGGTCTTCGTTATTGGCCTGATTGTCCTTGGGCCGAAGCGTTTACCTGTGGCTGTGAAAACCGTTGCAGGCTGGATCCGGGCGATTCGCTCGCTGGCGACGACGGTGCAAAATGAACTGGCTCAGGAACTGAAGCTCCAGGAGTTTCAGGACAGCCTGAAGAAGGTGGAGAAGGCGAGCATCGGTAACCTTTCTCCTGAGCTGAAAGAGTCGATGGACGAACTGCGCGAAGCGGCGGAGTCCATGAAGCGTTCTTACACTCAGCATGATGCGGAGCGTGCAGGCGATGAAGCCAACACCATTCTGAATCCACTGGTGAAGGGTAGCGAAGCCCAGCGCGAAGGCGTGACGCCGGTGACGGCGGAACATCAGGCCAGCGCTGAGCCTCAGGCACCGGCTGAAACCGTCGAAAAAGCGCCGGATTCCGCTGTGACCGAGGCCAAAATGAAATCGCCAGCGGCCGCACCGGCTTCCGATTCCTCCCCTGCAAACAGCGATAAACCGTAACCATGGGCGTAGAAGAGACTCAACCGCTGATTGCACATCTGATTGAGCTGCGTAAGCGCCTCATCAACTGCATCATCGCGGTATTCGTGATTTTCCTGGCGTTGGTTTACTTCGCTAACGACATTTATCAGCTGGTCTCTGCACCGCTGATCAACCAGATGCCGGCCGGGGCAACGATGATTGCCACCGACGTGGCGTCGCCGTTCTTTACGCCGATTAAGCTGACGTTCATGGTGTCGGTGATCCTTTCGGCTCCCGTGATTCTGTATCAGGTGTGGGCGTTTGTTGCCCCGGCGCTGTACAAGCATGAACGCCGTCTGGTGGTGCCGCTGCTGGTGTCCAGCACGCTGCTGTTCTATATCGGTATGGCGTTCGCCTACTTTGTTGTCTTCCCGCTGGCGTTTGGCTTCCTGACGCACACCGCGCCCGTTGGCGTACAGGTGTCGACGGATATCCGCAGCTATCTCGATTTCGTCATGGGGCTGTTTATGGCCTTCGGCGTGGCGTTTGAGGTGCCTGTGGCCATCGTGCTGCTGTGCTGGGTTGGCGTTACCACGCCGGACGATCTGCGTAAGAAGCGCCCCTACGTGCTGGTTGGCGCGTTCGTTGTCGGAATGCTGTTAACGCCGCCGGATGTGTTCTCGCAAACGCTGCTGGCCATCCCGATGTACTGTCTGTTTGAAGTCGGGGTGTTCTTTGCCCGCTTCTACACCGGCAAACGACTGTCGCGTGATGAAGACGCAGCGGCGGAAAACGAAGCCGCCGAAAAAGAAGAGTAATCCAGCCGCCCGAAAGGGCGGTTGTTGTATGGAGTCACCATGTTTGATATTGGCGTTAACCTTACCAGTGCCCAGTTTTCCCATGATTGTGATGAAGTGGTAGCCCGTGCATTTTCAGCAGGCCTTAGTGGGATGCTGATAACCGGCACGAATCCTGAAGAAAGCGAAGCCGCGCAGCAACTGGCGCAGCGCTATGCCCGATGCTGGTCAACGGCGGGCGTTCATCCGCATGACAGCAGCAGCTGGTCATTGGCTGTGGAAGAGAAAATTCGTCGCCTGGCTCAGATGCCCGGCGTGGTAGCAGTGGGGGAATGTGGGCTCGATTTTAACCGTAACTTCTCCACTCCTGATGAGCAGGAAACGGCGTTCAGCGCTCAGCTGGCGCTGGCAGCTGAGCTGAATATGCCCGTCTTTATGCATTGCCGTGAAGCGCATGAGCGGTTCATGACGTTATTAAAACCCTGGCTTGATAAGCTGCCCGGTGCCGTTCTCCACTGCTTTACCGGAACGCGAGAAGAGCTTGTGGATTGCCTTAACCACGGCCTCTGTATTGGGATTACGGGGTGGGTGTGTGATGAGCGGCGGGGGCTCGGGCTGCGGGACATGCTGCCGCTCATTCCTGCCGACCGGCTGATGGTGGAAACTGATGCACCATGGCTGCTACCGCGAGATTTGTCGCCTAAACCTGCTTCCCGTCGTAATGAACCCGCGCATCTGCCGCATATTATACAACGCGTTGCGCAATGGCGCGGAGAAGATGCACAGGCGCTTTCTGCCCGCACCGATGAAAATGTGAAGCGCTTGTTTGGGATAGATTTTTAACGTCAGACTTTGCGGAAATCGGTGTTTTTCACGCTCTGTAATACCTGTTTATTCAGCAGATTAAGCAGCAGCATGGAGCGTGCTTCGCCGTCAGGCTCGGTGAAAATAGCCTGTAGCCCTTCGAAGGCGCCTTCAGTGATCACCACGTCATCGCCCGCATAGGGCGTTTGCGGATCGGTGATTCCTTCTGGCTTATGAATGGAGAGCTGATGAATGACATCCGAAGGCACCGTTGCAGGCTGCATGCCAAAACGAACAAAATGGCTGACGCCGCGGGTGGCGTTGATGGTGGTGGTGTGAATGACTTCCGGGTCAAACTCCACAAACAGATAGTTGGGAAACAGCGGCTCATCCACGGTAGTACGCTTACCCCGGACGATTTTTTCCAGAGCAATAGTCGGCATCAGGCAATTCACCGCCTGGCGCTCAAGGTGTTCCTGGGCACGCTGAAGTTGCCCGCGTTTGCAGTACAGTAAATACCAGGCTTGCATAATGGCTCTTTTCCGTGAATCTGTGGGGAAGCATAACAAAAGCCAGGCCCGATAGCGAAAGGGATTGTCGCCGTTTCAGGTGCCAGGAATTCACGCGAATTTAACAAAATTACAGCATCCCGCGCCCGAAGGCCGTATAATGAGGCGCTTACAAAGAGGCCATGACTGACCCCATGAAATACCATGATTTACGCGACTTTCTGACACAGCTGGAACAGCAGGGCGAGCTGAAACGTATCTCTCTGCCGGTTGATCCTCATCTGGAAATCACCGAAATTGCCGATCGCACATTGCGTGCGGGCGGGCCGGCGCTGCTGTTCGAGAATCCGAAGGGCTATGACATGCCAGTGCTGTGCAACCTGTTCGGCACACCGCGCCGGGTGGCGCTGGGGATGGGGCAGGAAGAGGTCAGTGCGCTGCGTGAAGTGGGAAAACTGCTGGCGTTTCTGAAGGAGCCGGAGCCGCCGAAGGGCTTCCGGGATCTGTTCGACAAGCTGCCGCAGTTTAAGCAAGTCCTGAACATGCCGACCAAACGCCTGCGTAGCGCGCCCTGCCAGCAAAAAGTAATGCAGGGCGATGACGTCGATTTAACCCGCATTCCCATCATGACCTGCTGGCCGGAAGACGCCGCGCCGCTGATCACCTGGGGTTTAACGGTGACCCGCGGTCCGCACAAAGATCGCCAGAATCTGGGTATTTATCGCCAGCAGCTGATTGGCAAGAACAAACTTATCATGCGCTGGCTTTCCCATCGTGGCGGCGCGCTGGATTTCCAGGAGTGGTGCGCGGCTCACCCGGGTGAGCGGTTCCCGGTATCCGTGGCGCTCGGCGCCGATCCGGCGACAATTCTCGGCGCGGTCACGCCAGTGCCGGATACGCTGTCAGAATATGCTTTCGCAGGTCTGCTTCGCGGCACCAAAACGGAAGTAGTGAAATGCCTGTCGAACGATCTGGAAGTGCCTGCCAGCGCTGAAATTGTGCTGGAAGGCTACATTGAGCCGGGCGAAATGGCGCCGGAAGGGCCCTATGGCGACCACACGGGTTATTACAATGAAGTCGATAGCTTCCCGGTATTTACCGTTACCCATGTGACCCAGCGCGAAGATGCTATTTACCACTCAACCTATACTGGCCGTCCGCCGGATGAGCCTGCGGTGTTGGGCGTTGCGCTGAACGAAGTCTTCGTGCCAATTCTGCAAAAGCAGTTCCCGGAAATCGTTGATTTTTATCTGCCACCGGAAGGGTGTTCCTACCGCCTCGCGGTGGTAACGATGAAAAAACAGTACGCCGGGCATGCCAAACGCGTGATGATGGGCGTCTGGTCGTTCCTGCGCCAGTTTATGTACACCAAATTTGTGATTGTCTGCGATGATGACGTGAACGCCCGTGACTGGAACGACGTTATCTGGGCCATCACCACGCGTATGGATCCGGCCCGTGATACGGTGCTGGTAGAAAACACGCCGATTGATTATCTGGACTTTGCCTCGCCGGTTTCCGGCCTGGGCTCGAAAATGGGGCTGGATGCCACCAATAAGTGGCCTGGTGAAACCCAACGCGAGTGGGGACGTCCGATCAAGAAAGATCCCGAAGTGACGGCACGCATCGACGCCATTTGGGATGAGCTGGCCATCTTTAACGACGGCAAGAGCGCCTGAGCGCCGCCGTGTTTGCTTATAGACCCGACAGAGGGAGCGCATGACAACCTTAAGCTGTAAAGTCACTTCGGTAGATGCCATTACCGACACGGTATACCGCGTTCGTTTAGAACCGGAAGCGGCCTTTTCCTTCCGCGCGGGACAGTATCTGATGGTGGTGATGGATGAGCGCGACAAGCGCCCGTTCTCCATGGCCTCTACGCCTGCTGAGCAGAACAGCATCGAGCTGCACATTGGCGCCTCCGAGCTGAATCTGTACGCGATGGCGGTGATGGACAGGATCCTCAAAGAGCGTGAAATTGTCGTCGATATGCCTCACGGTGAAGCCTGGCTGCGCGACGATGAAGAGCGCCCGCTGGTGCTGATTGCCGGCGGGACTGGCTTCTCCTATGTACGCTCAATTCTGCTGGCCGCGCTGGCGCAGAACCCAAACCGCGAGATTGCCATTTACTGGGGCGGTCGCGAAGAGAAGCATCTGTATGACCTGTCCGAACTGGAATCGCTGAGCGTGACTCATCCAAACCTGCGCGTTGAGCCGGTGGTTGAACAGCCGGAAGAGGGCTGGCGCGGGCGTTCCGGAACCGTGTTGACCGCAGTGCTGCAGGATTACGGTACGCTGGCAGAGCACGATATCTATATCGCCGGTCGTTTTGAGATGGCAAAAATTGCCCGTGACCTGTTCTGCAATGAGCGCGGCGCGCGTGAAGATCGTCTGTTTGGTGATGCATTCGCGTTTATTTAACAGCGAAAAAGCAGAAATAAAAAACCCGCCCCTGACAGGCGGGAAAAACGGCAACTAAACAGTATTACTCTTACGCATTACCCTTTCATAGCCGGGGCATCGCCCCGGCTTTTGCTGTCTCAGACGCGCTCTATCACCGTCGCAATCCCCTGACCGAGTCCGATACACATTGTTGCCAGACCAAACTGGGCATCTTTGCGTTCCATCAGGTTCAGGAGCGTGGTGGTGATGCGGGCACCGGAGCAGCCTAACGGGTGGCCGAGAGCAATCGCGCCGCCGTTGAGGTTGATCTTCTCGTCGATCTGCTCCATCAGCCCCAGATCTTTAATGCACGGCAGGATCTGCGCGGCGAACGCTTCATTCATTTCAAACAGGTCGATATCGCTGGTCGACAATCCGGCTTTCTTCAGCGCCAGCTTCGACGCCGGAACCGGACCGTAGCCCATAATGGACGGGTCGCAGCCCACGACTGCCATGGAACGAATACGTGCACGCGCTTTCAGTCCCAGTTCGCGGGCGCGGCTTTCGCTCATGACCAGCATTGCGGCAGCGCCATCGGAAAGCGCTGATGAGGTGCCTGCGGTAACCGTTCCTGTGACCGGATCGAAGGCCGGGCGTAAAGCCGAGAGCGCTTCGACCGTGGTTTCCGGACGGATCACTTCGTCGTAGTTAAATTGCTTCAGCACGCCGTCGGCATCGTGCCCGCCGGTCGGGATGATTTCATTTTTAAACGCGCCCGACTGCGTGGCTGCCCATGCGCGGGCGTGAGAGCGGGCGGCAAACCGATCCTGCATTTCACGGCTGATGCCGTGCAGGCGCGACAGCATTTCCGCCGTCAGACCCATCATCCCGGCCGCCTTTGCCACATTGCGGCTCATGCCGGGATGGAAATCCACGCCGTGACTCATCGGTACGTGACCCATGTGTTCGACGCCGCCGACCAGGCAGGCCTGCGCATCACCGGTCATGATCATGCGGGCTGCGTCATGCAGTGCCTGCATGGACGATCCGCACAGGCGGTTGACGGTTACCGCCGGGACAGAATGCGGGATTTCGGCTAACAGTGAAGCGTTACGGGCGATGTTGAAGCCCTGTTCCAGGGTCTGCTGCACGCAGCCCCAGTAAATATCATCGAGCGCCGCCGGATCCAGAGAAGGATTACGGGAAAGCAGGCTACGCATCAGATGTGCGGAGAGGTCTTCTGCACGCACGTTACGGAATGCGCCGCCTTTTGAACGGCCCATCGGGGTACGAATTGCATCGACAATGACAACCTGTTCCATTGTGACTCCTTAAGCCGTTTTCAGCTCACCCACCGGACGGGCAGGTTCAACCGGTGGATAATATGCTTCGTTGTGGCGTGCTTTGCTACGCAGGCCTTCCGGTACTTCGTACAGCGGGCCGAGATGCTGATATTGCTGCGCCATATCGAGGTATTTCGCACTGCCAAGCGTATCCAGCCAGCGGAAGGCACCGCCGTGGAACGGAGGGAAGCCGAGGCCGTAAACCAGCGCCATATCGGCTTCTGCCGGCGTGGCGATAATACCTTCTTCCAGACAGCGCACCACTTCGTTGACCATTGGGATCATCATGCGGGCGATGATCTCTTCGTCGCTGAAGTCACGCTTCGGCTGGCTGACTTCTGCCAGCAGCGCTTCAACGGCGGCGTCTTCTTCTTTCTTCGGTTTACCCTTACTGTCTTCTTTGTAGCGCCAGAAGCCGAGTCCGTTTTTCTGACCGTAGCGGCTGGCTTCAAACAGCGCGTCGATGGCATCGCGATAATCTTTCTGCATGCGCTGCGGGAATCCGGTGGCCATCACGGCTTGTGCATGATGCGCTGTATCAATACCTACCACGTCCAGCAGATACGCCGGGCCCATCGGCCAGCCGAAGACTTTCTCCATCACTTTGTCGACTTTGTGGAAGTCGGCACCGTCTCGCAGCAGCTGGCTGAAACCGGCAAAGTAAGGGAACAGTACGCGGTTGACGAAGAAGCCCGGGCAGTCGTTGACCACAATTGGCGTTTTGCCCATTTTGCTGGCCCAGGCGACCACTTTGGCGATGGTTTCGTCAGAGGTTTTCTCGCCGCGAATCACTTCGACCAGCGGCATACGATGCACCGGGTTGAAGAAGTGCATGCCGCAGAAGTTTTCCGGGCGTTGCAGCACGCTTGCCAGTTCACCGATAGGAATGGTGGAGGTATTGGAGGCCAGGACGGTGTCCGGACGAACCTTCTCTTCCGTTTCAGCCAGTACCGCTTTTTTGACTTTTGGATTTTCCACAACGGCTTCAACCACGACATCCACGCGATCAAATCCGGCGTAGTCGAGCGTCGGGTGAATAGTGGAGATTACACCCGCGAGCTTCAGTCCATTGATTTTACCGCGCTCCAGCTGTTTGTTCAGCAGCTTGGCAGCCTCGTTCATCCCGAGGGTCAGCGATTTATCGTTGATGTCCTTCATGATCACCGGCACGCCCTTCCAGGCCGACTGGTAAGCAATGCCGCCGCCCATGATCCCGGCACCAAGCACGGCGGCCTGTTTCGGGGTGTCGACGTTTTTGGTCAGCTTCTTCGCCTGTCCTTTGACGAACTGGTCGTTAAGGAAAATGCCAACCAGTGCACGAGCCTCTTTTGAATGCGCCAGCGGCACAAAGCTCTGGTTTTCAAGTACCAGCGCCTGGTCACGGCCTAATTGGGCTGCGGCTTCAATGGTTTTTACGGCAGTGATGGGTGCCGGGTAATGCTTGCCTGCCGTCTGCATCACCATGCCCTTGGCGATGGTGAAGCTCATGGTGGCTTCAATTTTGCTGAGCTTCAGCGGCTCGAGCTTTGGCTGACGTTTGGCTTTCCAGTCCAGATCGCCGCTGATGGCCTGACGCAGAATAGCAATGGCGCCTTCGCGCAATTTTTCTGGCTTCACTACGCCATCAACCAGGCCGAGTTTGAGTGCTTCGTCTGCACCCACATCCTTCCCGGCGGCGATGATTTCCAGTGCGCTATCGGCACCGAGCAGACGTGGCAAACGCACAGAGCCGCCGAAGCCAGGCATGATGCCAAGCTTCGTTTCCGGCAGGCCAATGCGCAGATCTGGGGTTGCCAGGCGATAGTCGGTTGCCAGTACGCATTCACAGCCGCCGCCCAGCGCGTAGCCGTTGATGGCGGAAATAGTCGGGACGGGAAGATCTTCCAGCCGGCAAAATACGCTGTTGGCAAAATGCAGCCACTGACTCAGCTGTTCTTGTGGCACCAGGAACAGGCCGAGGAATTCGGTAATGTCCGCACCGACGATAAACGCGGCTTTTTCGGAGCGCAGCAGTAAGCCCTTCAGATCCTGCTGTTTTTCGAGGACGTCCAGCGCCTGGCCAAGGCTGGCTACGGTTGCGGTATCGAGCTTGTTAACCGAGCCGGGGGCATCGAACACCAGTTCGGCAATGCCATCTTCCAGCCAGGTGAGGTACAGGGTGTCGCCTTTGTAGAGCATGTCAGTCTCCTGAATCCAGTAGAGTTACTGGTCTTACCAGATGAGACGGAGTGTGGATTTTATGTTAATAAAATGCAAATTAGTCATTAAAAAAATGACGTCTGGATCACGCTCGGCAGAAATCACGCACGGCGAAACCGATGTGCTAAGATGCGGGAATTCGCCTCAAAAAAAGAGAAGGGTAAAACATGGATTCACTGGCCACACTCTATAAGAATCATATTGCTACGTTGCAGGAGCGCACGCGTAACGTACTGGAAAAATTTAAGCTCGACGCCTTACTGATTCATTCCGGCGAGCTGTTCAACGTCTTTCTTGACGATCACGCCTATCCGTTCAAAGTGAACCCACAGTTCAAGGCCTGGGTGCCGGTCACGCAGGTGCCAAACTGCTGGCTGCTGGTGGACGGCGTGAACAAGCCGAAGCTGTGGTTCTACCTGCCGGTGGATTACTGGCACAACGTGGAACCGCTGCCGACTTCGTTCTGGACTGAAGAGGTTGAGGTTATCGCCCTGCCTAAAGCGGACGGCATCGGCAGCCAGCTGCCTGCGGCGCGCGGCAACGTTGCTTATATTGGGCCTGTGGCGGAACGTGCGCTGGGTCTGGATATTGCGGCAGCGAACATTAATCCGAAAGGGGTGATTGATTACCTGCACTACTACCGCTCTTATAAAACCGACTACGAACTTTCCTGCATGCGCGAAGCGCAGAAAACGGCGGTAAACGGGCACAAAGCGGCCCATGAAGCGTTCCTGTCCGGAATGAGCGAATTCGACATCAATCAGGCGTACCTGACGGCAACGGGCCACCGTGACACCGACGTGCCTTACGGCAATATCGTCGCGTTGAACGAGCACGCTGCGGTTCTGCACTACACCAAACTTGATCATCGCGCGCCGTCTGAGATGCGCAGTTTCCTGCTGGACGCCGGTGCCGAATACAACGGCTATGCAGCCGACCTGACCCGTACGTGGGCGGGTAACAGCGATACCGAGTTTGCTCAACTGATTAAAGATGTGAATGCTGAACAGCTGGCGCTTATCGACACCCTGAAAGCGGGTGTGAGCTATGTTGACTACCACGTTCAGTTCCATCAACGCATCGCTAAGCTGCTGCGTAAGCATCAGATTGTGACCGATATGAGCGAAGAAGCTATGGTCGAAAACGATCTGACAGGGCCATTTATGCCGCACGGCATCGGCCATCCGCTGGGCCTGCAGGTACACGACGTAGCCGGGTTTATGCAGGATGATACCGGCACGCATCTGGCAGCGCCGTCGAAATACCCGTATCTGCGCTGCACCCGCATTCTGCAACCGCGCATGGTGCTGACTATCGAGCCGGGCATCTACTTTATTGAATCCCTGTTGGCGCCGTGGCGTGAAGGGCAATTCAGCAAGCACTTCAACTGGCAGAAAATTGAAGCAATGAAGCCATTCGGCGGTATTCGTATCGAAGATAATGTCGTGATCCACGAGAACAGTATTGAAAACATGACCCGGGATCTGAAGCTGGCCTGATGGACAGCTGGCTCATCCCGGCCGCGCCGGTGACCGTGGTCGAAGAGATCAAAAAAAGCCGCTTCATTACGCTGCTTGCCCATACTGAGGGAGTGGACGCGGCGAAAGCGTTTGTCGAGTCCGTCAGGGCTGAGCATCCGGATGCGCGCCACCACTGCGTGGCGTGGGTCGCCGGGCCGCCCGACGATTCGCAACAGCTTGGGTTCTCAGATGACGGGGAACCGGCCGGAACGGCAGGCAAGCCGATGCTGGCACAGCTGATGGGCAGCGGCATCGGGGAAATTACCGCTGTAGTGGTTCGTTACTACGGCGGAATTTTACTGGGGACAGGCGGGCTGGTGAAAGCCTACGGCGGCGGCGTGCATCAGGCGCTGGCGGAGCTCACCACGCAGCGCAAGACGCCGTTAACCGAATATACTTTGCAGTGCGATTACGGACAGCTGTCCGGTATCGAGGCGCTTCTGGCGCAATTTTCCGGGAAAATCGTCAGCAGCGATTATCAGGCCGATGTGCATCTTAAGGTGGCACTTCCGCAGGCCGAACTGACGGCTTTTTCCGCAAAGCTGGCGGATTTTAGTCGCGGTTCATTGCAATTATGCAGGATTGACGAATAATCCCCGGTCTACTTTTTGCTTATCAAAGGAAGCGGCAGAGATGCATTTTCGTGCCATAACCCGAATCGTCGGCCTGCTGGTCATTCTGTTTTCAGGCACCATGATTGTGCCTGGGCTGGTTGCGTTGATCTATAAAGACGGGGCCGGGCGGGCATTTACCCAGACCTTTTTCGTCGCGCTGGCGATTGGCGCGATGCTGTGGTGGCCGAACCGTAAGCAAAAAGGGGAGCTGAAATCCCGCGAAGGGTTTCTGATTGTTGTGCTGTTCTGGACCGTGCTGGGCAGCGTCGGTGCGCTGCCGTTTATCTTTGCCGAACAGCCTAATCTGACCATCACTGATGCCTTCTTTGAATCTTTCTCTGGCCTGACAACGACCGGCGCAACCACGCTGGTGGGCCTGGATTCTTTACCCCACGCGATTCTTTTCTACCGGCAGATGCTGCAATGGTTTGGCGGGATGGGGATCATCGTGCTGGCGGTGGCCATCCTGCCTATTCTTGGCGTTGGGGGGATGCAGCTCTATCGTGCAGAAATGCCGGGGCCGCTAAAAGACAATAAGATGCGTCCGCGCATTGCCGAAACGGCGAAAACGCTGTGGCTGATTTATGTTCTGCTGACCGTCGCTTGTGCGCTGGCTCTGTGGTTTGCCGGGATGCCTGCGTTCGACGCCATTGGTCACAGCTTTGCCACCATCGCTATCGGCGGCTTTTCTACGCACGATGCCAGCGTGGGTTATTTCAACAGTCCTACCATCAACAGCATTATTGCTATCTTCTTGCTGATCTCGGGCTGTAACTATGGTCTGCACTTCTCTTTATTAAGCGGTCGCAATTTGAAGGTGTACTGGCGCGACCCGGAATTTCGCATGTTTATTGGCGTGCAGCTAACGCTGGTTATCATCTGTACGCTGGTGTTGTGGTTCCACGATGTCTATAACTCGGCGCTCACAACGCTCAACCAGGCGTTCTTCCAGGTGGTGTCGATGGCGACAACCGCAGGATTTACCACGGACAGCATTGCGCGCTGGCCGCTGTTCCTGCCGGTACTGCTTTTATGTTCAGCATTTATCGGTGGCTGTGCGGGCTCGACGGGCGGTGGCCTGAAGGTTATTCGTATCCTGCTTCTCTTTAAGCAAGGAAACCGTGAATTAAAACGCCTGGTGCACCCGAATGCCGTCTACAGCATCAAGCTTGGCAACCGTGCGCTGCCGGAACGCATACTCGAAGCGGTATGGGGATTCTTCTCTGCTTACGCGCTGGTGTTTATCGTCAGTATGCTGGCTATCATTGCGACGGGCGTTGACGATTTCTCAGCATTTGCTTCCGTTGTTGCAACGCTGAATAACCTCGGTCCCGGGTTGGGCGTAGTGGCGGATAACTTCGCCAGCATGAATCCCGTGGCTAAATGGATCCTGATTGCCAATATGCTGTTTGGTCGTCTGGAAGTCTTTACGCTGTTGGTGCTGTTTACACCGACTTTCTGGCGCGAATAACAGGAGCGTTTGTGAAAATATTGATTCTCTTTTCTACCCGGGACGGGCAAACGCGTGAGATTGCAGCCTCACTTGCGTCAGAATTAAAAGAGCAGGCTTTCGATGTCGACATGGTGAACCTGCATCGTGCGCAGAGCATTGACTGGCAGGAATACAACGGCGTCGTGATTGGCGCATCTATTCGTTACGGTCATTTCCATTCCGCTCTGGAGAGCTTTGTCAAAAAGAATCAGCAGGCATTGCAGCAGTTGCCGAGCGCGTTTTATTCCGTGAACCTGGTTGCACGCAAACCTGAAAAGCGCACGCCACAGACTAACAACTATACTCGCAAGTTTTTGCTGGGCTCACCGTGGGAACCCGATCGCTGCGCCGTCTTTGCTGGTGCACTGCGTTACCCGCGCTATAGCTGGTATGACCGCATGATGATCCGCCTGATAATGAAAATGACGGGCGGCGAAACGGATACCAGTAAAGAGGTGGTGTATACCGACTGGCAGCAGGTTACCCATTTCGCCCACGAAATCGCGCAACTTGTGCGCAATTTGGGCGTAAAACCAGCGTAAAGCCTGGAATTTGAGCGGTCGGAAAGTTTTTTTGAATTTATACTTGCCGTCTCAGAATTACCCCCTATAATGCGCC
>NZ_DALZVG010000023.1:0-84028 GCF_032012665.1 Scandinavium sp.
CTTTTTACACCAGCTACCGGATCGGTCAACCGATCCTTAAACGATCGGCATTAGGTTTCGCAACCTGCCTTTTTTTGTCCTCAGCGCTGAAGGATCAGTTCAGGCGAACTGGCATCCCTGAGCGATCCTGAACGGCCTGGTCCACAACGGTGGAATCCACATCGCTCTGACCCGTCACTGCCTGCACGGATTTGGTCAGGGTGATTGGTACGACTTCACCGCCGTTGAACTGAGCGTCGGTGGTTGACAGCGGGTTGTGAACCTCAATGTAGCGGCTGCCGTCCGGCTCGGTGGTGGCTTTCACAGGCTCATCGATGAACTGCACGCGCGTCCCAACTGGCACGTTCTGGAACAGGAACTTGATGTCGTCGTTACGCAGACGCACGCAGCCGTGGCTCACGCGCAGGCCGATACCGAAGTTAGCATTGGTGCCGTGGATAGCATACAGACGACCGATATACAGGGCGTACAGACCCATCGGGTTGTCCGGACCCGCGGGAACAACGGCCGGCAGCGGTTCGCCTGCGGCAATATATTCCGCGTGCATTTTCGCAGTCGGCGTCCAAGTTGGGCCCGCTTTCTTACGTTCAACCTTGGTGGTCCAGTTAATTGGGGTATCTTTCCCCAGCTGGCCGATACCGATTGGCAGCACGATTACCGTGTTGGTGCCTTTCGGGTAGTAGTACAGACGCATTTCAGCGCTGTTAATCACGATGCCTTCATGTACCGTATCAGGCAGGATCAGCTGCTGAGGGATGTTCAACACCGTGCCACCTTTTGGCAGGTACACGTCGACGCCAGGGTTGGCTTCGGTCATGTTGGACAGACCCATCTGATACTGCGCAGCAAAATACTCAAGCGGCTGCTTGTTATCTTCCGGGATAGTGACCACCTGATTCTGGCCAATCAGACGGCTTCCGTCGGTTGGCAGAGGATAGGTCACAGCAGATGCAGTTTTGCAAAAGCCCATAACGGCAAAAGCTGCCGCGAAAAGCGTAGATAATTTCATTTTCATGTTGTGCGAAGTATCGATGCCAGCAGGCTGTTGTTGGAGAAAAGGAACCTTTAATGGGAGCGCATTATAGGTGCATTCCACGCCGCAGGGAAATCAGATGTGGACGAAATCACACTTTTTTCACCGTCTGGTTCCATGGTGACAGTGTAGCCCGTGCACGAGCAAGGCGATTTTTATTCGGATTTGTGGCAAAATAGGCTGTTTGTCACATCTTTCAGGATACGCCCGTGTTAGTTACCAGCAACGTCACTATGCAGTTCGGCAGTAAGCCGCTGTTCGAAAACATCTCCGTCAAATTTGGCGGCGGCAACCGTTACGGCCTGATTGGCGCCAACGGAAGCGGTAAATCCACCTTTATGAAAATTCTGGGGGGCGACCTGGAGCCGACCCTCGGCAACGTTTCGCTCGATCCTAATGAGCGCATCGGTAAGCTGCGCCAGGATCAGTTCGCCTTTGAAGAGTTCTCCGTGCTTGATACGGTGATCATGGGCCATGCCGAACTGTGGGAAGTGAAGCAGGAGCGCGATCGCATTTACGCGCTGCCGGAAATGAGCGAAGAAGAGGGCTACAAAGTGGCCGATCTTGAAGTCGCCTACGGCGAAATGGACGGCTACTCTGCCGAATCCCGCGCGGGTGAACTGCTGCTCGGCGTGGGTATTCCGCTGGAGCAGCACTACGGCCCGATGAGTGAAGTCGCACCTGGCTGGAAGCTGCGTGTGCTGCTGGCGCAGGCGCTGTTCTCTAATCCGGATATCCTGCTGCTCGATGAACCGACGAACAACCTGGACATCGACACCATTCGCTGGCTGGAACAGACGCTCAACGAGCGCGACAGCACCATGGTTATCATTTCGCACGACCGTCACTTCCTGAATATGGTCTGCACCCACATGGCGGATCTGGACTACGGCGAACTGCGCGTTTATCCAGGCAACTACGATGAATATATGACGGCGGCCACTCAGGCCCGTGAGCGTCTGCTGGCCGATAACGCCAAGAAAAAAGCGCAGATTGCTGACCTGCAATCCTTCGTTAGCCGCTTCAGCGCCAACGCCTCTAAATCTCGTCAGGCAACCTCTCGTGCCCGCCAGATTGATAAGATCAAGCTGGAAGAAGTGAAAGCGTCCAGCCGCCAGAACCCGTTCATTCGCTTTGAGCAGGACAAGAAACTGTTCCGTAACGCGCTGGAAGTGGAAGCGCTCACCAAAGGGTTTGAAGACGGTCCTCTGTTCAAGAACTTCAATCTGCTGCTGGAAGTGGGCGAGAAGATTGCCATCATCGGTGCTAACGGCGTGGGTAAATCCACCATGCTGAAAACCCTGGTGGGTGAAGCTCAGCCGGACAGCGGGACGGTGAAATGGTCCGAAAACGCCAAAATTGGTTACTACGCGCAGGATCACGAGTACGAGTTCGAAAACGATCTCACCGTGTTTGAGTGGATGAGCCAGTGGAAGCAGGAAGGTGATGACGAGCAGGTGGTGCGCAGCTTCCTCGGCCGTCTGCTGTTCAGCCAGGACGACATCAAGAAGCCAGCGAAGGTGCTTTCCGGTGGTGAGAAAGGCCGTATGCTGTTCGGCAAGCTGATGATGGAAAAACCCAACATTCTGGTGATGGATGAACCGACCAACCACCTGGATATGGAATCCATCGAATCGCTGAACATGGCACTGGAAATGTATCAGGGCACCCTGATTTTCGTCTCCCATGACCGTGAGTTCGTTTCTTCACTGGCGACCCGCGTAATCGAAATTACGCCAGAGCGCGTGATCGACTTCAGCGGCAACTACGAAGATTATCTGCGCAGTAAAGGCATCGACAACTGATTTCTCGTCGTCTTTCACGCTGCAACAGTGTTGGCTGCACCCGCGCACCCCGGTCACTTACTTTAGTAAGCTCCCGGGGATTTGCGGACTTGCCGCCTTGTTGCAGCGCGAAATCCATAGGGAAATATATTCACATTCTCGTGTGCATCTGCGTAACCGGGGTTTTCTCCCGCCCGACCGCCTTATTTTTAAACGCTTCCGCAACACCTTCGTAATCCCACGATCTCCCCATTATTTCTGCACAATTCTGTGAAGAAATAGCGACTGAATTTTCAGTGGCAGGAGGGGCTATGCGTGAGTTTTCTTTTTATTCCGGCGTATCAGAATCCGCTCTTTATCGTTATCACATTCGGGAAACCGGACAGGTTTATCACGTGACGATTTGCCTTCAGCAGGACGATGCCGAAGAGCAGATCATTGGCCACAAAGTGCTGCGTAATATCACTCGTCAGGACATAATTCGCGAATGTGTCTCGCATTGCCGACGCCGAAGCGTGCAGGACAAATCCTGCGAGCGAACAGAGTGGCTAACCCGCCTGCGTAACTGGGCGCTATGCAGTCTTACGGTAGTGGCATTTATCCGCCTGATGATGCTTCGGTCCTGACGGGAGAAGGCGATGCTGATTGTGCTGACGCTGTTGACGCTGATGCTGTACTGCGTGCTGATCGGATTTTTGATTGCGGCAATCTGACGAGAAAAGTGCCCGGTGACTCTGCGCGGGAATAGCGGTAGACCCGGCAAGACGAAGCCGCCGCCGGGCATCCTGCAACATTAGTGGTGATGCGGAACGGGAAGCGGATAGCCGTTGCTGGTCGTTGCGGTGCGGGTAAAGGTGCCTGGTGCATAAGCCTGAGCGATGTCGCCATCATTTTCATCGGCTGAAAAACGGCTCAGCGCGGTGGTTTTGACGGTTGTGGCTGACGCAGCGGCGGCTTCCGGGGACGGTTTTTCCTGAAAGGCCAGTGCGCTGGTGGAGCCAAGGGCAAGAACAACGGCGAAAGCGGTGAATATTTTCATTATGGATTGTCCGCAGATTAAGAGGCCCTTTGACATTATCCTGCGGTTGTAAAAAACGCCATGCGCTGTTACACGCATGACGCAGTTAGTTACAGCTGGACATTAATTTGTTCTGCCCTTCCAAAGGGAAAGGGCCGCCAGGCCTTACTTCAGGCACCACTCATCGCTGGCTTCGCCGTTAATCAGCAGCTGACGCTTCTCGCCCACAGGTAATGTCACCTTCAGCGCATTCCACGCCGGGCGGAAATCACCGCGCGGGTTCAGCTTCAGATTAATGGTGCTACCGGTGCATTCCATTTCCCACTCAAGCCACAGCGCTTTGCCCTCTTTGTAGCCCCAGGTTTCGCCGTCATCTTCAAACAGCAAGCCGTGCTCTGACCCCACGCCCTTCAACGGGAACAGCTTCAGTTCGCGGTTGGTGTCGTCCTGCGGTTTCACATGCTTAATGCGATCGCTTAGCGGCAGACCGGCACCGGCGCGAACCAGCAGCGGCAGTTTTTCCAGCGGCGCATCGACGGTGATCCACTGGCCGCCGGAGAACCATTCGCCGGTGTAGAAATCGTACCAGCCCGTTTCGTTGGCTGGCAGCCAGACCGGGCGCTGACGCTGGCCCTGTTCCACCACGCTTGCCACCAGCAGATCGCGGCCCAGCAGGAAGTCATCGCACTCGGCGAAGGTCTGCTCGTCGTGTTCGTGATCGAGGAAAGTAGGGCGCAGCATCGGTTCATCGTCGGCGTGTGCCTGCCACAGCAGAGTGTAGAGATACGGCATCAGGCGGTAGCGCAGCTCAATCGCACCGCGAATGCATGGCGTGATCGCCGGGTACATCCACGGTTCGTTAACGGTATGGTCATCGTTCCAGGAGTGGATGGTAAAGCGCGGATGCATTACGCCGTTCTGCACCCAGCGGACGAACAGCTCTGCATCGGGCTTATCGCCGGAGAAACCGCCGACGTCGTGTCCGACGTTAAACAGCCCGGAGAGGCTCATACCCACGCCCATGCGGGTGTTATAGCGCAGGGTATCCCAGTTGGTGCGGTTATCACCGCTCCAGGTCTGCACGTAGCGCTGCATCCCGGCGCAGCCGGAGCGGGAAATCAGATACGGACGTTTTTCCGGCGCGAAACGCTGTTGCGCTTCCATGGAGGCGCGCATCATCAGCAGCGGCATGACCGGGCGAATGTGCTTAATGGCGATTTCCTGACCGAAGCCAAAGCAGCGCGCTTCGCCATCCCAGACTTCATATTCGTTGTTGTCGTTCCAGGTGGAGTCGATGCCCATCTCCAGCAGCTGGGTGGTCACGCCTTCCTGCCACCAGGCTATGGTCGCCGGATTGGTGAAGTCGAGGTGGGAACCTTCGTCATCCCAGAACACCGAGCGTTCCGGCGCGTTGGCTTCGGAATCACGCACGAACAGGCCTTTCTCCGCCACTTCGTTATAGCGTGGGTGATCCTGTAACAGGCACGGCTTGATATTGGCCGCAAGCTTCAGGCCTGCATTGTGGAACGCCTGGCTCACCACCTTCGGCTGCGGCACTTTGTCGTAGTTCCAGTTAAACACGTAGCGTTTGCCGTTGATCGAGGTATAGCCGGACGAAAGCTGGAATGAATCGCAAGGGATGGCATGCTCGTCGCACAGGCGGATAAAGTTCATCAGCTGGTTCTGCGCGTCCGGCGCATCGGTGTAATGCATGGTTGAACCGCTGTATCCGAGGCTCCATTTTGGCCCGAACAGCGTTTTGCCCGTCAGACGCACGAAGGATTTAGTGATATCCAGCACGCGCTTGCCGGTGAACAGGTAGTAGTCGATATCACCCGCTTCGGCCTGCCAGCGGCGATAGGCGGTGTGATAGTTGTCGAGCTCGTTGCCCAGATCCAGCCAGCAGCTGCTCAGGTTATCGTAGAAAAGGCCGACGCTCACGTCATCCCGGCGGGTGATGGTGAACGGAATATGCTTATAGAGCGGGTCGGTGCTGACCGCGTTGTAGCCCATTGCGTCCAGGTTACGCATTTCATAGCGTTTACCGGTGCGCTGTAAATCACCCGCTTTTTCGCCAAGACCGTAGAAGCGCTCGTCCTTCTGACGCTTCAGGTAGTGCGCCACGCCGTCGCCATGGACATTCACCAGATAGGCACTGGTCGGACGGTCACCGGTCAGATACTGCCACTCGCCCGCTTCATTTTTGTAGTGCCACTCCAGCCACAGCGGCTGGTGGACGGTGACGCGCAGCTGTGAGGTGCTGATGGTGAGGCTGTCGTCTTTTTTCTCCAGCGTCCACGCAGGCAGGCTGAATCCGGAGAGATCGTCGCGGGAACGACCTTCCCACGGCACGTCCTGGCCCGGCGCGATGCTCCAGGTTTTGTCCAGCGCCAGTTTGCCCTGACGTTTAAGCAGCACGCGGAACAGGTTTTCTTCCAGCATGTACAGGCAGAGCGTGTGCTGGCCGTCGACGGCCAGCTCGACGTGGTGGGCGGATTGTTTTTCGAAGGACCAGTGTTTAAGCGTTTTCATATCAAAACCTATACTCAGGCGCGTTTAGCGCGACGTTCAGCAATAAATGCAACCAGGAAGACTGCGCCAATCAGGTCAAAGAAGCCCATGGCGATAAACAGCGGGTTGAAGCCAATCTTGTCGGCCGTTACCCCAATAATCAGAGAGAACAGGAAGCTTGCGATCCACGCCGCGGAGCCACGCATGCCGTTGACGGTCGCCATCTGGCCTTTGTCGAACGACTCGACCACCAGGGCGCTCAGCATGCAGGAGATTATCTGGTGGCCAAAGCCGCCGATGGAGATCAGCGCAATTGCCACATACGGGTTATTGGTGAAGGCCATTGCCGCCAGGGAGAGCATCAGGAACGCCCCGCTGACGGAAGAGGCCACAATAGAGTTCACGCGGGTGCAGCCGAACACGCGGACATAGAGTCGGGTGAGATAGCCACTCGCCACGCTGCCCAGATCGGCGGCGAGGAACGGCAGCCAGGCGAACAGTGCAATCTGCTTGAGCTCCATACCGTAGGCTTTGGCGAGGTACAGCGGTACCCAGAAGCTCATTACCGCCCAGGCCGGTTCCGCCATAAAGGCCGGGATGGCAATGCCGTAGAAACGTTTGTTCTTACCAATCGTGCGCAGCGCGGTGAAGAAGGGCAGCTTGACCGGTGGCGCTTCGTTATCCTGGTTGATGAAGGCCAGCTCTTCTTTGCTCAGGTTTGGGTGCTTATCAGGGTTGTGGTAGAACGCCCACCACAGAACCACCCACACCAGCGCCAGAAAACCGGTAAACATGAACGCGCCCTGCCAGCCGAAGGAGGCGTGGGCAAAGTAGATGATTGGCGGGGCCAGCATTGCACCAATGGAGAAACCGACGCCAGCCCAACCGGCGGCAATCGGGCGCTCAGATTTTGGGAACCATTCGCCGATGGTTTTCGCGTTCGCCGGCGTCGCAGCCGCTTCGGAGGCACCCATGCCAAAACGCAGCAGCGCCATATGCAGCCAGCTTCCTGCGCCCGCGTGGGCGATACAGGCAACGGCCCACAGAATCGCACAAATCATAAAGCCGAGTTTCAGGCCGATAACGTCAATCAGCCAGCCGCAAATTGGCTGGAAGATCGTATAGGCCAGCTGGAAGGCGCCAACGATCCAGGAGTACTGTTCGGTGGTAATGCCCAGTTCGGTTTTCAGCTCGGGCGCGAGAATGCCCAGTGAGTTGCGCGTGATGTAGTTTACGGTAACGCCCAGAAGGAAAAGCACCAGCACCCACCAGCGCAGGTTTTTCACTACGCGGCGCGATTTGCTGACCGTCATATCGTTATTAATACCTTGGCTCATAGAATTCTCCACAAGACGGTTTGTAGGGGGGAAGATGACCGACTCGATCCGTGAGTTGTCACACCAGTTTTTCTATTTTCTTGAAACCTAATGGTTTTCTTTTGGTAAGCTCCCATATAACTAGTATGGAAGTTGTCAGGCCAATTCAGGGTAAGGCAGAAAAATCGGCGCTGATAGCCTGATTTATGCAAGTTTTTTCATAAGGTGGGCAAAACTTCCCGGTTAGTCACATTCACCCCTTTGTGGACAGGGTAAATTAACCATGAAAATTCTTTCATTTTCAAAATGGAGGTAGATCACAAATTGGATAAAAAGCTCAAAATCGCCGAAATTGCCGCCCGGACAGGCCTTTCCGGCAGCACCGTTTCCCGGGTGCTGGCGGGCAAAGCCAACACCAGTGAAAAGGCGCGAGAGCGGGTGCTTGCTTGTGCACGTGAGCTGGGCGTGATGGAAGGCATGGCCGCAGGCAGAATGTTGCTGAACAGCCTGATTGTCTTTGCGCCGCAGCGGGCGTTCGATGAGCGGTCCGACATCTTTTACTACCGCGTGATCCAGAGCATCAATAAAGCGCTGTCGCCGCATGAGGTGCGCCTTCGTTACTGCGCGCTGGAGGAAAACGACAGTGATGCCAACCTGTTTCTGGCGCGAATGAATGAGGCCGAAACCCAGGCGGCGATCCTGCTCGGTATCGACGATCCGCACATTCACGATCTGGCGGCGGATTTCGCCAGGCCCTGCGTGCTGATCAACTGTCGCGATGAGCGCATGCGTTTGCCGTCGATCGCGCCGGATCACCGCCTGATTGGCCAGTTTGCTGCCCGGTATCTGTTCGATATGGGTCACCGTTCGGTGGTGAACGTGATGTGCCTGCGCCGCTACACGATGGAGCTCAGATTGATGGGCATTCGTGAGGCGTGGAAGAACGGCAACCTCCGTTTTCAGGACGCCCGCGATTTGATAACCGTGCCGAGCTTCAGTGCAAAAGAAACAGAAGAGAAAGTGGGGGCCTGGCTGGATGCCCTCGGCGGCAAGCCGCTGCCGACGGCGTTTCTGGTCGGTGGGGATTTTATGGCCGCAGGTACGATAAACGCGCTTCAGCAGCGTGGGCTACGGGTGCCGCAGGATGTGTCGGTGATGAGCATCGACGGTTTCAACCTGGCCGCGATTCAGGATGTGCCGCTGACGGCTATCCACGTGCCGCGTGATGAGCTGGGCGTAGAGGCCGTGCAGATGCTACAGCAGCGGCTGATTCGTCCAGAAGCGCCGTGCGGTTCTCTTCTGCTGCATGGCCAGCTTGCCGTGAGGGAATCCGTCCGGCGGATACGTCCAGGCACGCGACGTACCGCCGTTGAACGGGAAGGGCTGTACGATGATTAAACAGGTATGCCCAGGGCGCGCTTTCCGTGAACGTTCAAATCGCTAAGCGTAAAACGATCTTCCCATATTGTTTCATAATCCTCACGCGGGAAGTCGCCCGGCGAAGCGCCTTTTTCCAGCGCCGCTTTCACCTTCTGCGCATAGGCGAGGTTTTTCTCACACATTGGCGCCGCCGGAATGTACATCACGTTGCCCCAGCCCTGCTGATCGGTAACCGGGGCAACGGCGTGGATCACGTCGCAGTGCCACCAGACCGAATCACCCGGCTCCAGCGCCGGAATGGAAGTCAGGGCTTTGACCAGCAGCGGATGCCACCGTTCAGAGATGGGCAGCACGCGGCCGGGTGCCACGCCGCAAAGTTCATCTTCGGGGACATCGTCAAGCAGCGGGCGCAGCAGCACGTAGGCCATGGCCTCCGGAATCGGCACGACGTGCAGCAGTCCTTGATCCCGAATCATTTCTGAAAGCGCCGTCCAGCCCTGGAAGGTGCGGAAAACAGAACATTTAGTGGTGTTATCCACCGTATACTCTTCCACTTCGGTGCGATGCGCCGCATCCCATGGGTCGAAATGCGTGAAGTCGCCATTGAACACGTTGGCGAAAACCTTCTGATAAGCAGGCAGCAGCCAGCGCTCAAGCGCTCCGGAATCGGTGTGTGCGCCAAGCCCTTTCGACGTGGTGCCCGGCGGTCGGCGGCGGATGCGATCCGGGTAAATGACGCTGACGTCCGGGTCGAACCACTGTTTACCTTCGCTTTCAAAGCGCCACAGGCGATTCAGGAACGACTGCACGGTCGCCATTTCCGGACTCTGCCGGGCCTGCATTTGCGCCTGCGACCAGTAGATCGGATAGATCTCCGGGCGTGAGGCCGTCAGGGTGCCGAAGAAGTTATCGCCCGGCCCTTTGTACACATCGTCAAAGTGGTTGCGATCGAGGTAGTCGAGCATTGAGCGGTCCCAGCCCAGCGCCTGCTCGCGGGGAAAATGTCCTTTGATCACCGCACAGCCTCTGCGCTTGATCTCCTCACGCTGGGCTTCAGTAATCTTGCCGGCGGCCAGGTCGCTATAAGCAATCACTGGCCAGACCGGTTTGCCGCTGGCTTTTAGCGCCTCGATCTGCGCCACGCGGGCTTCAATGTGGGCGGTAAGTTTGTCGAACACGCCCTGCACGTCACCAATCTGCGCACGCAGCGCTTGTTTCACTTCGCGGATAGCCGCTTTGTGATCGGCAGGCAGGGTTTCACTGGAACAGGTAAGCGTCATGATGGACCTCTCAATCTTTCATTCGAAAGTAATTTAACTTACATGTGATACTTTAAGTTAAAATTAGGTTAATGCAAGTTAAATAACTTGATGCTTCTCACGAACCGGAAAGGGGTTTGAAATGCCTGATGGCGCTGCGCTCATCAGGCCTGTGGAGTATCAGTGCATCAGGGTTTTGTAGGCCGGAAAAGGCCATGCCGCATCCGGCATGGCATAGAGGGGATCAGAAAGGAGAGGTGCCGTCCAGCACGGCCTGAATCACGTTCAGAGCACCGTCGTGGTTGTTATCGTCCGTCTGGTAACGGGCGATGGCTTTGATGCTGTCGGCGGCGTTGCTCATGGCGAAAGAGTATTTCACCAGCTGCAGCATTTCGGCATCGTTGCCGCTGTCGCCAATGCCCACGCACTCCTGCGGTGAGAGCTGCCAGTTTTTCAGCAGGCGGCTGATGCCGTTGGCCTTGTGCAGGCCCGGGATGATCAGATCCACAAAGCCAAAGCCGCTGGTGACGGGCTTCATTATGCCGTCGAGCGAGACGTGCAGGGCATCAATCAGCTGCGGAATGTCGCTGTCGGGGAGATTCAGTGAGAACTTGAAAAGCTTGTCGTCGATCTGCTGATAATCCGACACTGGCTTCAGGCGGTGATAGTGCTTCGACATCAGCTTCACAAAGGCTTCCGGCGCTTTGTCGCTGACGTACGCGCTTTCCAGCCCGCAGGCCACGAAGTTTAGCTGGGGATCTTTGAGCAGCTCGCCGATGACCACCTGAGACTCATGGCGCGTTAGCTCTCCGTGGAACAGCTCTTTGCCGTGCTGATACACCAAAGCGCCGTTTTCGGCGACGAAAGAAATTTGGTCACGAATTTCAGGGAAGAAGGAGATGAGCTGCCAGTACTGGTTGCCGCTTGCCACAACGAATTCAATATCGCGTTGTTTAAGCTGCTGAAACTGCGCCAAAAAGCGTTCACGATGGTACTGCTTGGCATCATTAAGAAAAGTTCCGTCCATATCTGTGACGATAACTTTAACGGTCATACGAAGGCTCCTGGCGTTAACTGCGTTCAGGAGCATTCTAGTGATAATGTGACGGAAACCTCAAATTTATTTCATTCGTAAGTGAAGTGAGGCTTAAATGCCGGGTGGCAGCTTCGCCTTATCCGGCCTACTCACGACCAACGTAGGCCCGGCAAGCGTAGCGCCGCCGGGCATTTAGCCCGCACGAAACCTGGTTTTTGAGCCTTAAAGCGTATGTTCAGTACGAGCGATAATATCGTCCTGAGCATCCGGCGACAGCGCGGTGAAGAATGCTGAATAGCCCGCCACGCGCACCACCAAATCACGATACTGGTCCGGGTGTTTCTTCGCCTCCAGCAGCGTTTCGCGCGACACGATGTTGTACTGAATGTGCCAGCCTTTGTGCACTTCGAAGAAGGTGCGCAGCAGCACCATCAGCTTCTGGCGGTCAGAATCATTATCCAGCGTTGCCGGATTGAGCTTCTGGTTCAGCAGTACGCCGCCGAGAATCGCAGCGGTAGGCAGCTTGCCAACGGAACCGATCACCGCCGTTGGGCCGAGATGATCGGTGCCGGAAGCCGGGCTTGCGCCTTCCGCCAGCGGCGTATGCGCTTTGCGTCCGTCAGGGGTTGCCATGGTCGCCGCGCCAAACGGTACGTTTGCGGAAATGGAGGACGTCCCTGCGTAGTAGTCGCCGCCAATCGGGCCGCGGCCGTGACGTGGGTTGTGGTACTGCTTCAGCTCGTCAATATAGGTCTGATAGGCACGAACCAGCAGGGCATCTACGGCGTCATCGTCGTTACCGTATTTCGGCGCGCCGTTAATCAGACGCTGGCGCAGCTGTTCGTGGGTCAGGCCCTCGAAGTCGTCGGCAAGCGCGGCGGCAAGCTGCTGCTGCCCGATAGCCCCCTGCTCAAAGACCAGCTTTTTGACGGCGGCCAGGCTGTTGCCGAGGTTGGCAATCCCCACCTGCAAGCCCGACACCCAGTCATACTTTGCGCCACCTTGCTTAATGCTTTTCGCCCGTTCGATGCAGTCATCCACCAGCGCCGAACAGAGAATGTCATGCACGTTCTCTTCAAGCATGGTGTCGACAACGTACTCAATTTCAATGGACTTGCGGGTGTAGTAGCGAATCTGCGTATCCCAGGAGGCCATGATTTCATCGAAGGTGCTGAAATTGCCCTGCGACAGCGCCTTGCTCTGCGGCAGGAAGATTTCACCGCTGGTGGCATCGCGTCCGCCTTCCATCGCCGCCAGCATCACGCGGGCGAAGTTGATAAAGCTCATGCCGGTGCAGCGATAGCCCCATTTGCCGCCGACGGCGGTTTCAATGCAGCCGATAGCTGCATAGTCGTAAGCGTCCTGTTTTTCCACACCGAGCTTAATGAATTCCGGAATGACGATTTCATCGTTGTTAAAGGCGGGCATTCCGAAGCCGCAGCGGATCACCTGCACGCAGGCGTCGAGGAAGTCGTTGCTCATGCCCGCGTGGTAACGCACGCTCAGATTTGGCTGGGTGGAGCGCAGACGACCGCAGGATTCCAGAATTGCATAAGAGAGCGGGTTGACCGCATCCATCGCTTCATCGTTCACCAGCTTCTGGCCGCCGATGGTGACGTTCTGATACAGCGGGCTGCCGGCGGACGCTTTTGAGTGCGAACCGGAACGGATTTTGTTCACTTCCAGCAGCTTCAGCCAGCAGGCGTGCAGCAGCTCAATGGCCTGTTCGCGCTGGAGAGAATGGTTCAGCTCCACGTCGCGGCGGTAGAACGGATACAGATACTGGTCCATGCGGCCAAAGGAAACTGAGTGACCGTTGGACTCAATTTGCAGGATAAGCTGAATAAAGTAGCTGAGCTGTAGCGCCTGCCAGAAGGTTTTTGGCGGTTCGTGGGCGATAACATCGCAGTTTTCCGCCATCGCCAGCAGCTCGTCGCGGCGCGCTTCACGAGATTCTTCCGCAGCCATTTTACGTGCCAGATCGGCAAAGCGTGTGATATGCAGGCTGACCGCTTCCAGAACGATATCAATGCCTTTCAGGAACTGTTCGCCGTGCAAATCTTCCAGCACGGTCAGGTTAATGCGCGAGCGACGTTCGGCCACTTTTTCGCGCAGGCCATCGAGCCCTTTTTCCAGCAGCAGTGGGAAGTTCACCGCCAGGTGCGCATCGCCGGAGGTCATATTGCCCTCGGCTTTAATGATGCCCGTTGCCAGCAGCGCTTTCTGCTCGTCGGTGAACATGCCATAGCAGCGATCCTGCACGGTCTGACCGTTCCACCACGGGCAGATTTCATGCAGCACGCGCTTATTTTCTTCGCTCACCGCAAAGCCCGCGCCCGGACGGTCGGCAAGGTCGTCGATCTCTTTTTCAATCCAGCTGACGGTATATTCCGGGAATATCGGCGCGGCGCGCACTTCGCTGGCCTGGTTGCCGATGATCAGCTCATCGTGTTTGATCCAGATGGTGCGTTCCGCCAGATGGTGAGCCAGCGCCAGCGCACGGCGTACCGGAATCGGTTTATCCATATTCTGCTGGTAAACGGTGGTGTAATGACGGGCGCGCTCGGTGCAGACCGGCGGCTTAACGATGTGAATCAGTGCGTTTTTATGCGCCTTGATGCGGTCGGTCAGTTTATCAAGAATCAGAGTGGTCATCGTATTATCCTCGTAGGGTCGCAGTCAGCCCTTTTTCCCGGGCCGTTTGCTGGGCAAAATCCAGCAGTTCCGGGGCATCGAGCGGCTTGTCGGGAGCAGAGTAGGGTACGCCGAGCAGGCTGTACTTATTCATGCCGAGCGTGTGGTACGGTAAGAAGTGGATGTCGCTGACGTGGAGTTGGTCAGCGGCGAAGTCGGTTATGGCCTTGATTGAGGCTTCATCGGCGTTGAAACCCTGAATCAGCGGCACGCGAATGGTCATCTTTTTACCCGCTGCCGCGAGGCGCTTGAGGTTATCCATTACGCGTTTTGCGGAGCCGTCAGTCCATTGCCGGAACTTATCGGTATCAACATGCTTGAGGTCAGCAAGGAACAGATCGATATACGGCAGGGCAGGTTCGATGTATTTCCACGGTACGTGCAGGCAGGTTTCTACCGCCGTATGAATGCCCTGCTCGTGGCTGGTTTTCAGCAGCGAGAGCACCAGCTCCGGGTTCATAAAAGGTTCGCCGCCGGAGAGGGTCAGGCCGCCGCCGCTGCGATCGTAGAAAGGTTTGTCACGCAGCACGGTCGTCATAATGTCGTCCACGCTTTTGACTTCACCGCAGACGGTGAGCGCCTGAGTCGGGCAGCAGCCATTCAGCGCGTTCAACTGCGGCTGTTCAAGTCTTTCGCGATGAATAATGAGGCCATTCAGCGTACGTTCGATAACGCCGGGGGCAGCCTGCTGGCAGAGATCGCAGCCGTCGAGGCATAGACGCGCATCAAACAGCAGATCCTGCGTGCGGGCACGGCTTTCCGGGTTCTGACACCAGCGGCAGCCGAGCGAGCAGCCTTTCATAAAGACAACGGTGCGAATACCGGGGCCATCATGGGTCGAGTAGCGCTGAATGTTGAAGATCATAATTCGCCTCTTTGCTTTCGTGTAAAGATTAAATAACTTTCGAATGAAAGTGATTTTGACGTGAATCAACAAAGCGCGCGGTTGCGGCGTGGTAGTCTTAAAGCATGCAGAACCTCACATTTTAAGGAACCGGTATGGAACTCTATCTGGATACATCTGATGCTGCCGCGGTCAAAAAGCTGGCGCGCGTTTTCCCACTGGCGGGCGTGACAACGAATCCGAGCATTGTGGCGGCAGGCAAAAAGCCGCTCGAAACGCTGCTGCCTGAATTGCAGGACGCGCTCGGCGGGCAGGGGCGTTTATTCGCCCAGGTGATGGCGAACACGGCTGAAGGAATGGTGAGCGATGCGCGTAAGCTGCGCAGCATCATCGCTGATCTGGTGGTTAAAGTACCGGTAACGGCCGAAGGTTTAGCGGCAATTAAGATGCTGAAAGCCGAAGGGATCCCGACGCTCGGTACGGCGGTTTACGGCGCAGCGCAGGGGATGCTGGCGGCGCTGGCTGGTGCTGAGTATGTGGCACCTTATGTGAACCGCATTGATGCGCAGGGCGGCAGCGGTATTCGTAGCGTGGAAGAGTTACAGCAGCTGCTGGAACTGCATGCCCCGGAATCAAAAGTGCTGGCCGCGAGCTTCAAAACGCCGCGTCAGGCGCTGGACTGTCTGCTGGTGGGCTGTCAGTCCATCACGCTGCCGCTGGACGTTGCTCAGCAGTTTATCGCCTCACCGGCGGTGGATGCCGCTATCGACAAGTTTGAACAGGACTGGATGGGGGCGTTTGGGCGGTCTTCTCTGTAAAAATTGCCCGGTGGCGGCTTTGCCTTACCGGGCCTACAGACTGTCTGGGATCTCGTAGGCCCGGTAAGCGTAGCGCCACCGGGCAACAATCTCACGTGCGACTACAAACCTCACACCCTGCAAACCGCATCAGCTTCATCTCCCGGAACTGGCAGGTCATCGCGTCATACATCACGATTTTCCCGGCGGCAGGCGTGCCGTATGTCGTGAGCAGCTTGATGGCCTCCATTGCCTGAAGGGAACCGATAACGCCGACCAGCGGAGCCATCACTCCAGCCTCCACGCAGGTGAGGGCGTTTTCGCCGAACAGGCGGCTCAGGCAGCGATAACAGGGTTCATCCGGCTGATAGGTAAACACGCTGATTTGCCCTTCCATGCGAATGGCGGCGCCGGACACCAGCGGCGTTTTATGCGTAAAACAGCCTGCGTTGAGCTGATTGCGGATCGCCACGTTATCGGTGCAGTCGAGCACCAGATCGTGCGCAGCAATTTGCTCACGTAAAGCAGCTTCATCAAGCTGAGCGTCGATACAGGTGAACTGCACGTGCGGGTTGATGCATTCAAGCGCCTCGCGGGCCGAGATCACCTTCGGCTGGTCGATTGTCACATCGCTGTGCAGCGTCTGGCGTTGCAGATTTGAAAGCGACACCGTATCGAAATCGAGCAGCGTCATCTGCCCGACGCCCGCCGCTACCAGATACTGCGCAGCCGCGCAGCCGAGGCCGCCAAGCCCGACGACCAGCACTCGCGAAGCTTTCAGCTTCTCCTGACCGTCAAAGTCGAAACCACGAAGCACAATTTGCCGGTTGTAGCGCAGCGTCTCCGCATCGCTCAGCTCCACGCTCATTACAGCCCTCCGAACAGCGCGTTAAACGGCTCCACGTCAACCCATTCACCGGCATCAACGTGGCCGCGGTCGCGCTCAAGCACGATGAAGCAGTTGCCCTGACTGAAGGAGCTGAAGATATGTGAGCCCTGATGGCCGGTGGTCGCTACGGTCAAATCGCCGTTCTCATCGCGCGTCAGCATGCCACGCTGGAAGTCGAGGCGGCCCGGCGATTTTTTCAGGCGCGTTGAGGTGCGAACGCGCAGACGTGGCGGCAGGCCTGAAGCGGGATTACCGCCCAGTTTTGCCAGCAGCGGCTGCACCAGCTGATAGAACGTCAGCGCCGCAGAGACAGGATTGCCCGGCAGGCCACAGAACCAGCTGTGGCTCAGTTTACCGAAGGCAAAGGGTTTGCCGGGCTTGATGGCAAGCTTCCAGAAGGCGATTTCACCAAGCTCATCAAGAATAGTTTTGGTGTAATCCGCTTCGCCCACGGAGACGCCGCCGGAGCTGATAACCACGTCCGCTTTGCTGTCGGCTTCGATAAACGCCGCCCGCAGCTTGTTCTGATCGTCCGGAATAATCCCGAGGTTGATCACTTCGCAGCCGAGCTGTTCCAGCATCAGATGAACGGCAAGGCGGTTAGTGTCATAAATTTGCCCCGCAGCCAGCGGCTCACCGGGTAATTTAAGCTCATCGCCGGTGGAGAACACCGCCACGCGCACTTTGCGTACCACGTCTACATTGGCGATACCCAATGACGCTAACACGGGGAGTTCGGCAACTGTCAGGCGTGTACCACGCGGGAATACTGCATGGCCTGCGCGAATATCTTCCCCGCACAGGCGAATGTTCTGGCCAGCTTTGACGCTGGCGGTGAAACGCACGCCGTCGTCGGTCTGTTCGGTTTCTTCCTGCATCACCACGGCCTCACAGCCTGGCGGCACCGGCGCACCGGTCATGATCCGCACGCAGGTGCCCGCAGGCCATTCGCCTTCGAAGGGCTGTCCGGCAAAGGCTTTTCCGGCGACTCTCAGCGGCTTGCCTTCGGCCAGATCGGCCAGACGTACGGCGTAGCCGTCCATCGCTGAGTTATCAAAGCCCGGGACGTCGAGCGGCGACACCACATCTTCGGCGGTAATACGGCCGAAAGCCTGCACCAGCGGCAGCGTTTCGCTGGCGTTCAGCGGGGAAATACGGTCCAGCATCTCGTTAAGCGCCACGTCGAGCGGCATGAGTCCGGCGTTAAAATCCATTACTACACTCCTGCGACAAATCGTCTGATGCGCCCATTATGGCAGAAAAGCGCGCCAGACTGTACGGTGATGGTCAGCAGGCCTTTACAGCACCGACGACGCTTTCTATATTCAAAAATCATATAAAATAATCGTCAATATGATGATATTTATACCCTAAATAGAAAAAGCATTCCGTCAGATGAAGGGAAGGGCGCAATGAGTAACGCAGTGATCGCCATTCATGGCGGTGCCGGGGCCATTTCCCGTACCAGCCTGTCGCCAGAGCGCGAGAAAGAGTATGTAGAAGCGCTCGCTTTCATCGTGGAAACGGGCCAGCACATGCTGGAGCAGGGCGCAAGCGCGCTGGACGTAGTCACCGAAGCCGTTCGCCTGCTTGAAGAGTGTCCGCTGTTTAACGCCGGGATTGGGGCCGTATTCACCGCCGATGAAACACACGAACTGGATGCCTGCGTGATGGATGGCTATTCGCTGCACGCCGGAGCGGTGGCTGGCGTGAAGCACTTGCGCAATCCTGTGCTTGCCGCCCGCCTGGTGCTGGAACAGAGTCCGCATGTTTTGCTGATGGGGGAAGGCGCCGAGCGTTTTGCCGCGGATCGCGGTATGGCGCGCGTCAACAACGATCTGTTTTCTACACCTGAACGGCTGGCGCAGCTGCGTCAGGCCCAGGCGGCGGGGGAAACGCAGCTCGATCACAGCGCCGCGCCGCTTGATGAACAAACTAAAATGGGCACCGTCGGCGCGGTAGCGCGCGATCTGGCGGGGAATCTGGCTGCCGCGACCTCCACCGGCGGCATGACCAACAAACTGCCGGGGCGCGTAGGCGACAGCCCGCTGCCCGGCGCGGGTTGCTATGCCAACAACGCCAGCGTTGCGGTCTCCTGCACCGGGACGGGTGAAGTCTTTATGCGCACTTTGGCGGCCTACGACATCTCCGCCTTGATGGAATACAGCGATTTAAGCCTTCATGACGCCTGCGAGCGCGTGGTGATGGAAAAACTGCCTACGCTCGGCGGCAGCGGTGGCCTGATTGCCGTTGACCGCGAAGGCAACGTGGCGCTGCCGTTTAACAGCGAAGGGATGTACCGCGCTTACGCTTATGCGGGCGATACCTCAAGCGTGGGGATTTACCGCTGATGAACCATGCTCATGAAATCGACGCCAGCGACGTGCTGGTGGTTCGCGACCTCAACATCGCTTTTGAGCAGGAGCAGCAAACCGTTCAGGCGGTGAAGCACCTCTCCTTCAGCCTTAAACGCGGCGAGACGCTGGCCATCGTTGGGGAGTCCGGCTCGGGAAAATCCGTCACCGCGCTGGCGCTGATGCGTCTGCTGGAGCAGTCCGGCGGACGCGTTAAAAGCCAGTCTATGCTGCTTCGGCGGCGCAGCCGCGACGTGATTGAGGTGACCCAACAAAGCGCCTCACAGATGCGTCACGTGCGAGGTGCGGATGTGGCGATGATTTTTCAGGAGCCGATGACGTCGCTGAACCCGGTGTTTACCGTGGGGGAGCAGATTGCCGAATCAATCCGACTGCATCAGGGACTCGGGCGCGAGGAGGCGCTGAAAGCCGCCAAAAAGATGCTCGACCAGGTTCGTATTCCGGAGGCGGAAACCATCTTAAAACGCTATCCGCACCAGCTTTCTGGCGGCATGCGTCAGCGCGTGATGATTGCCATGGCGTTGTCCTGTCGCCCGGCGGTGCTGATTGCCGATGAGCCAACTACGGCGCTGGATGTCACCATCCAGGCGCAGATCCTCCAGCTGATTGACGTCCTGCAAAAAGAGATGGCTATGGGGGTCATCTTTATCACTCACGATATGGGCGTGGTGGCGGACATCGCCGATCGCGTGCTGGTGATGTATCAGGGCGAGGCGGTTGAAACCGGCAGCGTGGAGCAGATATTCAGCGCACCGCAGCACCCGTACACGAAGGCGCTGCTGGCAGCCGTACCGACCCTGGGCTCGATGAGCGGCACCGATTTGCCGCGGCGTTTTCCTTTGCCGAATGCGCCCATTGTGAAAGGGGAGCAGGATACAGTTGTCCCTGGCGAACCGATTTTACAGGTACGCGATCTGGTTACCCGCTTCCCGCTGCGCAGCGGCTTACTGAACCGCGTGACCCGTGAAGTGCACGCAGTGGAAAAGGTCAGTTTTGACCTTTGGCCTGGCGAGACGCTGGCGCTGGTGGGGGAATCCGGATCGGGAAAATCCACCACCGGACGCGCGCTGCTGCGGCTCGTGGAGTCACAAAGCGGCAGCATCACTTTTAACGGGCAGCGGATAGACCAGCTTGCCGATAGCCAGCTTCAGCCGCTGCGGCGGGATATTCAGTTTATTTTTCAGGATCCGTTTGCCTCTCTCGATCCGCGTCAGACCGTGGGCTATTCGATTCTGGAGCCGCTGCGCGTGCACCGCATGATGTCGGACGAAGATGCCCGTCGCCGTGTCGCATGGTTGCTTGAGCGCGTCGGACTGCTGCCGGAGCATGCGTGGCGTTATCCGCATGAGTTTTCCGGCGGCCAACGGCAGCGAATTTGTATCGCGCGTGCGCTGGCGCTGAACCCGAAGGTGGTGATTGCCGACGAAGCGGTGTCGGCGCTTGATGTCTCTATTCGCGCGCAGATCATTAATCTGCTGCTCGATTTGCAGCGCGAAATGGGTATCGCTTACCTGTTTATTTCTCACGATATGGCGGTGGTCGAGCGAATCAGTCATCGCGTGGCGGTGATGTATCGCGGGCGAATTGTGGAAATGGGTCCGCGCCGCTCTGTGTTTGAAAATCCACAGCATCCTTATACCCGTAAGCTTATGGCAGCCGTACCGGTTGCCGATCCGGCTCATCGTCGGCCGCAGCGCGTACTGCTGTCAGATGAACTGCCGGGTAATATTTATCCGCGCGGCGTGGAGCAGGCCAGCGCGCCGCTGGTTCAGGTGAGCCCCGGCCACTTTGTCGCCCGGGATGATGCCCCCAGCGCGCTTGCGCGTCTATAACCTCAGGAGAACAACATGACACAACAGATTTCAGGTAAATGGCTGCTGGCGCTGGGTGTTGTTTCCGCCCTGGCGACGACGCCTGCGTGGGCGGCAAAAGACGTGGTGGTCGCGGTGGGCTCGAACTTCACCACGCTCGATCCGTACGACGCCAACGACACGCTCTCACAGGCGGTAGCGAAGTCATTCTATCAGGGGCTGTTTGGCCTCGATAAAGACATGAAGATGCACAACGTGCTGGCAGAAGACTACAAGGTTTCCGATGACGGGCGGGTTTATACCATTAAGCTGCGCAGCGGCGTGAAGTTCCAGGATGGTACGGATTTCAACGCTGAAGCGGTCAAAGCGAACCTCGATCGCGCCAGCAACCCTGACAACCATCTCAAACGCTATAACCTGTACAAAGATATCGCCAGCACCGAAGTCGTCGACCCTCAGACGGTAAAAATTACCCTGAAGCAGCCGTTCTCTGCGTTTATCAACATTCTTGCCCATCCGGCGACGGCAATGATCTCCCCGGCGGCGCTGAAAAAATATGGCAAAGAGATTGGTTTCCATCCGGTAGGCACCGGGCCGTATCAGCTTGATACCTGGAATCAGACCGATTTTGTGAAGGTGAAGAAATTTGCCGGATACTGGCAGCAGGGGCTGCCGAAGCTCGATACCATCACCTGGCGTCCGGTCGTCGACAACAACACCCGGGCGGCAATGCTGCAGACGGGTGAGGCGCAGTTTGCGTTCCCGATCCCTTACGAACAGGCACCGCTGTTGGAGAAAAACAGCAAGCTGGAGCTGGTGGCAAGCCCCTCCATCATGCAGCGCTACATCAGCATGAACGTCACCCAGAAGCCGTTTGATAACCCGAAAGTGCGCGAGGCCATCAACTACGCGATTAACCGCCAGGCGCTGGTGAAGGTCGCCTTTGCCGGCTATGCAACGCCTGCAACCGGCGTGCTGCCACCGTCGATTGCGTATTCCCAGTCCTACAAACCGTGGCCATACGATCCGGCCAAAGCCCGCGAATTGCTGAAAGAAGCCGGGTTCCCGAACGGCTTTAGCACTACGCTTTGGTCATCGCATAACCACAGCACCGCGCAGAAAGTCCTGCAGTTCACCCAGCAGCAGCTGGCGCAGGTGGGCATCAAGGCGAAGGTCACGGCGATGGATGCGGGCCAGCGCGCTTCAGAAGTGGAAGCCAAGGGACAGAAAGAGAGCGGAGTGAGAATGTTCTACACCGGCTGGTCTGCGTCAACCGGGGAAGCCGACTGGGCGCTGTCACCGCTCTTCGCCTCGCAAAACTGGCCGCCAACGCAGTTCAACACCGCGTTCTACAGCAATCCGCAGGTTGACAAAGATCTGGCCGATGCGCTGAAAACGAGTGATACCAAAGAGAAAGCGCGCTTGTATAAAGATGCCCAGGACATCATCTGGAAGGAGTCGCCGTGGGTGCCTCTGGTGGTGGAAAAGCTGGTGTCTGCCCACAGCAAAAATCTGACCGGTTTTTACATCATGCCGGATACCGGGTTCAGTTTTGACGAGGCGGACTTAACGCAGTGATTACGTTGATCCACAGCAGCCTGGCCGCATCTCCTTTTCCCTCCCGCCCCTATGGGGAGAGGGCTGGGGTAAGGGGAAAGGATGCTTAACTACGTCCTCAAGCGCCTGCTCGGCCTGATCCCGACGCTGCTCATCGTGGCGGTGCTGGTATTTCTGTTCGTCCATCTGCTGCCGGGCGACCCGGCGCGGCTGATTGCCGGGCCGGAAGCCGACGCGCAGGTGGTAACGATGGTGCGGCAGCAGCTGGGGCTCGATCAGCCGCTGTACGTGCAGTTTGGTCACTACATTGCCAACGTATTGCAGGGCGATTTCGGTATGTCGATGGTGTCGCGCCGTCCGGTATCCGTGGAGATAGCCAGCCGCTTTCTGCCCACGCTGTGGCTGACGCTCAGTAGTATGATCTGGGCGGTGATTTTCGGCATGGCGATGGGCCTTGCCGCCGCCGTGTGGCGTAATCGCTGGCCGGACAGGCTCGGCATGGCGATAGCCGTTACGGGGATATCCTTCCCGGCTTTTGCCTTAGGGATGCTGCTGATGCAGATTTTCTCGGTACAGCTCGGCTGGCTGCCGACCGTCGGGGCCGATAGCTGGCGGCACTACATCCTGCCATCCATTACCCTCGGCGCCGCTGTGGCTGCGGTGATGGCGCGCTTTACCCGCGCTTCTTTCGTGGATGTGTTCAACGAAGATTACATGCGCACCGCGCGAGCTAAAGGCGTCAGTGAAACCTGGGTCGTGCTCAAACACGGCCTGCGCAACGCGATGATCCCGGTGGTGACAATGATGGGGCTGCAGTTTGGTTTCCTGCTCGGCGGCTCCATCGTGGTCGAAAAAGTCTTCAACTGGCCAGGCCTCGGACGCCTGCTGGTGGATTCAGTGGAGATGCGTGATTACCCGGTGATTCAGGCGGAAGTCCTGCTCTTTTCGCTGGAGTTTATTCTTATCAATCTGGTGGTGGACGTGCTGTATGCCGCCATCAACCCGGCTATCCGGTACAAGTAAATGCGATTGTTAAACTGGCGACGTCAGGCGGTGATCAACGCGCTTCCGGGGATTGCGCCCGGACAGGTGCGCACGCCGTGGCATGAGTTCTGGCGCAAGTTCCGCAAACAGCCGGTGGCAATGGCCGCAGGCGTGTTTGTGCTGTTGTTGATTGTGGTGGCGATTGTGGCGCCATGGATAGCGCCGTTCGATGCGGAAAATTACTTCGACTACGATCGGCTGAACGAAGGCCCGTCGATGGTGCACTGGTTTGGTGTGGATTCGCTCGGGCGTGACATCTTTAGCCGCGTGCTGGTTGGCGCACAGATTTCCCTGGCGGCGGGGGTGTTTGCTGTATTAATCGGCGCGGCTGTTGGCACCGTGTTTGGGCTACTGGCAGGCTACTACGAAGGTTGGTGGGACAGAATCATCATGCGCATCTGCGACGTGCTGTTTGCGTTCCCCGGTATCCTGCTGGCTATTGCCGTTGTGGCGGTGATGGGCAACGGTATGGCAAACGTGATTATCGCGGTGGCGATATTCTCCGTTCCCGCCTTTGCACGCCTGGTGCGCGGCAATACGCTGGTGTTAAAGCAGCAGACGTTCATCGAATCGGCGCGCAGCATCGGCGCCAGCGACGCGACTATTCTGTTCCACCATATTCTGCCCGGCACGGTGTCGTCGATTGTGGTTTATTTCACTATGCGCATCGGTGTGTCAATTATCTCTGCCGCTAGCCTGTCGTTCCTTGGGCTTGGCGCACAGCCGCCGACGCCGGAGTGGGGTGCCATGCTCAACGAAGCGCGGGCCGATATGGTGATGTCACCGCACGTTGCACTGTTCCCGGCGCTGGCGATTTTCTTAACGGTGCTGGCGTTTAACCTGCTGGGCGACGGCCTGCGCGATGCGCTGGATCCGAAGATAAAAGGATAGGAGAGATTTTGTCGGCCGGATAAGCGAAGCGCCATCCGGCAACATCGATAGCGCCCGGTGGCGGCAAACGCTTTACCGGGCCTACAGAGGGAAGATTAAACCCGTGAACCCCACAGGTCGTACTCGTCGGCGTGTTCAACTTTCACACGCAGCACGTCGCCTGGCTTCACGCGAGTTTCACCGTTGAGGTACACCGCCCCGTCGATTTCCGGGGCGTCGGCCATGCTGCGGCCAATCGCGCCTTCTTCATCCACTTCATCAACAATGACCATAATTTCACGGCCAACTTTCTCCTGCAGGCGTTCAGCAGAAATCTGCTGCTGCAGCTGCATGAAACGGTTCCAGCGCTCTTCTTTTACGTCTTCCGGCACCTGACCTTCGAGTTCGTTGGCGGTGGCACCTTCTACCGGGCTGTACTTGAAGCAGCCAACGCGATCCAGGCGCGCTTCCTTCAGGAAGTCGAGCAGCATCTGGAAATCTTCTTCGGTTTCACCCGGGAAGCCGACGATAAAGGTGGATCGCAGGGTCAGTTCCGGACAGATTTCGCGCCACTGCTTGATGCGTGCCAGCTGGCGATCCACGGAGCCCGGGCGCTTCATCAGCTTGAGAATACGCGGGCTTGCGTGCTGCAGTGGGATATCCAGATACGGCAGAATTTTGCCTTCCGCCATCAGGGGGATAACGTCGTCCACGTGTGGATAAGGGTAAACGTAGTGCAGACGAACCCAGATATCGAGCTTCGCCAGCTGTTCACACAGGCCGACCATGCTGGTTTTTACCGGCTCGCCGTTGTGGAAGCCCATGCGGTGCTTGACGTCAACGCCGTAGGCGGAGGTGTCCTGAGAGATCACCAGCAGCTCTTTCACGCCAGCATCCTTCAGACGTTTCGCTTCAGAGAGCACGTCGCCAATCGGGCGGCTGTCGAGATCGCCACGCATGGATGGAATGATGCAGAAGGTGCAGCGATGGTTACAGCCTTCGGAAATTTTTAAGTAGGCATAATGGCGCGGCGTCAGCTTCACGCCCTGTTCCGGCACCAGGCTCAGGAACGGGTTGTGCTGCGGCTTTGGCACATAGTGATGCACGTGTTCCAGCACCTGCTCATAGCTGTGCGGACCGGTGATTTCCAGCACCTTCGGGTGCACTTCACGGATCTGATCGACCTTCGCGCCCAGGCAGCCGGTCACAATCACTTTGCCGTTCTCTTTCAGGGCTTCGCCGATGGCTTCCAGAGATTCCTGCACCGCGCTGTCGATAAAGCCGCAGGTATTGACGATTACCATGTCGGCGTTGTCGTAGCTTGGTACTACGTCGTAGCCTTCGGTGCGCAGTTCGGTGAGGATACGTTCAGAGTCCACCAGGTTTTTCGGGCAACCCAGAGAGACGAAGCCGATTTTCGGCTGCTGTGTCACATTGCTCATAGCTTAAAAATTGTTCGATTTTTGGAATGGTCAGGGCGTGGATTCTACAGAGGTCGGCGGGAAATTTGTACTGAAGAATTGCATGTGGTCGTCGGTTGTCGAAGGAAAGCTGTCTGTAAACGAGAATGACTGATAAATAGTGTGAGGGAGGGGCCGATAGTTACCACAATTGCCAGTTATTATTCGCATCATTGTCACAGTAGTCATGTTTTACCTCATCAGCAATTCAAAGGAATACCCTGATGTGAATTTCACACGTTGAATGAGAAAAAGGGAAGTATTCAAGTCGTGAATGTTATGAAACTCTATTTCATTTTTGAGTGCAAATTGCTTTCGGCACGTGCGCATTATTCGTACAATGGATGGTATATGAGGATAAATTGATACGATGCAGAGGGACTTATGCAGCAATATACCAATGAAATCACACCCGAAATCCATGAAGCCCAATCACAACCACCATACGATGAAGAGCTTTTATCCCTCTGTGACGACAAAACCAGAAAAGAACTTGAAGAATTTAACAAACAGTATTTAAGCCGCCCGTTAGCTCACATTTTCCGGTTTGCAGTCATTGGAAGTCTTACCCGTCGCGATGGAGTCATTCGCCATGCTTCAGGCGGTGCGACGACCGGAGGGTTACAAATTGCCCGGGTTGGTGACAAGGTTGTATATGCTGATGGCAGTGAAGCCACGATCATTTCTGGGGCTGGCAAGGCGCGTGTTATGCAGGGCTCATCTGCTGCACTCGTTGGCAGTATGCTTGATAACGGCGACGAAATAATCTCTACCCCACAATCATGCAGCAAACTGGCTTTTCGTGAAGGTGACACACTCCCGGAAGGATTCCTGACCATGCCAGGGAGTAAGCACTAATGGGGGTCCAGGGCTACTTTCTGTTCAGAGGTGATAAGACTGTTTGCGGTGGAAGAATCCTTGAAGGATGGAGCGATCACCAGTTTTTTGATAAAGACATGGCCTGCGAAGGTCATAAAGTTACCTGCGGTAAACATCCTGGTCATTACCGTATTTGCGGCGGGCTTGAAGACGACGACATACATGGTAAAAGGATTGCCGGAACGCTACACAGCTATAGTTCCTGTCCCTGCAAATCGAAATTCGTTCCTTCAAACTGGGATGATTATTATGAGTTTGATGAAGAACCAACAGTAACGCATATGGATCTGTCCCATCTCGTCGAGATGCCTGCACTCCCTGGACCAATTGGGCAGGCTCAAGGCGCTGATGCCAAACAATCAAATCAAGAACGTGAATATAGCCGGGTTTTTGCTAAATCCTGCCTTCGCGGTGAAGGCTGTAATGACGCAGGAAGGGAACAAGAGCCGCACAGCAACTTTGCAGTGATGGGCTTTTTCCGTGCAGCACCAGTCAATGACCCTTCAATCGATTCAGACGTACCACAACACGCTCAGACGGCAAAGAAAAAACCAGCAGCTCCGGAAGATATCCCAAAACCAAAGAAACGTAGCGCCCTTTATAAGTGGCTCAACGGCAATCATGAGGAAATGGATTATCAGGCCGCAGTTGCAGCCGCTGCCAGTGCAACAAGAGCACAAACTGCAACGGCTGGCGTAAGTGTCCTTGAACAGGTCGCCGGGCGTTTTGCTACCTATGGCACATGGGCGGTAAGAGGTGCAGAAATTGCCACGGCTGGTGCTGGTGCATCAGTTGCCGGGTTTTTAGTGGGTATGATGCCCGGCAGACTGAATGACGGCGAACAAGATTTTATTGACCGTATGCGGCTGTCACAAATGAGTGAAGCCCCAACCCGTGTACGTTTCTCATGGGAGAATGATGCTAACGACAATCCCGTACCGCATGGCTGGCATACGCCACCGGGTAAAGATATGGTGCGAGTCCGTAAAATGCAGTGGGACAACAACCAACAGGCATACACCTTCACCACCGAAGAAGAAAACCCTGTAACCATTATCTGGACTCCCGATCAATCTGGAACTAATAAACCCTGGAATACAGGAAACCAGACTCCGCCGCGCCTTCCGTCTTCTGTGATTGTTGATCCACTCCCGGACAATACCGAAATCACCACGACCAGCACCCCGGCACCGGATGAAAAGAGTTTTGCGGATTACATTCTGATCCTGCCCATTTCAGATATCCCGCCAATTTATATCTACCTGAATTCGGATCATAAATACCATACAGCGCCAAAAGGAACTCCACCGCTACCAGCTTTTCCTGATGCAAAAAGAGCACCTCGAAAAACGGCTATCCAGGGTGGTGGGCAGCTTCGGGCAAGATGGAAAGACGCCAAAGGTAAAATTTACGAATGGGATTCTCAGCATGGTACGGTTGAAGTTTATGATCGTTCGGGGCGTAACCATTTAGGTGAATTCAATCACATAACGGGTGAGCAGACCAAGCCAGCAGACCCAACCAGAAAGGTAGAAAAGTGATGATAAGCTATTCTGTAGAAGTTTTTGATAAACAAAGCGAAGAATTGGTTCTGGAAATCGACATCCCCCAAGACAAACTGAAAAGCATTGCCGGTATTATGCAATGGAGGCCAGATGACGAAGATGCGTTTGTAAAAGGTATTGCAGGATTTAACGTGGCTAAAGCACAGGCTCTGCAACTGGAAAATTTGCTCGGTGAAAAATTCTATTCAGAAGATGTCATTGTGCAAATTGCTGGTGGGGAAACTGCTTGAATACGTTAATCAGTGATTATATAAAAAGCGATTTCATCAGCTTAGTCGCCGAGATAATCCGTGGCCAAGGGACTGAAGCCCACCAAGACGATCTTTTAGAATTGTTCATTCAACTGACTGAACATCCTGAAGGTTCAGACCTGATTTACTACCCTCAATCGACAGCGGACGCAACACCTGAAGCAATTTCAAATAAGGTGCAAGAGTGGCGTAAAGCCAACGGTAAACCCGGCTTTCGTGAAGAATGAATTTGCGGTAGAAAGCAATACATGTTGATTCGAAGCGCCGGGTTTTTATCCCGGCTTTTTTTCGCCTAAGTCAATCATGCTGGGGATTAGAGCAAAGTCAGTAATGTATTATTTTTGACTTTCGGGTAACCCAGAGAGACGAAGCCGATTTTCGGCTGCTGTGTCACATTGCTCATAGCTTAAAAATTGTTCGATTTTTGGAATGGTCGTCAGGGCGTGGATTCTACAGAGGTCGGCGGGAAATTTGTACTGAAGAATTGCAGGCCGGGTGGGTTTTCGGCTTAATGACGCGGGTTGACCATTACGATTCGTTTATCAGGAGGGAAAATGAAAACGAACACCTGCACTTCTGTCCTTCAACATCCGCGCTTTATGGCGCTAATTCTTGCCACTTCACTCACTGCTGTGCCGCTGGTGGCCGCTGCGTCCGGGCCGGTTTCAGCGCAAAAATTACAACAGATTGTTGATGATACCGTTAAACCGTTGCTGAAAGAGCAGCAGATTCCCGGCATGGCAGTGGCGGTGATTTATCGCGGCAAGCCTTACTATTTCCACTATGGCCTCGCGGACGTCCAGGCGAGGCGCCCGGTGACTGACGACACTTTATTTGAACTGGGATCGGTCAGTAAAACCTTTACCGGCACCGCAGGCGCTTACGCGGTGGAAAGTGGGATCGTGAAGCTCAGCGATCCGGCGGCAAAATACGAGAATGCGCTGAGCGCACCGCAGTGGCAGAAAATCACCATGCTGGATCTGGCTACCTATACCGCTGGCGGTTTGCCGTTGCAGGTGCCGGAGGAGGTGACAAACCAGGCCGCGCTGTGGCGCTATTACAACGGCTGGCAGCCGCAGTGGACGCCGGGCACGATGCGCAATTATTCCAACGCCAGCATTGGCCTGTTTGGTGCGCTGGCTGTGAGCAAAAGCGGTCTGAGTTTCGAGCAGTTCATGCAGAAGAATCTCTTCTCGCCTCTGAACCTGTCGCACACTTTCATCACCGTGCCTGATGCGGAAAAGGCAAATTATGCCTGGGGCTATCGGGACGGCAAAGCGGTGCGCGTGACGCCGGGGATGCTGGATGCAGAAGCCTACGGCGTGAAAACCACTATCCAGGATATGGCGAAGTTTATGCAGGCCAATATCGCGCCGCAGCAGCTACCGGATAGCGATACCGTGCTGAAAAAAGCCATCGGCACTGCGCAGAGCGGCTATTACAAAGTGGGCGATATGTATCAGGGGCTGGGCTGGGAAATGTATCCGTGGCCTGTCGATTCGCATCAGGTGATTACCGCCAGCGGCAACGATGTGGCGCTGAAGGCCACTCCTGCCGCGTTGCAGACCCCACCGCGCCCGGCAACGCCTGCCAGCTGGCTGCATAAAACCGGCAGCACCAACGGTTTTGGGGCTTATATCGCCTATGTGCCGCAGCAGGAGATGGGCATTGTGATGCTGGCGAACAAGAACTACCCGAATCCGGTTCGCGTCACGGCAGCCTGGCAAATTCTTAACGCATTACGCTAAGTTCACAGGCTTCCCCGAACGGGGAAGCCTTGTCAGAGGTGGATCACCTCGGGTTTGCGTTCTTTAATGGTGTGGTGATCCTCACGCAATTCATCGGCGGCGTCCCTGAATCTCGCCCGAATATCATCGCTGTCTGCATTGTGACGCATCCAGTGGTCTGCGTTTTCTACCTGATAAAACTCATGTCCGTTGGCGTTCGCCATCAGCTGGCCGGAAAAAAGTGAGCACAGCAGCAGTACGATTGATAACCCTTTCCTGAACATAATGGCACCGTCTGGTTGAGAAGACCGGCGCACTATAGCAATGGTTTCATTGCGTGACTATTCAGTTTTCCAAACAAAGCCTCAACGGATGGTGCTTTTTTGTGCGGGTGAAAAAGCGCAATGGTTAAGTTTTTGTAAAAGTGGAGGTCGCGAGCCTCAGGCTGGCTACCCTTAACGCAGTGATTGCCAAAGGAGTCTGCTATGCCGCGTGTCGCAATGAGTCTTCTTCTTGCTGCTTTTCTTGTTACGCCTGCCGCGTTTGCCGCCGGTGTTCAGGTTGAGGTGCTGCAGCGCAAGCTGGATCATCCCTGGTCGATGGCCTTTTTGCCGGACAATAAAGGGCTGCTGATTACGCTGCGCGGTGGGCAGCTGCGTCTGTGGCAGGAGGGCAAAGGACTTTCTGACCCGCTGTTGGGCATTCCACGAGTATGGGCCAACGGGCAGGGCGGTTTGCTGGATGTGGCGCTGGCCCCGGATTTTGCGCAGTCCCGACGAGTCTGGCTCAGTTATGCCGAGGTGGGCGATGACGGTAAAGCGGGAACGGCGGTCGGTTACGGGCGGTTGAGTAATGACTTATCCCGCCTGGAAGCGTTCAGGGTCGTGTTCCGACAAACGCCGAAACTTTCCACCGGTAACCACTTCGGCGGTCGGCTGGCGTTCGACGGCAAAGGCTATCTCTATATTGGCCTGGGCGAAAATAACCAGCGTTCGACGGCGCAGGACCTCGACAAACTTCAGGGCAAAGTCGTGCGCCTGACCGAAGAGGGCAAAGTGCCGCCGGATAATCCGTTCGTCAACCAGCCCGGAGCTCGGGCGGAAATCTGGTCCTGGGGCATTCGTAATCCACAGGGCATGGCGATGAATCCCTGGAGCCAGGCGTTGTGGCTGAACGAGCACGGGCCACGCGGCGGTGATGAAATTAACATTCCGCAGCGCGGGAAAAACTACGGCTGGCCGCTGGCAACGCATGGCATCAACTACAGCGGTTTGCCGATCCCGGAGGCCAAAGGTGAAAAAGTGGCGGGCACTGAGCCACCGCTTTTCTTCTGGAAACAGTCGCCCGCCGTGAGCGGTATGGCTTTCTATGACGCTGATAAATTCCCGCAATGGCAGCATAAGCTGTTTGTTGGCGCGTTAAAGGATCAGGCGGTGATTGTTCTGAACGTCGACGGTAATAAGATAACGGAAACGGAGCGCATTCTGGGTGATAGGAAACAGCGCATTCGTGACGTGCGCATCGGACCCGACGGTTATCTTTACGTGCTGACCGACGAGTCCGATGGGGAACTGCTGAAGGTGAGTCCGGCTGCCTGAGATCAGGTGACCGGGATCATGACCACGTTCTGGTACGCCGGACGGCGCGATAGCTGCTGATACCAGCGCTGTAAATTTGGGTGCGGCTGCCAGGTTTTGACCGTTTCCAGCAGGTTGTAGACGAACGGCGCCACGGCGATATCGCCAGTGCCAAAATTGTCGCCGGAAAGCCAGTTGGAATGCGCCAGCGCGTCGTCCAGAATCGCGAACAGCGCTTCACACTGCGCGATGGCTGCATCAATGGCTGCCTGGTCGCGTTTTTCCGCTGGTGTGCGGACCAGCCCCATCAGGATGACCCGGTGAGCCGGAGAGAGCGTGCCGTTGGCCCAGTCCATCCACTTTTCGCCCTGTGCACGTTGGGCTGGATTGCTCTGCCACAGGCTTTCCTGCCCGTACTGTGCCGCGAGGTAGCGCACGATGGTGTTTGATTCCCATAAGGTGATGTCGGTCGCGTCATCATGCAGCAGCGGCACCAGCCCGTTGGGATTTTTGGCAAGATAGTCGGCGTCATGATTCAGGCCAAACTCCAGCCCGGCAAGGATCTGATTATAGGAAAGACCGAGTTCTTCCAGCGTCCAGCGAACCTTTTTAACATTGGTTGAGTTATTTCTGCCCCAAAGCGTAATCATCATTACCTCAATTCCAGCGCATAAGTGAATGCCCATGGTCAGTTAAATTTAACCTTCACACAACCGCGATCAAAAAAAATGTCCAGTTTTCAGCACAACGCGCCGTTCTTGCGTAAACTTTAAAAACTTTACCAACGCATTGTTTCTTTAAGATCATTTCTACGTTATTACTCACGGCCTGTTGTTGCACGGCGTCGGTGACGTAACGTGTGTTTTGGAATGGATACTTGGGTGGCTTTTATGACGCGTACAGTTGTTTCTCCCCGCGGCCTGGCGGCAGGCTCTCTGCTTTTACTCCTCGTGGCACCTGCTTTACAGGCAGCCGATGCTGTTCAACAACCGGAAGCTCCACCGGTCGATGCCAAAGCCTGGATCCTGATGGATTACAACAGCGGCAAAGTCCTGAGCGAGGGCAACGCTGATGAGAAACTTGATCCGGCGAGCCTGACCAAAATCATGACCAGCTACGTGGTCGGGCAGGCAATAAAAGCCAATAAAATCAAGCTGTCTGATATGGTCACCATTGGCAAAGACGCCTGGGCGACGGGCAACCCGGCGCTGCGCGGCTCATCGGTGATGTTCCTGAAGCCTGGCGATCAGGTTTCCGTTGAGAACCTCAATAAAGGGGTGATCATTCAGTCCGGCAACGACGCCTGTATTGCGCTGGCGGACTACGTGGCCGGCAGCCAGGACGCCTTCATCAGCCTGATGAACAGCTATTCGCAGAAGCTCGGCCTGACCAACACCGTGTTCAAAACCGTGCACGGCCTGGATGCACCGGGTCAGTTCAGTACCGCCCGCGATATGGCGTTGCTGACCAAAGCCATGATCCACGACGTGCCGGACGAGTACGCCATTCACCAGGAAAAAGAGTTCACCTTCAACAACATCAAGCAGCCGAACCGTAACCGTCTGTTGTGGAACACCAGCCTGGGTGCCGACGGCGTGAAAACCGGTACGACAGCAGGCGCAGGCTACAACCTGGTCTCCTCTGCGAAGCAGGGCGATATGCGTCTGATTGCGGTGGTGCTGGGTACCAAAACTGACCGTATCCGTTTCAATGAATCCGAAAAACTGCTGACCTGGGGCTTCCGCTTCTATGAAACCGTCACGCCAATCAAGCCTGACGCCACGTTTATTGAACAGCGCGTGTGGTACGGCGACAGCAGCCAGGCCAGGCTTGGTGCGGGTGACGCCGGATCCATTACGCTCCCGCGCGGCCAGCTGAAAAACCTGAAAGCGAGCTATACCCTGAACGAGCCGCAGCTGACCGCACCGCTGGCGAAAGGGCAGGTGGTTGGCACTATCGACTTTAAGCTGAATGATAAAACCATCGAACAGCGGCCGCTGATCGTGATGGAAGCGGTGAATGAGGGCGGGTTCTTTAACCGGATGGTGGATTTCGTGCTGATGAAATTCCACCAGTGGTTCGGGAGCTGGTTCTCTTAACTGATTGGCAGTTCTTGCCCGGTGGCGGCTACGCCTTACAGGGCCTGGAGAATCGGGCTACCTTTCTGTAGGCCCGCGCAAGCGAAGCGCCGCCGGGCAAAATGTATTATTTATCGAACAGCAGCGCGATCCCGTGCTGTTTAGCCAGCGCCGCCAGTTCGTCATCCGGGCGGCGGTCGCTGGCGATAACGTTAAACTTCGCAATCTCACCCATTCTCGCCGGTCTTACCTTGCCAAATTTACTGTGATCGACCACCAGGACATGCTTCTGCGCGCTGGATAACGCCCAGTGTTTCACCGGCAGTTCATCAAGATTAAAACAGGTTGCGCCCAGTTTGGCATGAACGCCTGCTGCGGAATAAAAGGCGATGTCCGGGCAGAGATGGCTCAGCGTGTCCTGTGGGCTGAGCGGCTTGAAGATAGCATTGCTGGCATGAAATTCACCGCCGCAGAGTATGGCCCGACAAAGTGGCTTATCCTGCAAGGCCAGAAAGGTATTCAGAGAATAGCAGACGCCGGTAAACGGCAGTTCGTCATCAATGGCGTCGATTATCCACGGCGTGGTCGTGCCGCAGTCAAAAAAGGCCATCTGATGGGCTTTCAGCAGCTTTGCCGCCAGGCGGGCAGCCTGGCGCTTTTCGTCCACCAGGCGGGTTTTCTGATCGCTCAGTAAATAATGGCTGGCGCTGCGGGGCTCCAGTACGACGTAGCCACCGAGCAGCACTACGGGACCGCGATGGCTGTTGAGGTCGCGGCGAATGGTCATCTCCGACACGCCGATCAGCGCGGCGGCTTCCTTCAGGTGGAGCTTATCGCTACGTTTGAGAGCCTGAATAAGCTGGCTGATTCGCTCATCGCGCCGTGTTTCCATAAAACCCCTGTAAGCCTTAATGCCCGTCGCGGCAGGCGAAGGGTCCGGCGGCGATTTTACCTCTGCCGCCCGGCTTAGTCACGTATCCAGCCTTTGCGGATAGGCAGCGAGAAGCAGAAGCGGTACATGGCCTGCAACCGGCGGTAGATGGCTTCGCCAAACATCAGCCACAGCACCTGGGAGGCGAGACAGCCGCTGAGTCCGGAGAGGAAGCCGCCGACCATATCAAGCGGCCAGTGCACGCCGAGGTAAACGCGGGACCAGGCAATCGCGCAGCCAATAGCCAGCAGTACTACGCCAGACCACAGGCGATGCCAGAACAGGAACGCCAGCGCAAAGGTAAAAATCACCGTACCGTGGTCGCTTGGGAAGGAGTCATCCGCAGAGTGATGCAGGAAGTTATAGCCGATACCGTCAACAAACGGTCTGTCGTGCGGATAAATGTGACCAACAACCCACGAAAGCAGCAGGCTTACGCCAATCGCCATCGCCACCTTAATCACCAGCTGACGCTGGGCACAGACCTGCTTACGCGGCCCCCAGAGCCAGAGCGCAACCGCCAGCAGCGGCACGATATTGATCAGATCTTTGGCGATGAAAATCGCGAGCGAGATCATCCACTGCGGCGACGCCGGGGTGGCGTTAATCCAGTAAAACAGCGAGGTATTCAAATTTTCCAGCATAGCGTGCGGGCTCTTACAGTTTGATGACGGTGCTCACCTTAAAAAATTAACGCCGGGACAAGTAAGAGGGATTGTCTTAATTGTCAGGCGGTTGAGGTCAGCGTTAATTTTTCTGCTTTCACTGGCGGCAGTATAGGGTCCGCAACTTAAGCGAACCTTAAACGAGTAAATTTGTGCTGTAACAGGGTGTTTCACGCACTTTTCGCTATCGTCATCCACTATCATTCATTACACTTCACGCGATTTTTTACCGTTAAGAGATTGCATGCAAAACCCTTCACTTTCTGGCAAACGCCTCGGTCGTCAGGCGTTACTTTTTCCGCTCTGTCTGGTGCTTTACGAATTCTCAACCTATATCGGTAACGACATGATCCAGCCGGGCATGTTGGCGGTGGTTGAGCAGTTCAACGCCGGGATGGAGTGGGTGCCAACCTCGATGACCGCCTATCTGGCTGGCGGGATGTTTTTACAGTGGCTCCTTGGGCCGCTGTCGGACCGTATTGGCCGTCGTCCGGTGATGCTGACCGGCGTGGTATGGTTCATTGTCACCTGCCTCGCCACGCTGCTGGCGCAAAACATTGAACAGTTCACCTTCCTGCGCTTCCTGCAGGGCATCAGCCTGTGCTTTATTGGTGCGGTGGGCTACGCCGCAATTCAGGAGTCGTTTGAGGAAGCGGTGTGTATCAAAATCACCGCGCTGATGGCGAACGTAGCGCTGATTGCGCCGCTGCTCGGGCCGCTGGTGGGGGCCGCCTGGGTGCACCTTGCGCCCTGGGAAACGATGTTTGTGCTGTTTGCCGCCCTGGCGCTGATCTCCTTTTTTGGCCTGCAGCGGGCGATGCCGGAAACCGCGACGCGGCTCGGCGAGAAGCTGTCGGTAAAAGAGCTTGGCAAAGACTATGGCCTGGTGCTGAAGAACCTGCGATTTGTGGCCGGAGCGCTGGCGACGGGCTTTGTCAGCCTGCCGCTGCTGGCGTGGATTGCGCAGTCGCCGGTGATTATCATCAGCGGGGAACAGGCCAGCACTTACGAATATGGCCTGCTGCAGGTGCCAATATTTGGTGCACTGATTGTCGGCAACCTGGTGCTGGCGAAGCTGACCTCGCGCAAAACCGTGCGCTGGCTGATTATCGCGGGAGGCTGGCCGATTATGGCCGGATTGGTTATCGCCGCAGCTGCAACCGTTGTGTCCAGCCACGCTTATCTGTGGATGACCGCAGGCTTAAGCGTTTACGCTTTCGGCATCGGGATAGCCAACGCGGGCCTGGTACGTTTGACCCTGTTCGCCAGCGACATGAGTAAGGGCACGGTATCAGCGGCGATGGGGATGCTGCAGATGCTGATTTTCACCGTCGGTATTGAGGTGAGCAAGCACGCCTATCAGTCTGGTGGCAACGGCCTGTTCAGCGTGTTTAACCTTGCTAACGGCCTAATCTGGCTGGGGCTGATTGCCTACTTCCTGAAGGATAAAGCGGTCGGTAGTTCGCAGCAGTAAATTGATGAAATGCCGGGCGGCACGTTGTTTGCCCGACCTACAGAAGCGCGATTTGTAGGCCGGGTAAGGCAGCGCCGCCACACGGAAATGACCACCCGTTAACAGAAAGGCGCTTCCCGCCTTAAAACTTTATCAATCACCTGCAGCACGCCTTCGTCATTGTTGTGCGGGGCGCGGTGGTTGGCCGCTTCAATGGCCGCTTCGCACGCATTCTGCATCGCAAAGCCAAACCCCGCCTGGCGCAGCATCTCCAGGTCGTTGCCGCTGTCACCGAACGTCACGACTTCATGATCCTCAATACCCCAGCGCTGTTGCAGGATGCGCAGACCGTTGGCTTTGTGCACGCCCGGAATGATCAGATCGATATTGCCGTGCCCCGTAGTGACGGCGGTCATCAGGTCGCCGACGCCCTCATGCAGGGCTTTCTGGACCTCCGGCACCAGCCTGTCTGGCAGGTTCAGGCCAAACTTCAGGAAGGTATCGTCCAGTTTATCGAAGCTGTCGACAAACTCAAGGCGGTGATAATAGAGCGCGGCCATCGCCTTCAGCTCATCGTTGTAGCGCTTCAGGGTATATGCACTGCGCTTGCCGCAGGCGATGATTTCCACATCCGGCAGGGTGTGCAGAAAATCCACTACCTTACGGAAATGCCCGGCAGGCAGCTCGCAGTTGAAAACATCTTCCCCCGCATCCCGCACCCAGCCGCCGTTTTCGGCCACGAAGGCTATCTCATCGGCCATCTCCGGAAAGAAGGAAATTAGCTGCCAGTACTGGTTGCCGCTGGCGACCACAAAGCGAATGCCCTGGGCCTGCATCTGCTGATACTGTGCGAGAAAGCGCGTCCGGTTGTAGCGCTTATCATCGTTGAGAAAGGTTCCATCCATATCGACGGCAATCAGTTTGATACTCATCATGCACTCTCCGTAGCGGGTTCAGATTCAGGTTTGGCGACCGCGCGTGCCACCAGTGCGGCAACTATGACTAACGACAGCACCGCCAGCATGGCGCTGCGCAGGCCGTAATGCTCACCGAGGAAGCCGAGGAGCGGCGGGCCCACGAGGAACGCCAGGTAGCCGGTGGTGGCGACAACGCTGACGCGGGTTGGCGCGTCCGGGCCGGTGTCGCTGGCGGCAGAAATGGTGAGTGGGAAGCCGAGTGACGCACCGAGCCCCCAGAGAATAACGGAGACGCCGGCAACCCAGTCGACGTCAACAAAGATAATCAGCGCAATGCCGAGTGCACCCATGATGGCGCTGGCGCGAACGACGGCCACGCGGCTGTAGCGGTCGATAAACCAGCCGCCGGTAAAGCGCCCGACGGTCATCCCGAGGGTAAAGCCTGCGTAAATCAGCGAACCGGAGGTTGGGCTGAAGCCGTGACCGTCCACCATCAGCAGCGGCAGCCAGTCGTTGGCGGAGCCTTCGGCAAAGGCCATCGCCAGCACCACCACGCCAATCAGCATAAGCTGCCCGTCCCGCCAGAACGGCACGCCTTTTTCGTGATGCTCGCTGTTTTCGGCGGAGTTTTTACCGGTACCTTCGGGAATGGCTTTAATGGCAATCGCAATGGGTGCAATGCCGAAGAGCGCGGCGAGAAGAATATGGATCGTGGCAGGTGTTCCAAACGCCGTCAGCGCCATGCCGATACCGGCACCGACCAGCGTGCCGAAGCTGTAAAAGCCGTGCATCATGGGCAGCACGGTCTTTTTCATTTCTCGCTCGACGGCGGCACCTTCAACGTTAATGGCCACTTCGGCGGCCCCGAAGCTTGCGCCAAAGACCATCAGACCAAAGGCGAAAAAGAAGGGTGAGGCGAGCCACAGCGCGAGGCTCAGCATGAGCATTCCGACCAGTGCGCAGGACATGGTGGTGCGAATGACTTTGCGGGTGCCAAAGCGCTTAACCAGCCACGCCGAGCAGAGTATGCCGCTCATCGAGCCTATCGACAGGCCAAACAGCACAATACCCATTCCGGCCGTATTGACCGACAGAATGTCACGGATGGCGGGCGTTCGCGTGGCCCAGGAGGCCATCAGCAGGCCTGGCAAAAAGAAGAACATAAACAGCGCCCACATACGCAACTGCAGGGCCCGGCGGGGAGAAAGCGACGTCATCCGTATACTGCCTGTACAAAAAGAGGGAGAGACAACACTAGCAAGGTTGTGTACATTTGTACACAAATCACAAAAGGAAAAATGATGGCCCGTAGACCCAACGATCCGCAACGACGCGAAAGGATCCTGCAGGCGACGCTGGACACCATCGCGCATCACGGTATTCAGGCAGTCACGCACCGCAAAATCGCCAGCTGCGCCGACGTGCCGCTGGGGTCGATGACTTATTATTTCAGCGGCATAGACGCGCTACTCGAAGAAGCGTTCAGCGGCTTCACCGATGAAATGCTGGTGCAATACAAAGCGTTTTTTGCCGAAGTGAACTCCCCACAGCAGGCCTGTGACGCCATCACGCAGCTGATTTTCAGCGCGCAGGTCACGACGACGCGCAACATGGAACTGATGTATCAGCTGTATGCGTTTATCGGCTGCAAACCGGCGCTTAAAAACGTAATGCAAAACTGGATGCAGGGCAGCCAGCAGGTGCTGGAGCAGTGGTTCGATCCGGCAACCGCCCGCGCGCTGGATGCGTTTATCGAAGGAATGACGCTGCATTTTGTCACAGACCGTGCGCCGCTGGGTAAAGCGGAGATCCGCGAGATGGTGGGGAGAATTGCCCGCCTGTGAAAGTGGGTTATTTGATATAGGAGTCGAGTACTTTCAGCACCACATCCAGATCGGCCTCGCGCTGAACTTCATCTTCCTGATGGACGATATGCTCCGTCAGATGGCCTTTGATCACTTCCCGCATTAACCCGTTCACTGCCCCGCGAATGGCGGCAATTTGCTGCAACACTGCTGCGCACTCGTGCGGCTCATCGAGCATATTTTTCAGGGCGTTAACCTGTCCCTGAATTTTGTTCGCGCGGGCTTTCAGCTTTTGTTTATCACGGACGGTATGGGACATGCTTCGATCTCCACGGCGGTAAAAGTCGGGCCATAATACCATCGGCGATCTACTGGGGGGTAGTATTGTATACTGGGGGGGAGTAGAATGCGCCGCATCAATACCGGATGAGAGAACGCCTTATGACCGATTTCACCACCCTGTTCCAGCAGGGCAATGCCTGGTTTTTTATTCCGAGCGCTATTTTGTTAGGGGCTTTACATGGGCTCGAACCCGGCCACTCCAAGACCATGATGGCGGCATTTATCGTGGCGATTAAGGGTACGGTCCGTCAGGCCGTGATGTTGGGGCTGGCGGCGACGGTGAGCCATACGGCGATTGTCTGGATAATCGCGTTTGGTGGGATGTACATCAGCCAGCAATTTACCGCTCAGTCGGCAGAGCCCTGGCTCCAGTTTGTTTCCGCGGTCATCATTCTGGGCTCCGCGTTCTGGATGTTCCAGCGTACCTGGCGCGGTGAAAAAAACGGGTTGCAGGAAATGCAGTCGCAGCAGCATCACGACCACGACCACGACCACGACCACGACCACGACCACGACCACGACCATCATGATCATACGCATGCTGAACTGGCGGGGCTGGAGCAGGGTTCACGGGAATATCAGGACGCGCATGAGCGCCATCATGCCAATCAAATCCAGCGCCAGTTTACTGACCGCGACGTTACCAATGGGCAAATCCTGCTGTTTGGGCTGACGGGAGGTCTGATCCCGTGCCCGGCAGCGGTGACGGTCATGCTGATTTGTATCCAGTTGAAAGCGCTGGCTCTTGGCGCGACCATGGTTATCAGTTTCAGCATTGGTCTGGCGTTAACGCTGGTGACTGTTGGGGCTGGGGCAGCGATAGGCGTTCGCCATGCGGCAAAAGGCTGGAGCGGGTTTAACAAAACTGCCCGGCGTGCACCTTACTTTTCCAGCGTGCTGATCGCTGTGGTTGGTGTTTATATGGCTGTACATGGCCTGAGCGGCATTCTGAAATAATCTAGCCGCTGGTGGTGGCGCCTGCCGTGACGTTAACGACGGTGGCGGTCATGGAATTTGCCCGTTCTGATGCCAGGAAAGTCATCACCCCAGCTACTTCTGAGAGTGTTGGCAGGCGCTTCAGCATTGTGCTTTGCGCCGCGCCACCTAACCACTGCTCAACGGTTATGCCCATCGCCTGCGCCTTTGGTGCAAAGATTTCGGCCGTATAAGACCCGGCGGCAACCGCATCGACAATGGCATGAGAACGCACACCAACCACTCGAATGTTCTTTGGCCCAAGCTCACTGGCGAGCGATTTAACGAAAGCCTCGGTGCCTGCACAGCCGACAATATGACCCAGATGATTTGGCATCACCATCGCTCCGGCGGGTGCGACAACAGTCAAAATCACACCCGCCCGATCGCCACCCATATGTGGCGTCACCGCTTTTGAAATGTTGAACATGGCTGACAAAAACGGATCGAATCCTTGCCTGAATTCAGACAGGCTGAGCTCCAGAATCCCTTTACCCTGATCGTGCATAAAACCCGTAGCATTCACGACGATGTCAATTCCGCCGGTTTGTTGGGCCAGTTTTGCCGTCTGGTTAAGCGTGGATTGTTCATCAAGAACATCAACGATGAGGGTATTTGCAGCGAATCCTGCTGCGCGTACTTCGGCCAGAGCATTTTCGAGTCGAGCCTGTTCGCGAGCGAGAAGCCAGACCCGAGCACCTTCCCGCGCCATCGCCAGCGCGACCGAACGGCCTATTGCGCCGCTGCCTCCAAAGATCACAGCAATTTTGCCCTGAAGTATCATCACGGTTCCCCTCACGTATTCGTCTTTCAGAAGTATGGGTAATATGCAGACTGGTGCAAGTTGGCCGGAAACCTGGCTAAAGCTCTTCACGCCGAATATTACGAACGCAGGAAAAAAAGCGAAAGGTTGTTATGCCGTGAAACCTTTACACGAAGGTTTTAAAGGTGACTTGATCATGAGCCTTTGCAATATTGAGCACAGGGTTCAGTAAGCTGAGGCGTGGCATGGGCTTCATGGCCTGATTATGACACTGGCATTGATAAAACCACTTCAATGAATCAATAGATTTTATGAATGCTGTCAAATCAACACATATAAAAGATGTTTTATATCAATCCATTAGGATTAATCGCTCATTTACCAACCGATTTTAAAAGATTAGAATTGCCTGGAAATCATCCGTATAAATCATGAGGGATTATAAATCTATGGCAATTCCATCCTATTTGTGGCTGAAAGATGACGGCGGGGCAATCATCAAGGGTTCGGTTGATGTACAAGATCGTGAATTCTCTATCGAAATATCTTCGTTCAGCCACAATTTGTATATTCCGACAGACAATAACACGGGAAAGTTAACGGGTACGCGTGTACATGGCGCACTCATCTTTGAAAAAGAGTTTGATAGCTCATCCCCATATTTATTTAAAGCTGTGGCGACAGGCCAGACGTTGGAGAGTGCTGAATTCAAATGGTATCGCATCAACGATGCGGGCCAGGAAGTTGAATATTACAACATGCTGCTTGAAGGGGTGAAGATTGTTTCCGTCACTCCGATGATGCATGACACCAATATAGTAACTAATGTTGGCCACCGCGAGCAGGTTCAGCTTCGTTATGCAAAAATCACATGGCGCTACGTTGATGGGAATATCCAGTTTGCTGATGCCTGGAATGAACGTGTAACCGGATAGGTGGTGGCTGATGGATTCAGTGGAAGAACTTACCGGAACATATTTCTACAGGGGATTTTCCAACCTGACAGCTGGCGAACTGCTGTTCTGGATTTTTCTTGATGAAACTGCCGAACAACTCGGAACAGAAGATTTGTTCACTGTCGCTTTGATTTTGTTGGGGCAGCCGGATATACCCACGAGAGGAAAGCCTGCGCGGTCCACGCCTGGAACTTCTCCTCTAAGTTCGCAGTTGCGGCACTGGCTGAATATCGAAACACGGCGATTACCTACACTGACAACAGGTAGCATTAAAAGAATGAAGTTTGCCTATGTCACAAATTTGGGGGCTTTTGTCGGCAGGTGGATACCCATCATTGGAGAAATCATTATTGCCAATGATGTCGCTCAAATTGCTTATCGGGTAACGACGAAATACAACACCATTGCCAGAGGGAACGACAAGATATGGTGACCGATGATGACGTTATTGCGTGGTACTGCGAGCGGTTTAATAAGCCAGGCCTTTTCACTAAAAAACGTTGGCCTGTCACGATTGATACAAGTTTGAGCACAGGTGACTACGTTTGGGCCAGTGAGACAGGGGCAGAGATCATGAAGGAGTATTTCGAACGGTTCGATGTTGACTCTTCCGGCTTTGATTTTTACCGCTATTGGCCTGTTGAAACCTTCTTTCTGTATGCACTTTTCACTTGTGGCAAGGGAGACGATGAACCCGAGCCGCTAACGCTTCGCATGCTTGCTGAGTCTGCACGAACTGGGGTTTGGCTTTATGGTTGATTCCGTAACTACTGGTTATGTTGTTAAAACTCTATAAAAGGCGGCTGATACAGCTCAAGATATTTTATATCAATGGTTAGTCTTTCTACGATTTCTTATCCAATCGCCAATTGGATCGGCGGTTGTTTCATGAAGTATCATTATGGATTTTTTAAAAATATCGGTAAATGCAGTTGCAGCTCTTGCTAATGCAACAAAACCAAGAGAGTTAGTAAGAGTTATGAATAAGACAGGGTGCTGTTCGGCCCAGGTCGTGAAGTTTTTTGATGGCGCCTCTCCATATATGGAATAGCAATAGGTTAAAGATATTAAATAAATAAAAACAAATGCTGTTTCTATGTTCCAAATCGCATTGAGAATGTTTTTAGGTAATTCTGATAGACCATTTCTCAATATAAGTGCGCTTACAAGACAAAGCCCAAAGAAAACTGCGCCTATATATTTGATGACAAATTTAAAGAATTCATCATCAACTTGATCCCAGGCATAAGTTATGGCGAGTATGACCCCTAAAAGTGAAATATAGAATCGCCACGGAAGATTGAATCGATAATTCATGACATTGCTCCTGAATAGTTGAGATGTGCCCGATGCTTCACAAAGTATCACGATGTCTTCGGACAAATAATAATGCACTTTTTCCCCATGAACGCACAACTGACCGAGATCTTGGGCCTGATCACCAACCTGATCCGTACTGGTACTTTAACGGAAGTGAACTGTAGCGGTTAACTGACTGTGCCAGGCTAAAACCGGCAACCTCAAACTACCTGTCTGACCTGCGGGTGGGTAAGTCATGCTCGTGGTGGGAACTCTTTTTTGGGAGGATTTGTGCTTTTCAGCCCTAACAGGAATTTCGAAATCGCTTATGTTCTGCCTTTTGCCTGTGCATACCTTCATGACGCATGAGACTTTTGTGCGCTCAGTATGCTGCCCGCAAAAAATCAGCGCTGCGTCATCTCATTCTAAAGGTAGGCAGGGACAATTTGCTTACTGACTAAGACCGGCCGTTGGCGGTTTTTTTTGTGCCTACCGCCGCCATGGAGAAATCGCTGCCGCCATTTTGTCGCCATCTGTCTTAAAGGTGGCTCGTAAGTGGCTGATTAGGAAGGTCACAAAATCCAGGCAACAAAAAACCCATCAACCTTGAACCGAATCCGGCGGGGTTGATGGGCTCCACAAAATGGGGACATCAAAGAAAAGCAGTGGCATAAGTTATGACTGACGCGCTATCAAAAAGTTCTGCCCGTCAGGCGTTTTTTTTCCGCGTTTGCCTTTCTTCAGATTTATCCCAGGCCAGGCCAGATGACGATAATCAGCGTCCCTGCCAGCGTTAACAACACGTTAGCGATGGCGTAGGTGCCTGCGTAGCCCAGCGCCGGAATATTGCTGCGGGCGGTGTCGCTGATAATTTCCATTGCCGGGGCGCAGGTGCGTGCGCCCATCATTGCGCCAAACAGCATGGCGCGGTTCATCCGCAGCACGTATGCGCCGAACAGGAAACAGATAACGACCGGGCCAAGGCTGACCAGCAGGCCAGCAACCAGCATCTGACCGCCAATCGCGCCCAGGCCGTGGCCAATACCGCTGCCAGCGCTCAGGCCGACGCCGGCCATGAATACCATCAGGCCGAACTCTTTAACCATATTCAGCGCGCCCTGCGGGATATAGCCAAACGTCGGGTGGTTGGCTCGCAGGAAGCCGAGCATGATTCCTGCGAACAGCAGGCCTGCCGCGTTACCTACCGCAAAGCTGAAGGAGCTGAACTGGAAGGTGATCATGCCGATCATCAGGCCGACGATAAAGAACGCGCAGAAGGCGAGCAGGTCGGTGACCTGGCTATGAATGGAGATAAAGCCAATGCGATCGGCGATGGTTTTCACGCGGCGCGCGTCGCCACTGACCTGCAATACGTCACCTTTGTTCAGCACGATGTTGTCGTCAATTGGCATTTCAATCTGGCTGCGGATGACGCGGTTCAGGAAGCAGCCGTGATCGGTGAGCTTCATCTGCGCCAGGCGGCGGCCGACTACGTTGTGGTTTTTGACGACGACTTCTTCGGTGACGATGCGCATGTCGAGCAGGTCGCGGTCGAACACTTCTTTGCCGTTACGGAAGCTTGGATCAAGGCGTGCATGCGCATCGGGGTAGCCGACCAGGGCGATTTCGTCACCCATTTGCAATACCGCGTCGCCGTCCGGGTTTGCCAGAATGCCGTTGCGACGAATACGTTCGATGTAGCAGCCCGTCTGGCGATAGATGCCCAGTTCGCGCAGGTTTTTTCCGTCGGCCCAGGCGACCAGTTCCGGGCCAACACGGTAGGCGCGAATCACCGGCAGGTAGACTTTGCGATTGGAATCGGTGTCGAGGCCGCGCTCGCGAGCAATCTGCTGGGCGCTGGTTTGCAGATCCTGATGCTGAAGTTTTGGCAGATAGCGTGCGCCGAGGATCAGGCTCACCAGGCCAATAAGATAGGTGAGGGCGTAGCCGAGACTCAGATGATCGAGCGCGGTAGCCAGTTCGTTCCCCGCCATGCCGGAGTGGCGCAGCGTGTCCCCTGCGCCTACCAGCACGGGGGTAGACGTCATGGCGCCTGCCAGCATCCCGGCGGTCAGGCCGATATCCCAGCCAAACAGCTTCCCAAGCCCCAGCGTCATGACCAGCGCAGTGCCCACCATGACCAGCGCCAGCATGAGGTAATTTTTACCGTCGCGGAAAAAGATAGAAAAAAAGTTGGGTCCGGCTTCCACGCCGACGCAGAAAATAAACAGCATAAAGCCCAGGTTCAGGGCATCAGTGTTAATACTGAAGTGCTGCTGACCTAATAACAAAGAGACCACTAAAACGCCAATGGAATTACCCAGTTGGATGGATCCAAGGCGCAATTTTCCCAGACACAGGCCCAGCGCCAGTACCACAAATAATAACAGGATGTAATTCCCATTTAACAAGTCTGCGACGTTTATATTCACGGAAGTCAACTTCTTGTTTACGAGTAAGTTGTTGAAAGGAATGGTTATTTGGGCTAATGTCTTCCCTGCGCCGCCTGAGTGTTTTCAATAAAAAGGGCGACGGCTTTCACCATCAAATTAAGGCCGCTAGTTTAATCGTTCCTGATTGCTGCGGCTAGTCACAATCGTTTGAGCTTACGTAAGTGCTTTACGGCATGGATTGCCGGAAACTTTATCCAACCGGGTGTCATTGAGTTTGATAGAGAATAATCAGGAGGAATTTTGAGATCTGAGCGAGCCTGGGCAGGGGTTATCTGCTGTTTTATCCTCTTTATTGCGGTATGCCTTATTCTGTTACTGAATGTGAAAGGTGCCTTTCGCGTGTCGGGACGTCCGGAGCTGGGCCTGCTGTTCTTTGCTGTCCCTGGGGCAGTGGCAAGTTTTATCTCAAGCAAGCAGCGTCTGCTGTTTCCTGTGCTGGGCGCCATTCTGGCGGCACCGGTATGTCTGGTGGTGATGCGGGTCGGGGTTTTTACCGATCGTTCCATCTGGCAGGAGCTGGCGTGGATCTTCAGTGCGGTATTCTGGTGTGCGCTGGGGGCGCTCTGTTTCTTATTTATCAGTGGGCTGGTGAACGCAAAGCGTGGGCGCGAGTAACGCCCACGCGGTATCTTAAGCGTAGAGTCCCAGGTTCTCTTTCGCCCAGGCTTCGAAATCGGTGAAGCCACCGATGTGTTTCTGATCAACGAAAATCTGTGGCACGGTCTCAACCGGTTTGCCCACGGTCTGCTCAAGGTCTGCCTTGCTGATCCCTTCCGCATGAATATCGATGTAACGGAAGTTAAAATCATCACGCTCGTTGGTCAGCTTTTCAGCCAGCTCTTTAGCACGAACGCAGTAAGGGCAACCTGGACGACCAAAAATAACGGTAAACATTGTTTTCTCTCCTGAAACTGAGCCTATCGGCGAATGGGGCTTATGATGCCTGCGTGCCCGCTTTCCGGAAAGAAGATTCTGCCTTTCGTTCCGATGGCTTTGCCCGATACAGAGCTTGTTTCGCCAGGTACAGTTGCTATCCTCGACGTTATACTCGTTTTCCGGAGACTGATAATGCGTTCACTCGGCGCTTTGCCCAAAAGCGTGTTGATCCTGGAAGCCCTCGGCATGGTGCTGCTGGTGCTGGCCTGGCTTTCACTCAACCACTACGTCACCTTACCCGCGCCGTTCGCAAGTCCGATGGCCGGGATAATCATGATTTTTGCGGGCATCATGTTGATGATCCCCGCCGCCGTGGCGCTGTTTCGCGGGATGGCACAAACCGTTGCCCCACAGCTGATGCAGCGCCATGATAAACCGATTTCGTCCGACCAGGAAAAACGCGATGACGCCAACCATTGATCTGCTGTTAAGCCACCGTTCCATTCGTCACTTTACCGCTGAGCCCATTACCCAGGCGCAGCGCGAAGCGATTATTGCCAGCGCGCAGGCGGCAGCCAGCTCCAGCTTTTTACAGTGCAGTTCAATCGTGCGCGTCACCGATCCGCAACTGCGTAAGCAGCTGGTGGAAATGACCGGCGGGCAGCAGCACGTGGCGCAGGCGGCGGAATTCTGGGTGTTCTGTGCGGACTTCAACCGCCATCTGCAAATCTGCCCGGAAGCCCAGCTGGGGCGTGCTGAGCAGCTCCTGCTTGGCACCGTTGATACTGCGCTAATGGGCCAGAATGCGATGATTGCCGCGGAGTCATTGGGGCTTGGTGGGGTGTATATCGGTGGGATCCGCAACAGCATCGAGGCGGTTACGGATCTTCTGAAGCTCCCGCAGCACGTGCTGCCGCTGTTCGGCCTGTGCCTCGGCTGGCCTGCGGACGATCCTGGTGTGAAGCCGCGTCTGCCGGCGAGCATTGTCGTGCATGAAAATGCGTATCATCCGGTCGATGAGGTCGAGCTGGCACGCTATGACGAAGAGATGGCGAATTATTACCTCTCGCGCGGCAGCAATACGCGGGCGGACACGTGGAGTGACCATATTCGTCGCACTATCGTCAAAGAGACCAGACCGTTTATTCTCGACTACCTGCACAAGCAGGGCTGGGCTATCCGATAAAATTCACTCCGGGTATGATGTGGCTGTTTTATTCAGGTCATCACAGTGAGGTGCAGGGTGAAAATCGCCATTTTGTCCCGGGACGGAACGCTCTGGTCCTGTAAGCGTCTGCGTGAGGCCGCCACGAAGCGCGGCCATCAGGTCGATATTCTCGACCCGCTTTCCTGCTATATGAACATCAGCCCGGCGGCATCTTCTATTCATTACAAAGGCCGCCAGCTTCCGCACTATGATGCGGTGATCCCACGCATCGGCTCGGCCATCACTTTTTACGGCACCGCCGCGCTGCGCCAGTTTGAACTGCTCGGCAGCTACCCGCTCAATGAATCCGTGGCCATTACCAAGGCCCGCGATAAGCTACGCTCGCTGCAGCTGCTGGCCCGTCAGGGCATTGATTTGCCCGTTACCGGAATCGCCCATTCACCGGACGACACCAGCGATCTGATCGATATGGTCGGCGGCGCGCCGCTGGTGGTGAAGCTGGTGGAAGGCACTCAGGGGATTGGCGTGGTGCTGGCTGAAACGCGGCAGGCGGCGGAGAGCGTGATCGACGCCTTTCGCGGGCTGAATGCGCACATTCTGGTGCAGGAATATATCCAGGAGGCTAAAGGCTGTGATATTCGCTGCCTGGTGGTCGGCGATGAAGTGGTGGCGGCTATTGAGCGTCGGGCGAAGGCGGGTGATTTTCGTTCGAACCTGCATCGTGGCGGCGTGGCAACGGTTGCGGATATCACCCCGCTTGAGCGTGAGATTGCCATCAAGGCCGTGCAGACGCTGGGCCTGGACGTCGCAGGCGTGGACATTCTGCGCGCGAACCGTGGTCCGCTGGTGATGGAAGTGAACGCCTCGCCGGGACTGGAAGGGATCGAAAAAACCACCGGTCTGGATATCGCCGGAAAAATGATCGCCTGGATAGAGCGCCACGCCCGGCCTGGTTTTTGTCTGAAAACGGGTGGCTAGCACAGGATTTCACCTGTTTCGTAGCATCTGAGCGCGTTTTTGCGTAACCTGTTACGCGGTTCCGCTATGGTTACGCTTTTCTTTCACTGCAAGAGGTTTCAGGGTTTATGGATTCACTCGTCGTTCCGGGTCTGGATACGCTACGTCAATGGCTCGACGAAATGGGCATCAGCTTCTATGAGTGCGATACCTGTCAGGCGCTGCACCTGCCGCATATGCAGAATTTTGAGGGCATTTTCGACGCCAAACTCGACCTGCTGGATAACGTCGTGCTGTTCTCGGCGCTCGCTGAAGTGAAGCCATCCGCGCTGCTGCCGCTGGCCTCCGACCTCTCTGCGATTAACGCCAGTTCGCTGACGGTGAAAGCATTCCTCGATATTCAGGATGATAACCTGCCGAAGCTGGTGGTGTGTCAGTCGCTGTCGGTCAACGTGGGCGTCACCCGCGAGCAGTTTGAGTGGTTCTTCCGCCAGAGCGAAGAGCAGGTCTCGATGGTGATCCTCGAAGCCGGTTCACATCAGCTGCTGTTTAAAGGCGACGAAGAAGAGCCGTCCGTCGAAGAAACGCAATTCCATTTTCTGCACTAAAGTCCCGCATTCTGAACGCAGTCGCCGCCAGCGCGGCTGCGCACTTCACCGCAATATTCTGTTTTTAACCGCTTGTTAAAGAATTATTCACCACTGCAAGGCGCCTGATGGCTTACGCCATAAAGTGATCTTGCATAAAAAATTGATAAAAGGCGTTTTTTTACCCGAGCTATAGCGGACAACCCTGGCTAAAGTTATTCTTGCGAAACCTCAGCGATGGCGCGCGAAACACTGCGTTTAACGTATTGTAGCGTGAAAAATCCTGACGCAATCGCGAGCAATTCCTGCCGGGAGAGGACCTGGCTCCTTTTCTTTGCAGACTGACAAAATATGCATGAATTTTGCATGCATCACTGTGCCTGGATTTTGGTCCAATTGTTAACGGACGTTGAGAAGGAAAGAGATATGACCGCCTTAAATAAGAAATGGTTAACGGGTCTGGTTGCGGGTGCGCTGATGGCAGTCTCTGCAGGTGCGCTCTCTGCTGAACAAAAAACGCTGCATGTCTATAACTGGTCTGACTATATTGCCCCGGACACGCTGGCGAATTTCACCAAAGAAACCGGCATTAAAGTCGTCTATAACGTCTTTGACTCCAACGAAGTGCTGGAAGGTAAGCTGATGGCGGGCAGTACCGGTTACGACCTCGTGGTGCCCTCGTCGCAGTTCCTTGAGCGTCAGGCGCAGGCGGGTATTTTCCAGCCGATTGATAAGAGCAAATTGCCGAATTACAAAAACCTCGATCCGGACATGCTCAAGCTGGTGGCGCAGAACGACCATGATAATAAATACGGCATTCCGTACATGATGGTGACCACCGGCATTGGCTATAACGTTGATAAAGTAAAAGCGGCCCTTGGTAAAGATGCGCCGGTAGACAGCTGGGACCTGATCTTTAAGCCTGAAAATCTCGAAAAACTGAAAAGCTGCGGCGTTTCGTTCCTGGATGCGCCAAGCGAAGTCTATGCCGCCGTACTGCACTACCTCGGCAAAGATCCGAACAGCTCAGATCCGAAAGATTACAGCGGCGCGGCGAACGATTTGCTGCTGAAGCTGCGTCCTTTCATCCGCTATTTCCACTCTTCTCAATACATTAACGATTTGGCCAATGGCGATATTTGCGTATCCATCGGCTGGTCGGGCGATATTTTGCAGGCGGCAAATCGTGCGAAGGAAGCGAAAAATGGCGTGAATATCGCCTACACCATCCCGAAAGAAGGGGCGATGGTTTACTTCGATATGTTTGCCATTCCTAAGGATGCGAAAAATACCGAAGAGGCGTATCAGTTCCTGAACTACCTGCTGCGTCCGGATGTGGTGGCGAATATCAGTAACCACGTTTATTACGCCAACGCCAACAAAGCGGCGACGCCGTTGCTCAGTGCTGAAGTGCGCGACAACCCGGGCATTTATCCGCCTGCGGACGTCCGTGCGAAGCTGTTCACTCAGTCCGTACTGTCGCCAAAAATTGACCGCGTGATCACCCGCTCGTGGACGACGGTTAAGACCGGTAAATAACGCAGGCCTGCCGGTGGCAAATATTGCCCGGCGGCGCTGAGCTCGCCGGGCCGACAAGTCGGGCTTACGAATGCCTGCAGACCCGGTAAGCGAAGCGCTAACGGGCAATATTCGCACCAGGGCAGTGCAGCTGCACTGTGAAGTTCTTTGTAGGGTACCGGACCCTATAAATGTTCGTTTTTTGCCGGAGAGCACCATCGTGACCGACGCAATCCCACGCCCACAGGCGAAAACCCGCAAAGCGCTGACTCCGCTGCTGGAAATCCGCAACCTGACCAAATCCTTTGACGGCCAGCACGCCGTCGATGACGTCAGCCTCACCATCTACAAAGGCGAACTTTTTGCCCTGCTTGGCGCATCCGGCTGTGGCAAATCCACGCTGCTGCGCATGCTGGCAGGGTTCGAGTCGCCCTCCGCCGGGCAAATTGTGCTGGATGGCGTGGACCTCTCGCAGGTGCCGCCGTACCAGCGCCCCATCAACATGATGTTTCAGTCCTACGCGCTGTTCCCGCACATGACCGTGGAACAGAATATCGCGTTCGGCCTGAAGCAGGACAAGCTGCCGAAGGCTGAAATTGCCGCGCGGGTGCAGGAGATGCTCGCCATCGTGCATATGCAGGAGTTTGCCAAACGCAAGCCGCACCAGCTTTCCGGTGGCCAGCGCCAGCGTGTGGCCCTGGCCCGCAGCCTCGCCAAACGCCCAAAACTGCTGTTGCTTGATGAGCCGATGGGCGCGCTGGATAAAAAACTGCGCGACAGGATGCAGCTTGAGGTGGTGGACATCCTTGAGCGCGTTGGCGTCACCTGCGTGATGGTGACCCACGATCAGGAAGAGGCGATGACCATGGCCGGGCGCATCGCCATCATGAACCGCGGCAAGTTCGTGCAGATTGGCGAGCCGGAAGAGATTTACGAACACCCGACGACCCGTTACAGCGCCGAGTTTATCGGCTCGGTCAACGTGTTCGAAGGCTTGCTGAAAGAGCGGCAGGAGGATGGCCTGGTGATTGACTCGCCGGGGCTGATGCATCCGCTGAAGGTCGACCCGGATGCATCCGTGGTGGATAACGTGCCGGTGTACGTGGCGCTGCGTCCGGAAAAAATCATGCTCTGCGAAGAGCCGCCTGCCGATGGCTATAACTTTGCCGTCGGTGAAGTGGTGCACATCGCCTATCTCGGCGATCTGTCGATTTACCACGTGCGCCTGAAAAGCGGCCAGATGATCAGCGCTCAGCTACAGAACGAACACCGCTATCGCAAAGGTCAGCCGACCTGGGGCGATGAGGTACGCCTGTGCTGGGATGCTGACAGCTGTGTGGTTTTGACGGTATAGGGGAGGGCGCAATGAGCACATTAGAACCTCCGGTCCGCGCGAAACAGCCTGAGGGCTTTGCCGCCTGGCTTGCGAAAATGCAGATGAAGCATGGCCGTAAGCTGGTGATTGCCCTGCCGTATATCTGGCTTATTCTGCTGTTTTTGCTGCCGTTTCTTATCGTTTTCAAAATCAGCCTCGCCGACATGGCGCGGGCCATCCCGCCCTACACCGATTTGTGGGAATGGGCCGATGACCAGATCACGCTGACGCTGAACCTGGGCAACTTCCTGCAGCTGACGGACGATCCGCTCTATTTTGAGGCGTATCTGCAGTCGTTACAGGTGGCGGCGATCTCGACGATTTGCTGCCTGCTGCTGGGCTATCCGCTCGCCTGGGCGGTGGCGCACAGCAAGCCGTCTACCCGCAATATTCTGCTGTTGCTGGTGATCCTGCCGTCGTGGACGTCGTTTCTGATTCGCGTGTATGCGTGGATTGGCATCCTGAAGAGCAATGGCGTGTTGAACAACTTTTTGATGTGGACCGGGATTATTCACCAGCCGCTGGAAATTCTGCACACCAACCTGGCGGTCTACATCGGGATTGTTTACGCCTACCTGCCGTTTATGGTGCTGCCGATTTACACTGCGCTGACGCGCATTGATTATTCGCTGGTGGAAGCGTCGCTCGATCTTGGCGCGAAGCCGCTGAAAACCTTCTTCAGCGTGATTGTGCCGCTCACCAAAGGCGGGATTATCGCAGGTTCGATGCTGGTGTTTATTCCGGCGGTAGGGGAGTTCGTTATCCCGGAACTGCTCGGCGGCCCGGACACTATCATGATTGGCCGCGTTCTGTGGCAGGAGTTCTTCAATAACCGCGACTGGCCGGTGGCTTCAGCCGTGGCGGTGGTGATGCTGTTGCTGCTGATCGTGCCGATCATGTGGTTCCACAAGCATCAGCAAAAACAGATGGGGGATCACGGATGAACAACTTACCGGTCGTACGCTCGCCCTGGCGCATTTTGATTCTCCTGATTGGCTTCACGTTCCTCTACGCGCCGATGCTGATGCTGGTTATCTACTCGTTCAACAGCTCGAAGCTGGTGACGGTGTGGGCAGGCTGGTCGACGCGCTGGTACGGTGAGCTGTTCCATGACGATGCAATGATGAGCGCCGTGGGCCTGAGCCTGACGATTGCCGCCTGTGCGGCAACGATGGCGTGTATTCTCGGCACAATCGCTGCGGTAGTGATGGTACGGTTTGGGCGCTTCCGTGGCTCAAACGGCTTTGCCTTCATGATAACCGCGCCGCTGGTCATGCCAGATGTCATTACCGGGCTGTCGCTGCTGCTGCTGTTTGTGGCGCTGGGGCACGCAATTGGCTGGCCGTCAGAGCGCGGGATGCTGACCATCTGGCTGGCGCACGTAACGTTCTGCACTGCGTATGTCGCGGTGGTGATTAACTCACGCCTGCGTGAACTCGACAGTTCGATTGAAGAAGCCGCAATGGATCTCGGTGCAACGCCGCTGAAGGTCTTTTTCGTCATCACGCTACCGATGATTATGCCCGCAGTGATTTCAGGCTGGCTGCTGGCGTTCACGCTGTCGCTCGATGACCTGGTCATCGCGAGCTTCGTCTCCGGGCCGGGTGCAACAACGTTGCCAATGCTGGTTTTCTCAAACGTGCGCATGGGGGTGAATCCGGAAATCAACGCCCTGGCAACGCTTATCCTTGGCGTAGTCGGGATTATTGGTTTAATCGCCTGGCTGCTGATGGCAAGGGCTGAAAAACAGCGGGCGCGTGATATCCAGCGTGCAAGACGCGGCTGAAGCGCATAAAATCTTGTGAGTTGTGTCATCGCCTCTCCCATTCGGGGGAGGCGTTTTCATGGAAGGCCACAATTGCGACGCTTTGCTAAAACCCGACAATCTCATGCCAGTCTGAACGTTCCTGCTCTGGTGCAGGTGGCGGCACTCGCCATTATTCTTATCCGTGCCCTAGATTTGCTGATGATTTTTAACGTGCTGGGTTTACGCGGCACGGAAGAATTCATCCACCGCAGCGTCCAGACCTGGACCTTAACCCTGGTTTTCCTGACCAGTCTTGTCCTGGTCTTTATCGAAATCTGGTGCGCCTTCTCGCTGGTGAAGGGGCGAAACTGGGCGCGCTGGCTCTATCTGCTGACCCAGGTGCTCGCCGCGGGCTACCTGTGGGCCGCCTCATTAGGCTATGGTTATCCTGAGCTGTTCAGTATTGCGGGCGAGTCGAAGCGGGAAATTTTCCGCACGCTGGTGATGCAAAAATTGCCGGATATGACGGTGCTGTTCCTGCTTTTCGTGCCCGCCGCCAGCCGCCGGTTTTTCCGTCTGCAATAACGGTGCTACAATCCCGGCCTCTGAAATCTCAAAGGTCAATCTATGCAGTGCGCACTCTATGATGCCGGTCGCTGCCGCTCCTGTCAGTGGCTGGAACAACCGGTATCCAAACAGCTTGCCGCCAAAATGGCGGATCTCCGGCAGTTGCTCTCCTCGACGACCGTGGAAGCCTGGAGTGCGCCCGTCAGCGGCCCGGAAGCAGGGTTTCGTAACAAAGCCAAAATGGTGGTCAGCGGCAGCGTAGAAAAGCCGCTGCTTGGTATGCTGCACCGCGACGGCACGCCGGAAGATCTCTGCGACTGCCCGCTTTACCCTGATACCTTTGCGCCCGTATTCAGCGCCCTGAAGCCGTTTATCGCCCGAGCGGGCCTCACGCCCTACAACGTAGCCCGCAAGCGCGGCGAGCTGAAATACCTGCTGCTGACGGAAAGCCAGCTCGATGGCGGGATGATGCTGCGTTTTGTGCTGCGTTCGGAAGCGAAACTGGAGCAGCTGCGTGCCGCGCTGCCCGGGTTACAGGCGCAGCTGCCGCAGCTGAAAGTGATTTCGGTGAACATTCAGCCTGTTCACATGGCGATTATGGAAGGCGAGCAGGAAATCTTCCTCACTGACCAGCAGGCGCTGCCTGAACGGTTTAACGGCGTACCGCTGTGGATCCGCCCGCAAAGCTTCTTCCAGACCAACCCGTCGGTGGCGAGCCAGCTTTACGCTACGGCGCGAGACTGGGTGCGGGAGCGGCCGGTTAAGCATATGTGGGATCTGTTCTGCGGCGTTGGCGGGTTTGGCCTGCACTGCGCCACGCCTGAGATGATGCTGACCGGGATTGAAATTTCGGCGGAGGCGATTGCCTGCGCGAAGCAGTCAGCCCAGGAGTCAGGGCTGCATAACCTGCATTTTCAGGCGCTGGACTCGACGCAGTTTGCCACCGCTCAGGGCGCCGTGCCGGAGCTGGTGCTGGTCAATCCGCCGCGTCGCGGCATCGGTAAAGCCTTGTGCGATTATCTGAGCGAAATGGCACCGGCGTTTATCATCTACTCCAGCTGCAACGCGCAGTCGATGGCGAAAGATTTTAGCCACCTGGCGGCATACCGCGTCGCCCGCGTGCAGCTGTTCGATATGTTCCCGCATACTGCGCACTATGAAGTGCTGACGCTGCTGATTCGGAAATAAAAAGGTTGGACCCAAAGAGAGGGGGAGAAAGCCAGGATCTGAGCGGGTTCGAAAAAAGCTGCACCGTCCAGATTCCCTCTCCCTCAGGGAGAGGGTTAGGGAGAGGGTGATAAGCGGATGCAACCTGAATCTACTGACTCATCTCGCCTTTTTTCATTTCATCCTTTTTCATCTTGTCCATTTTGTCGTGCTTCATGCCGTCTTTACACATCCCGTCTTTGCACATTTTATCGTGGGATTTCGTCATACCGTCTTTGGTCATTCCGTCATGAGACAGCGCCATCTTGTCTTTACTCATCGTATCTTTACTCATGCTGTCAGCGGCCTGAGCGTTAAACATCACCAGGGCAGAAACGGCAGCGGCGGCAATCATTAACTTTTTCATGGTCATTCCTCATTTTGCATTGTGGGTATATCTGACGAGCGATATACCGCTATCGTGCGCCACGACTCATCCCCACTTCCTCACGAAAGTTTAAATAAAATGTGATAACTCGCGGTGCTCCCCTGCGTTAAGCTTGGAGAAACGACTTACGGTGGAATGCGATGACTACGCCAAAGAAAATACTGCTGGTGGAAGACGATCAGGATATCGCCACCTTGCTGCGGCTGAACCTTCAGGACGAAGGCTATCAGATTGTCCATGAAGCGGATGGCAATCAGGCGCTGGTGCAGCTTGAAAAACAGGTATGGGATGCGGTGATCCTCGACTTAATGCTGCCTGGCGTTGATGGTCTGGAAATTTGTCGCCGCATTCGCCAGATGACGCGCTATCTGCCGGTGATCATCATCAGCGCCCGTACCAGCGAAACGCACCGGGTGCTTGGTCTTGAAATGGGGGCTGACGACTATCTGCCTAAGCCATTTTCGGTGCTTGAATTGATTGCGCGTGTCAAAGCACTGTTCCGCCGCCAGGAGGCGATGGGGCAAAACATTCGCATGGAAGGTGGGTTAATCAGCTGTCACGGCCTGACCATTGACCCGCTGGCGCGTGAAGTGCGGCTGCGCGGTGAGCAGATTGAGCTCACGCCCCGCGAATTCGATTTACTGTACTGGTTTGCCCGTCACCCGGGGGAAGTCTTCTCCCGCCTCTCTTTGCTGGACCGGGTCTGGGGCTATCAGCATGAAGGCTACGAGCACACCGTCAACACGCACATTAACCGTCTGCGCATCAAAATTGAGCACGATCCCGCCGAGCCGGAAATCATTCTGACCGTCTGGGGAAAAGGCTACAAGTTCGCCAGCGACAAAACGGAGCGTACGACATGATCCGCCGTCTGAGCCTCAGCCAGCGGCTGACGCTGGTGTTCACTGCGATCCTGCTGCTTTGCGCTATTGCCGCATGCAGCGTCCAGCTCTACAGCACCAGCCAGTACGGCAGCGCGATGGTACAGCGCCTCTCAGCCGGGCTGGCACAGCAAATCGTCAACAGTGAACCGCTGCTCGACAGGCAGGGCAACGTCAACCGTCAGACGCTTAAAACGCTCTTTGACCGCCTGATGACCCTCAACCCGAGCGTTGAACTCTATCTGGTTTCACCGGAGGGCAATTTACTGGCCGACGCCGCACCGGCGGGCCATGTGAAGCGCCAGAAAATCGACATCGCGCCGCTGCAAACGTTTCTTGGCGGCGCGGCGTGGCCTGTTTTTGGCGACGATCCGCGCAGCCTGGATAAGCAGAAAGTCTTCAGCGTTGCCCCCGTTCGGCTGGACGGTGAACTGCGCTGCTACCTGTACATTATTTTGCAGGGTGAGGATCTGAATGCGCTCTCCGACAGCGCCTGGCAGAAAGCGCTATGGAGTACGGTGCTGTGGTCGCTGCTGCTGGTGGCGCTGTTTGGCAGCCTCGCGGGCGTGATGGTCTGGTACTGGGTGACGCGCCCGGTTAAACAGCTGACCGCAGACGTGCGCGGGCTCGATCAGGACAGCATCAGCGCCATCAAACGGCTGGCGCAGCAAACGCCTGAGCATGAACCGGCCAATGAAGTTGCTATTCTGCATAACACGTTTATCGAGCTGGCGCGCAAAATTGCCAGCCAGTGGGATGAGCTATCGGACAGCGACCGCCAGCGTCGTGAATTTATTGCCAACATCTCTCATGATTTACGTACGCCGCTGACGTCATTACTGGGCTATCTGGAAACGCTTTCGCTGAAGGCTGACACGCTAACGCCTGAGGATAATCGGCAGTATCTGGCTATTGCGCTGCGCCAGGGGCACAAAGTTCGCCACTTATCGCAGCAGCTGTTTGAGCTCGCGAAGCTTGAACACGGCGGCATTAAGCCGCAGCTGGAGCGGTTTGCTATCGCCGAACTGATTCAGGACGTGGCACAGAAATTCGATCTGACCATTGAAACCCGGCAGCTTGCGCTTCAGGTCGATATGCCGCGGACGTTGCCTTTGCTTAATGCGGATGTGTCGATGATTGAACGGGTGGTGACGAACCTGCTGGATAATGCAGTGCGCCACACGCCGCAGGGCGGGACGATCAAACTGCGCGTCTGGCAGGAGGATGCGCAGCTGCAGGTGGAAGTGGCTGACAGCGGCCCGGGCGTGGAGCAAGGGTTGCGCGATCAGCTGTTCCAGCGTCCTTCGGCGCTGAATGCCAAAAGCGCGCGTGAGGACAGAGGAGGGCTGGGGCTGCTGATAGTGCGCCGCATGCTGGAGCTGCACGGCGGGGGAATTCGTCTGATGGATGCGGCGTCTGGTGCCTGTTTCCGCTTTTTTGTGCCTCTTTAAAAACATTGCCCGGTGGCGCTTCGCTTACCGGGCCTACAAAATTAGCATAGCCCCGGTAAGCGAATCGCCACCGGGGAAGATAAATTACTCCGGGAACCACTGCTTGCTGATTTTCTCGTAAGTACCGTCTGCTTTAATCGCCTTCAGCGCACCGTTCAGCTTTTCCAGCAGCGCTTTGTTGTCCGGACGGACCGCGATGCCAAGGCCGGTACCGAAATACTGCGGGTCGGTCACTTTTGGCGTGGCGGTACCGAGCTGTGGGTTGGTTTTCAGCCATTCGTTCACCACCGCAGTATCGCCGAATACGCCGTCGATACGCCCATTTTTCAGGTCAATGATCGCATTCTGGTAGCTGTCATAGGCCACGGTTTTCACTTCAGGATGTTTGTCCTGCAAATACTTCTGGTGCGTGGTGCCGTTCTCCATGCCGACGCGCTTGCCTTTCAGATCGTCAAAGCTCCTGAACTCGCCTTTTTTGGCAATCACCAGCGCCGAGTTGGCGTAGTACGGGTCGGTAAATGCTACCTGCTTGCTGCGTTCCGGCGTGATGTCCATTCCGGAAATCACGGCGTCATATTTTTTAAACTTCAGCGAAGGAATCAGGCTGTCGAACGCGTGGTTGGTGAAGGTGCAATCCGCCTGCATCTGTTTGCATAACGCTTTGGCCAGATCGATATCAAACCCGGCAATCTGGTTGTTGGCATCAAGGGATTCGAACGGTGGGTAGGTAGCGGAGACGCCAAAGCTGATTTTCTCGGCCGCGCTGGCACCTGCGGCTACGGTGGCAAGCAGCGCTGCCAGGATTAATTTCTTCATGGTAAAGCTCCCGTCGGTCAATCTTATCAATTTTGCCCTGTCTGAGGCATGAGCATTACCTTGCCACTGAGTGAATTTATATGCAATAAAAATGATTAAATAGTTTAATTAAGATATAAAAAAAGCGGCTATCCAGAGAGATAGCCGCTTTGCTGTTGTTTTTTTATGCTTTCTAGCTGCGGCGTTCAAACGCCAGCGCTTTGCGTTCGATCAGGCGCATCATCAGGGTCAGCAGACCGTTGACCACCAGATACACCAGACCTGCCGCGCCAAAGACCATCACATCGTAGGTGCGGCCGTACAGCAGCTGGCCGTGACCCATCACTTCCATCAGGGTAATGGTATAAGCGAGAGAAGTACTCTTAAACACTAGCACCACTTCGTTGGAGTAAGACGAGAGGGCGCGCTTAAACGCATACGGCAGCAGGATCGCCAGCGTATCCTTCTTGCTCATCCCCAGCGCGCCACAGGACTGCCACTGGCCTTCCGGAATAGCGCGGATAGCCCCATAGAACAGCTGTGTGGTGTAAGCGGCGCTGTTGAGCGACAGAGCAATCAGCGCGCACAGCCACGGTTCGGAGAGCAGATGCCACAGCGCCGGATAGTTCTGCAGCTGCGGGAACTGGCCTGGGCCGTAGTAAATCAGAAAGATTTGCACCAGCAGCGGCGTGCCGGTAAACAGCGTGATGTAGGCGCGAACGATCCACACCAGCACCGGCGTTTTCAGCGTCAGGATGATGGTGAAAATCAGCGACAATATCAGCGCCACCACAATTGACGCGACGGTCAGCGTCAGGCTGGTGTGCAACCCTTTCAGCAGTTCGGGTAAATACTCAAGCATCAGCCTGGTCTCCGTTCAAAGCGAGTCGCGCGCAGGTCAATGCGTTTGAGGATGTACTGGCTGAGCAGAGTGATCACCAGGTAAATCGCCGCCGCCACGATGTACCAGGTAAATGGCTCCTGTGTACGGGTGGCGATGCTTTTGGTCTGTAGCATCAAGTCGTTGACGCTGATAAGCGACACCAGCGCGGTATCCTTCAGCAGCACCAGCCACTGGTTACCCAGCCCCGGCAGCGCATGGCGCCACATCTGTGGCATGACCAGGCGGAAGAAAATAGCCGCTTTTGACAGGCCAAGCGCCTGGCCGGATTCCCACTGGCCCTGCGGTACCGCTTTCAGCGCGCCGCGCAGGGTTTGCGAAGCGTAGGCGGAATAAAGCAGGGAGAGGGCGATTACGCCACACAGGAACGGGCTGACGTCGAAGTTTTCGATCTGCACCTGCACCGGGATTTGTACCACGCCGAGGTTAATCGTGAAGCCGTCAGAGAGCAGAAGCAGCAGCTGTGAAGAGCCAAAATAGATAAACAGGACCACCAGAATTTCCGGTAATCCACGCAGGGCGGTGACCAGACCGGTGCCAACCCACGCGACAGGGTGCCATTTGGCTGACTCCCAGACTGCGAAGATCATTGCCAGCACCAGGCCAATCGCCAGCGCACAAACGGCAAGGCCGACGGTCATCCCGGCGGCGCTTGCTAATGGAAACATTTCGTTCATCAAGTCTTACTTCTGGAACCATTTGCTGTAGATGGTCTGGTAAGTGCCGTCTTTCTTCACTTGATCCAGCGCAGTGTTCAGCTTCTGCTGCAGCCCGGTGTTGTCCTGACGCACGGCAATACCGAGGCCGGTGCCGAAGTAGTCTTTGTCGGTCACTTTGTCGCCGATGGCGGCCAGTTTCGGATCGGCTTTCAGCCACTCGGTGACGACGGCTGTGTCACCAAAGACGGCATCGATACGGCCGTTCTGCATATCCAGCTTGGCGTTCATGTAGCTGTCGTAAGGCACAACGGTGATTTCCGGGTGCTTGTCAGTGATGAATTTCTGGTGCGTAGAACCGTTCTGCATGCCCACTTTTTTGCCCTTCAGCGCGGCAATATCGGCGATTTTGCCTTTCTGGCCGACGAACAGCGCGGAGTTTTCATAGTAAGGCTGAGTGAACAGCACCTGCTTTTCACGCTCAGGGGTGATGTCCATCCCTGAAATGACTGCGTCGAAGCGGCGGAATTTCAGGCTTGGGATCAGGCTGTCGAAGGCCTGATTGGTGAAGGTACAGGTGGCGTCAATCTGTTTGCACAGGGCATTCGCCAGATCCACGTCGAAGCCGACAATTTTATTGCTGGCGTCCATGGATTCAAACGGAGGATAAGATGCTTCCATCGCAAAACGAATAGTCTGGGCGGCGCCTGCGGAGAGGCTGACGCTGGCAAGCAGCGCGGCAATCACGATTTTTTTCATTGTCATTGTTCCCGAAAACATCAGTGTGAAAGATAGTTTTTAAACGCTTCGGTCTGCGGCGCGGCAAAGCAGCCCGCATCCCCTTGTTCTACAATGTGACCGTTTTCCATATACACCACGCGGCTGGCGGTTTTACGCGCCACTTCCACTTCGTGAGTGACGATCACCTGGGTAATCTGGGTCTGAGCCAGCTCGCGAATAATGCTGACAATCTGGGCGGTGATTTCCGGATCCAGTGCGGCGGTTGGCTCATCAAACAGCAGAACCTGCGGCTCCATCATCAGCGCACGGGCAATGGCCACGCGCTGCTGCTGACCGCCGGATAAATGCAGCGGATAGCGATCGCTGTATGGCTTCAGGCGCAGACGCTCAAGCAGTTTTTCTGCACGCGCTAAAGCCTGCTCTTTGGTCAAACCGAGCACGCGGCAGGGCGCTTCAATCAGGTTTTGCAGAACGGTCAGATGCGGCCACAGGTTGTACTGCTGGAAAACCATGCCGACGTTCTGACGCAGATCGCGAATCGCTTTATCGTTCGGTGCTTTGCTGAAATTGAACTGATTTCCCGCAATGGACAGGGTGCCGGAGCGCGGCATTTCCAGCAGGTTAAGCACGCGTAACAGCGAACTTTTTCCCGCGCCGCTAGGGCCAAGCAGCACCAGCGTTTCACCCTGCGGGCAGTCCAGGGTTATGTCGAACAGCGCCTGATGCGCGCCGTAAAAGCAGTTAATGCCTTCTAGTTTTATACTCATCCGGGAAATCTGACACCGATAGCTATTGAGGCCGCAAATAGTAACGTTCACAGAATAGTTATGCAATATTTATGCGTTAAAACTTAACTATAAACCGCGTTTATACTTAAAGTTAGCACAAAATAGCGAAGGCGCAGGGGCATCAGAATAAATGTCAGCATTCATCACAGAATGCCAGACATTTACCCTGAGTTATTAGATGGGAATTTTACTTAGAGAGCGTCTGACGCAGCGTGCCAGCCGGGGCGTGAACGCTGCCGCCGAGGTAGCGGACATCATCCACGGCCCAGCACTGTCCTTCGCGGATCATCAGCACTTCATCCTGCCAGCTCTGTGAACCCTGCTTCAGCGCTACGCGCAGCGGTATGTTGCGTGCATCGGTATTCGGGATGGTGGATGCGCTGCTGACATCGGCGCTGTCCGGTGGCGTTGCGCGGCTGGAGAATGGATCCTGCTGCAGCAATGCGCGTTTATTCGGGTCGTTATTCGCATCGTTAAGCACTTTCGCCAGGTCGTCGCTCAGATACGGGCGCAGCCCGGCCCAGTCGTTATTGCGGTGCTGAATGCGGTAGTCGTAAAATTTCTGGGCCACGGTGTCCGGACCGCCTTCAACGCAAGGGCCCGAGCGGGTGCCGATATCCTTGAAGGCTGGCGTGACGGTGGTGCAGGCGCTGAGCAAAAGTGCACAAGGGACAAGCAGGGCAGCGGCAGAATAGCGCATAGTGGATTTCCTTATAGACTGACTACGGTATTAAGATGTTTTCAAGCATAGCGTATCGGTACGATAATGCGTTTGATAAACAGAGCTAAGGCATTGAAGAAGGAGGCCGAATGCAGTTCTCAACAACCCCGACCCTGGAAGGGCAAACCATCACTGACTATTGCGGCGTCGTGACCGGCGAAGCCATTCTGGGAGCGAACATCTTCCGCGATTTTTTTGCCGGGATCCGCGACATTGTCGGCGGACGCTCCGGTGCCTATGAGAAAGAGTTGCGCAAGGCACGCGAAATCGCCTTTCAGGAATTAGGCGATCAGGCTAAAGCCCTGGGCGCGGACGCGGTAGTCGGCATTGATATTGATTACGAAACCGTCGGCAAAGACAGCAGCATGCTGATGGTGAGCGTCAGCGGAACGGCGGTGAAATTACGGCAATGAAACGTTATCTCCTCATGGCGCTGGTGCTGCTGCTTGCAGGTTGCTCCAGTGAAAGGGAACTGAGTCGCCAGGGGTTGATCAGCAAACCGGGCTATCTGCTCGATACTAACCACCCGGCGCCGAATGCGTACCCTCGAATCAAAATGCTGGTGATCCACTACACCGCCGGTGATTTCGACAATTCTCTGGTTACGCTCACGGGAAGGGACGTCAGTGCACATTATCTGATCCCTGAAACCCCGCCGCTGCGTAAAGGTAAGCCGCTAATCTGGCAGCTGGTGCCGGAACAGGATCTGGCCTGGCATGCGGGCGTCAGTTTCTGGCGTGGTGCCACGCGCATTAATGACACCTCGATTGGCATCGAACTGGAAAATCACGGCTGGCAGAAAACGGCGGGCGTAAAAAGCTATTCGCCGTTTGCCGCCACGCAAATCGACGCCCTGATCCCGCTGGCGAAGGACATCATTTCGCGCTACAAGATTGAGCCGCAAAACGTGGTGGCCCATGCGGATATTGCTCCGCAGCGTAAAGAGGATCCTGGCCCTGAATTTCCGTGGCGGGAGCTGGCACAGCAGGGGATCGGTGCGTGGCCGGATGCTGACCGGGTAGGATTTTACCTGAACGGACGTGCGCCATCGCAACCGGTTGAGATGCATTCGGTACTCGATTTACTGGCGCGATACGGCTATGAGGTGACGCCGGGAATGACATGGCAGCAGCAAAAAAGGGTCGTCGCAGCGTTTCAGATGCATTTCCGCCCCTCGCGCTGGGATGGCACGGCGGATGCAGAAACGCAGTCTATCGCCGAGGCGCTGCTGGAGAAATACGGGCAGGGTTAACGCGGCAGCTTGCCGTGGTCTTTCAGCCAGTGTGCCGTCCGGGTGATGCCCTCATCCAGCGTCACAATCGGCTGATAGCCGAGCTCCCGTTCCGCGCGGCTGATGTCGAGGGTGAAATCAAAATTCAGCTTCGACACGCCGTAATGGGTGAAAGAGGGCTCTTTTGCCGCTTTATTGCCGAAGCGCTCCATGCTGCGGGCCACCATGTCCAGCATCGGATACGGCACCGAGCGGATGCGACAGTGAATATCCAGCTCGTCGATAAGTTTTTGCACGATGCTTTTCAGGCTGCGGGGTTCGCCGTTGGTGATGTTGTAGACGCGCCCTGACGGCAGGGAATCACAAACCGGCTGGCTGGCGAGCCACATGGCATGAACGGCGTTTTCGTAATAGGTCATGTCGACCTGTGCCGTGCCGCCGCGCGGCAGCAGCACGCTGCCGTAGTGGTGCATCATCTGTGCCAGGCGCGGAATAAACACTTTATCGTGCGGGCCGAACAGGCTTTGCGGGCGCAGGACGGTAAACCGTGTGTTTGGGTTGGCCTGCGCCAGCAGATTGATCACCTCTTCGCCTGCCGCTTTACTGCGGGCAAATTCGTTGGCGAAGCGGTTGGGGCGGAACTCTTCTTTGATGTCGCGACGGTGATGATAGTCGAAATAGAGCGACGGCGAAGAGATATGCACGAAGTTGCGCACGCCCCAGGCAACGGCCCATTCGCCAAGGCGACGGGTGGCGCGCACGTTTGCCAGATCGAACGCTTCCTGAGTGCCCCACGGCGAGGTAAAGCTGGAACAGTGCCACAGCGTGTCGACGCCAGCGAGCATCACTTTCGCCTGGGAGGATACCAGTTCGGTCAGATCAGCATGGACGAACTCGGCGCCCATTTTTTCCAGCAGGCGTCCCATCGCTTCATTGCGACCGGTTGCTCTGACGCTGATGCCTTTACGGCGCAGATATTCCACCGCATTGCGGCCTAAACCGCTGGTGGCCCCGGTGACCAGTACCTTCATATCAATCCACTGTGTCTGAAAAGAATTTCGTGCGCATTTTTCCGTGAATTACGCTGACTTGCAATGAGAAACTACGAATAAAAACGCTCAATTCGCGGTTTCTCGCGTGATTTCTTCGGCAAGCTTCGCCATGCGCTTTGCCATGCCCCGAAAAATGAACAAATGCGCCGGGATCATCAGCAGCCAATAGAACAAGCCTGGCATACCGTGCGGATGCCACCAGGCCCGAACGTCGATTTCACGATGGTCGCCTTTATCTTTCATGCTGAAGGTGAGTCGCCCAAGCCCCGGAGCCTTCATGCCAAACAGCAATGAGAGCTGCTTTTGCGGCTCGACGATAATCACCTTCCAGCTGTCGACCGCATCGCCGGTTGCAAGCATTGCATGTTCAGGACGGCCTTTGGCGAGCTTGTGCCCGATCAGCCTGTCCATGCCCGCGCGAATGTCCCACAAAATATTGCCAAAGAAATAACGCTCTTTGCCGCCGAGCTGGTTGGCCACCTGCCACAGTGCGTCGAGGCTGGCGGAGGTGCAGACGGTGCAGCCCGCCTGCTTCGGAAAATACCCATATTCGGGGCGCCAGCGGGCAAAGGCCTGAGCGTCATAGCCCCAGTCGCTGGAGTTCATCAGTTGCTCTTCTTCCTTCAGCGTACGCCTGACGGCCTCATCGAAAGAGATCAAATCCTGCGGGATCAGCGTGCGTAGTTCGCGATCGTCCGCCAGCAGGTCGTGCTTTAAGCCCTGGATCAGCGCTTTGGCGGTGGTCGGCGGTACGGAGGTGATGACGTTCAAAAACCACACTGAAATCCAGCTGGTGGGGAAGGGGATGGGGATCAGCGGACGATGGCGGCCGCTGATGCGCATAAAGTGCTCGAACTGTTCCTGATAACTCAGTACTTCCGGCCCGGCGGCCTCCAGCACGCGATGCTGCTGTGCCGGATGATTCAGTAATTCCACCAGGTAGACGAGCAAATTTTCCAGAGCGATGGGCGTGGTGCGTGAACGCACCCAGCGCGGCGGCGTCAGCACCGGCAGGTTATACACCATATCGCGCATGACCTCGAACGCTGCGGAGCCTGCGCCGACGATGATACCGGCGCGCAGTTCGGTTACCGGAATGCTTGCTTCACGCAACAGATCGCCTGTTATCTGGCGGGCGCGCAGGTGATCGGACTGTTTATGCTCTGGGGCCTGGAGCGAGCTAAGGAAGATAATTTGCTTCACCGGCTGTTGGCGCAGGGCATCGCGGACGTTGAGTGCGACCTGCCGTTCATGAGCGATAAAATTGCCGCCTTCGCCCATGCCGTGAACCAGAAAATAGACCGTGTCCACGCCTTCAAGCAGCGCGGGCAGCTCCTTAGGCCAGTTCAGATCCACGTGATGACAGCTGACGCCGGGCAGCGCCAGCTTTTGCAGCCTTTCCGTGTTACGTGCCGCAGCGCGCACGGTAAAACCACGCGCGCTCAGTTCGGTGACCAGATGCTGGCCAATATAGCCGCTGGCGCCAAGCACCAGAATGGTTTGCGGCACGTTATATCCTTATTTATTCAAAAATGATTGCCATTGGCGAACGACTTCCGTCAGCTGTTCGCGGTTGACGTCCAGATGCATCACTAAACGCACAATGGGCGAGGCGTTGATCAGCACGCCGTTTGCCTTCAGGTGTTCACCCAGCGCTGCTGCGTTTTCTTCACCGACGCGCACGAAGAGCATGTTGGTGTCGTGACGCATCACGTCAGCGCCGATCTCTTTCAGCTGGGCCGCCATCCACGCCGCGTTGTCGTGATCGTCCTTCAGGCGCTGAACGTTGTTTTTCAGCGCGTACAGGCCTGCCGCCGCCAGAATGCCCGCCTGGCGCATGCCGCCACCGGTCATTTTGCGCCAGCGATTCGCGCGCCTGATGTATTCCTCGCTGCCGACCAGCAGCGAACCGACCGGCGTGCCGAGGCCTTTAGAAAGGCAAATCGTGAAGGAGTCGCAATACTGCGCGATCTCTTTCAGCTCGCAGCCATATTCCACGACGGCGTTAAAGATGCGTGCGCCGTCAACGTGCAGGCCCAGCTTGCGCTCGCGGGTAAATTCCCAGGCTTCTTTCAGGTATTCGCGCGGCAGGACTTTACCGTTGTGGGTATTTTCGAGGCTCAGAAGTTTGGTTCGGGCGAAGTGAATGTCGTCGGCTTTGATTTTAGCGGCGACCTTATCAAGCGGCAGCGTGGCATCCGCAGCGGCATCAATCGGCTGCGGCTGAATACTGCCGAGCACCGCGGCGCCGCCCGCTTCGTAGAGATAGTTATGCGCGCCCTGACCGACGATATACTCTTCGCCACGTTCGCAATGGGAGAGCAGCGCCACCAGGTTCGCCTGGGTGCCGGTTGGCAAAAACAGGGCGGCTTCTTTGCCGCCCAGCTCTGCTGCATAACGCTGCAGCGCATTCACGGTCGGGTCGTCCCCGTACACGTCATCCCCGACCGGGGCGGCCATCATCTGTTCCAGCATGGCGCGGCTCGGGCGGGTGACGGTATCACTACGTAAATCGATCACGGCATTTCCTTTTTTGCATCAGGGGTATGCCTCTCTTTTTACCTGAGCCAGTTGGTTTTCGCCAGTTCGATTACCTCATCGCCGCGTCCGCTGATGATGGCGCGCAGCATATACAGGCTGAAACCTTTGGCCTGCTCAAGCTTAATTTGTGGCGGAATGGCGAGTTCATCTTTTGCCACCACCACGTCCACCAGCGCAGGGCCGTCATGGCTGAATGCCTGCTGTAGCGCTTCGTCGAGATCGGCGGACTTCTCCACGCGAATCCCTTTGATGCCGCAGGCTTCGGCAATGTTGGCGAAGTTGGTGTCATGCAGATCGGTGCCATCGGTCAGATAGCCACCGGCTTTCATCTCCATTGCCACAAAGCCGAGTACGCTGTTGTTAAAGACCACGATTTTAAGCGGCAGCTTCATCTGTGCCACGGAGAGAAAATCGCCCATTAACATGCTGAAGCCACCGTCGCCGCACATGGCCACGACCTGGCGATCGGGAAAAGTAGCTTTAGCACCCAGCGCCTGCGGCATGGCATTTGCCATTGAGCCGTGGTTAAACGAGCCGAGCAGCCGCCGCTTGCCGTTCATTTTCAGATAGCGAGCCGCCCATACGGTCGGCGTGCCGACATCGCAGGTAAAGATGGCATCGTCGTTTGCAAAGTGGCTAATCTGCTGCGCCAGATACTGCGGGTGAATGGCTTTGTCGCTAGGTTTGGCTAAGTCATCCAGCCCTTTGCGCGCCTCACGGTAGTGCTCCAGCGCCTTGTCGAGGAATGCCCGGTCGGTTTTTTCTTCCAGCAGCGGCGTCAGGGCCGCAAGCGTTGCCTTAATGTCGCCGACGAGCGCCATATCGACTTTGCTGTGCGCGCCGATGCTGGCGGGGTCAATGTCTATCTGAATGATTTTGGCATCGGCCGGGTAGAAGGGTCGGTACGGGAAGCGAGTGCCGAGCAGCACCAGCGTGTCGGCATTCATCATGGCGTGAAAACCTGAAGAAAATCCGATAAGCCCGGTCATGCCCACGTCATAGGGGTTGTCGTATTCTACGTGCTCTTTGCCGCGCATGGCATGGACGATCGGCGACTTCAGCTTTCCGGCGAATTCAAGTAACTCTTTATGCGCACCGGCACAACCGCTGCCGCACAGCAGGGTGATATTGCTGGAGTAGCGCAGCAGCTGTGCCAGCTTGCGCAGTTCTTCCATTTCCGGCACCACGATGGGCTGCGGAGCATGATACCAGTGGGTGCTGGCGTTCTCTGGCGTGGGTTTCAGCGCTACGTCACCCGGCAGGACGACCACGGAAACGCCACGTTTCAGCACCGCCTCACGCAAGGCTCGTGCAAGTACCTGAGGGATCTGTTCCGGCGAAGAAACCAGTTCGCAGTAGTGGCTGCATTCGCGGAACAGCTCCTGCGGATGGGTCTCCTGAAAATACCCGCTGCCGATTTCGCTCGACGGAATGTGGGCGGCAATCGCCAGCACCGGGACGTTGTTGCGGTGGCAGTCGAACAGGCCGTTAATCAGGTGCAAGTTCCCTGGCCCGCATGAGCCCGCACAGACCGCCAGCTCGCCGGTTAACTGGGCTTCGGCGCCCGCCGCGAATGCGGCGACTTCCTCGTGGCGCGTCGGCATCCACTCAATGGTGCCCATTTTGTTCAGGCTGTCGCTGAGCCCGTTAAGGGAGTCACCCGTGACGCCCCAGATTCGTTTCACCCCGGCTTGTTCAAGCGTTTTCGCAATATAAGCAGCAACCGTTTGTTTCATGGTTTTCCTTCTCCTTTTTGTGATACCGCTTACAAGCTTAGATGAAACTCACTGGCGTGCGCGACAAAATCCCCTTATTTTCAGCAGGTTTATTTGTTCGATTCTTCAGCATAGGCTGGTTTGGGTACAGGGAAAATAAGGAATAAGGTCAAATGGTTAAATCATTGTTAATGGATAGCCGCCGTTCTGCGGCGAAAGACGATTTTGGCAGGTTGCTGCTGCGTCTGGCGGTTGGCGGGTTAATGCTGTTTCACGGTCTGCATAAGCTTTTTCATGGCGTTAACGGCATCAGCAGTATGCTGGTAGCAAAAGGGCTGCCGGGGTTTATTGCCTACGGCGTGCTGGTGGGGGAAGTGATTGCGCCGTGCCTTATCATTCTTGGCATTCTGACCCGACCTTGTGCACTTGTGCTGGCGTTGACGATGGTGGTGGCGTGGCTGATGGTGGGGACCGGCCAGACCTTCGCGCTTGATGCGGTGGGGGCGTGGGCCATTGAAAGCCTGGTGTTTTATTTCGTAGCGGCGTTGGCTATTGCCTGTCTGGGGGCAGGGCGCTATGCGCTGGGAAGTCAGTCAAAATGGAATTAAAAATCTCCCGGGGCCAGGGTGACCTCGGGAGATTTTTGCCGGGTGGCGCTGCGCTAACCCGGTCTACGGTTCAGGATGTTGTAGGCTTTGCAAACGCAGTACCGCCGGGCATTTTCCTCAGGCCAGCACCAAATCACCCTGAGGATGGCAGGAGCAGGCCAGCACATAGCCCTGCTTCTGCTCTTCATCCGTCAGCGTCATAGTGCTGGTGACGCTGTACTCACCGCTGACCACGCGGGTTTTGCAGCTTCCGCACACGCCAGCGCGACAGGCGGCATTCACCGGTACTTTATTGCTTTCCAGCGCCTCCAGCAGCGTGGTGCCGACCGGAGCATAAAACTCCTTCGCCGGTTGCAGTTTGGTGAATTTCAGGCCGCTGGTCGCCGCTTCGGCAACGGGTGTGAAGAATTTCTCTTTGTAGAAATGCGTCACGCCAAGCGCCTTCACGTGCTCTTCCACCCAGTCCATATAGGGCGCAGGGCCGCAGGTCATTACCGTACGGGCAGCCAGATCCGGCACGCATTCCAGCAGTGAAGTGGTCAGGCGACCCGCCACAAAACCGTGAGTGGCATTGTTTTCCGCCACCAGAGTGACCGGATAGTTACGCCACTCATCGGCAAAAATGACGTCTTCTGGCGAACGAACGCTAAAAATGACCTGCACATCGGCTTCAGGACGGTTTTTTGCCAGCCAGCGACGCATTGACATCACCGGCGTCACACCGCAACCCGCCGCGAGCAACAGCAGCTTGTCAGCAGGTTTATCGTCGCAGATAAACTCACCCTGCGCGTCGGAGAGCCACAAATAGTCACCGCGCTTAACGTCGCGGGTTAACCATTCCGATCCCTGACCGTCGGCAATTCGGCGAACGGTCAGCGTAATATATTCGCTCACGCCCGGCGTGGAGGAGATCGTGTAGGCACGCAGCGTTTCGGCTGAATTGCGGATGCTCACCAGCGCATACTGCCCCGCGCGATACGGGTAATAGTCATGGCAGAGCAGGGAGAGGGTCCACACATCCGGCGTTTCCTGCTGGATGTGGTGCACCTGCATCCGCCATTTGCATTGAGAAGTTGGCATCGTCATGATTTTCTCCTCAGGCGCACAGCATCTGCTGCAGATCCTGTTCAACGGTTGTGATTGAGCGCAGACCAAATTTCTCGTTCAGCACCGCGAGTAGATCCGGGGTCAGGAAGCCCGGTGCGGTTGGCCCGGTAACGATGTTTTTCACGCCGAGGGACAGCAGCGTCAGCAGGATCACAATCGCCTTCTGTTCAAACCAGGAAAGCACCAGCGACAGCGGCAGATCGTTCACGCCGCAGCCCAGTTTTTCGGCCAGCGTGACCGCCAGAATGATGGCTGAGTATGCGTCGTTACACTGTCCGGCATCCACCAGACGCGGCAGGCCTTCGATATCCCCGAAGTCCAGCTTGTTGAAGCGGTATTTGCCGCAGGCGAGCGTCAGCACCATGCAGTCGTCAGGGACGCTGGTGGCGAAGTCGGTGAAGTAGCTACGTTCGGTGCGTTCGCCGTCACAGCCGCCGACGAGGAAGATGTGACGAAGTTTTTCGCGGCTGACGAGGTCAATCAGCGTGTCAGCGGCGCCCAGCAGGGTCTGACGACCAAAGCCGACGGTGATCAGGTGTTCGATTTCATCGTACGGGAAGCCCGCCAGCTGTTGAGCCTGTTCGATAACCGGGGTGAAGTCATCGCCTTCGAGGTGGCTGACGTTTGGCCAGCCGACAATGCTGCGGGTCCAGATACGGTTGTCATACTCGCCGACGGTCGGGTCGATGATGCAGTTAGACGTCATCACCACCGGGCCAGGGAAGCGGGCGAACTCAACCTGCTGGTTCTGCCAGCCGCTGCCGTAGTTACCGACCAGGTGTTTGAATTTACGCAGCTCCGGGTAACCGTGCGCAGGCAGCATTTCACCGTGGGTATAGACGTTAACGCCGGTGCCTTCGGTTTGCTGCAGCAGGTTGTAGAGATCTTTCAGGTCGTGGCCGGAAATCAGAATCGCTTTGCCGGCGACCGCTTTGACGTTGACCTGGGTTGGCGTCGGGTGGCCATAGGCGGTGGTTTCACCGGCGTCCAGAATGCTCATCACCTTGAAGTTCATCTGACCGATTTCCATGGAGCACTCGAGCAGCGCATTCATGTCCGCAGGCCAGGTGCCAAGCCAGGCCATAATTTTATGGTACTGGGCGTAGATATCGTTGTCGTACTGGCCAAGCACGTGGGCGTGTTCCATATACGCCGCCGCCCCTTTCAGCCCATACAGGCACAGCAGGCGCAGGCCGAGAATGTTCTCGCCAATCGCCGCTTTGTCTTTGTTCGGGGTGAACATCTCTGCCTGACGCTGTAAATCACCGAGATCGTCGCTCACCAGCTGTAAATCAGCCATCGGGTTATCTACTGCTGCGCTGGCGTCTTTTGCCAGGCTCTGTGCTTTAAGCATTTCGCGCAGGGCGATGGCTTCGCGGGCGTAGCCGACGATGCGCGGGGAGTCGAAGTTGACGTTTGTCAGGGTAGAGAAGAAGGCGCGTGGGGCGAAGCTATCAACGTCATGGCTGACAATGCCGTATTCGCGGGCTTTTACGGCCCAGGCAGATAAGCCCTGCAGCGTAGCAATCAGCAGATCCTGAAGGTCAGAAGTTTGCGCCGTTTTACCGCACATCCCCTGCGCGTAAGCACAGCCGTTGCCTGCCGGAGTACGAATCGTTTGTTCACATTGCACACAGAACATGGTCACACCTTTTAAAGTTATATTTAATATACATGTTTAAGGGTAAGCCTGTGACGGAACGCTGAAAAGGGAATTGTCGGATAAATGACAGGGAGATTGATTTAACGCAATTTTGGCGGCACGGGCGTACCGCCATCGGAGTATTACGCGGAGAAAAATGCCATCAGCAGCGGCACCAGCAGGCTCAGAATAAAGCCGTGAACGATGGCTGCCGGAACGATTTCCACGCCGCCGGAACGCTGTAATACCGGCAGAGTGAAGTCCATCGAGGTGGCACCGCACAGGCCCAGAGCGCTGGAACGGTGGCGCAGTACAAGACCGGGAATTAACATAATTGCAATTAGCTCGCGCGCCAGATCGTTAAAGAAGGCCGCGCTGCCGATGACCGGACCAAAGGATTCGGTGAGTAAAATACCGGAAAGAGAGTACCAGCCAAACCCTGAAGCCATAGCCAGACCTGTTTTTAGCGGCAGATCGAGAATAAAGGCATTAATGACGCCGCCGGCCATTGAGCTGGCAACCACCACTACGGCAACAATCATTCCCCGACGGTTCAGGACAATCTGCTTAAGGGTCATTCCATTATTACGCAGCTGAATGCCGATCAGGAATAACAGGAAGATTAGCGTATATTCGCTGGCCTCCGTGGCGTGATGCAAAATGGACCATCCGGTGAGCCCCAGTAAAAAACCGAGCAGTACTACGCCGCACAGCTGCAATGATTCCAGCGCCATTGCAATACGGGAGGGTAATTTCTCCTGGCTATGGTGATGCTGCCAGGGAAGCGTGCGTTCGAGCCACAGCAGGGCAATAATATTGCACAGCAGAATAACCACAATGGTGACCGCGGAATAATGAAAAATAGCGAGCAGGTTGCTGGCCAGATTATCCAGAAAGGCAAGGCTGATGCCCATAAAGAAAAGAATGACGTAAACAATCCAGCTCAGCAGGCGATTAATAAGCCGCAGCGCAGATCGGCTGCGCAGAGGAATCAGATAGCCGGCAATCAGCGGCACAAGAATAATCAACAATCCCGAAAACATGAACGACCCGGTCCTTTAGAGTGGCAAAAGCGCTCCTGACACTACCGAAAGCTCGCAAGGGAGTAAAGCCAGCAGAAAAAAGAAAAGGCCCGGCGATTGCCGGACCTTTGCGCATTCTATGGGAGAGGCTTATTTTTTCTCAAGCAGAGTGCGGTACAGGACGCCGCCGAGGATGCCGCCGATGATTGGCATAACCCAGAAAAGCCACAGCTGCTGCAGCGCCCAGCCGCCCTGGAAGATAGCTACCGCGGTGCTACGTGCCGGGTTAACTGATGTATTGGTCACCGGAATGCTGATCAGGTGGATCAGGGTCAGCGCAAGGCCGATAGCAATTGGCGCGAAGCCTGCCGGGGCGAACTTATCGGTGGAACCCATGATCACCAGCAGGAAGCCGCAGGTCAGCACGATTTCAATGACGATAGCGGACAGCATAGAGAAGCCGCCAGGTGAATGTTCGCCGTAGCCGTTGGAGGCGAAGCCGCTTGCTGCCGCGTCGAAGCCGGTTTTACCGCTGGCAATCAGATACAGAATGGCTGCTGCAATAATGCCGCCGACAACCTGTGCCACGATATAACCAATAATATCTTTCGCCGGGAAACGACCGCCGGCCCACAGACCTAAAGTAACTGCCGGGTTAAAGTGACCACCGGAAATATGGCCTACCGCATAGGCCATGGTCAGTACGGTTAAACCAAATGCCAGCGCGACGCCTGCAAAACCAATCCCTAATTCCGGGAAACCTGCCGCCAGTACGGCGCTACCGCACCCACCAAATACAAGCCAGAATGTACCAAAACATTCCGCAGCCAGTTTTCTGAACATAACCACCTCAAAAATATAACAGTGACGGTAACAGGAAATCCTGTACCGGACTTTATTTATCGTCGCAAAGGGAAGACGACATAATTTAGCGTTCATATTTTAAGAACGAACGCTATCCCTTCACCAGTGAAATAAAACCGTTAATTTTGATTTAAGTTAATATCTGCTCGTTCCTTGTACAGAGATAAGGTTCCATAAGTGTAGTTTACTTTTTTCCGGATTAATCCTGTATAAGATTAAATTCATAGATAGCCGTTATTATTTGTGTGGTTATTAGTTTGCCGAGGAAAGAGTGACGGCTTCCTTTTAATCGTAACATTGCTTTAGCCCGGCTATCACCGCCAGACGCCTGCCGCTATACTCCTGTTAACGAAAGGGAAGTTTTCAGGGGGAGGGCGTATGCTTCTCGAACGAGTGGAGATTGTTGGCTTTCGCGGTATCAATCGTTTATCGCTGATGCTCGAACAGAACAATGTATTAATCGGTGAGAACGCCTGGGGTAAATCCAGCCTGCTGGATGCGCTGACGCTGCTGCTCTCGCCGGAATCCGATCTCTACCATTTTGTCCGCGAAGATTTCTGGTTTCCGCCGGGTGATATTCAGGGGCGCGAACACCATCTGCATATCATCCTGACGTTTCGGGAACTGGAACCCGGCCGCCACCGCGTGCGGCGCTATCGCCCGCTGGAACGCTGCTGGGTGTCCTGTGAGGACGGATATCAGCGTATCCATTACCGCCTGGAGGGCGAGCTTGCGGAAGACAACAGCGTCATGACCCTGCGTAGCTTCATTAATGGCGCGGGAGAATCGCTGCCGCTGGATGATATTGATATTCAGGCTCGCCATCTGGTGCGGCTGATGCCGGTTCTGCGCCTGCGGGATGCCCGCTTTATGAGGCGAATTCGCAACGGTACGGTGCCGAACATGCCGGATGTTGAAATCACGGCTCGCCAGCTCGATTTTCTTTCCCGTGAGCTGGTTACCAGCCCGCAAAATTTGTCCGACGGGCAGATTCGTCAGGGATTGTCGGCGATGGTGCAACTGCTGGAGCACTATTTTTCCGAACAGGGCACCGCAGAGTCCCGCCATCGTCTGATGCGTCGTCGTTCTCATGACGAGCAGCGCAGCTGGCGCTATCTCGATATCATTAACCGGATGATCGACAAGCCCGGCGGGCGTAGCCACCGGGTGATCCTGCTGGGACTGTTCTCTACATTGCTGCAGGCCAAGGGTACGGTGCGGCTCGATAAAGACGCGCGGCCATTGTTGCTGGTGGAGGATCCGGAAACGCGGCTGCATCCGATTATGCTGTCGGTGGCGTGGAACCTGCTGAATCTGCTGCCGCTTCAGCGTATCACCACCACCAATTCCGGCGAGCTGCTGTCGATGACGCCCGTTGAGCACGTCTGTCGTCTGGTGCGCGAATCGTCACGCGTTGCATCGTGGCGGCTGGGGCCGGATGGACTCAACGCTGAGGATGGTCGACGTATCGCTTTTCACATTCGCTTTAATCGTGCCTCCTCGCTGTTCTCCCGCTGCTGGCTGTTAGTGGAAGGGGAAACAGAGACCTGGGTTATTAACGAACTGGCGCGCCAGTGCGGGCACCACTTTGATGCCGAGGGAATTAAGGTTATCGAGTTTGCGCAGTCGGGGTTAAAGCCGCTGATTAAATTCGCGCGGCGAATGGGCATTGAATGGCACGTGCTGGTGGACGGCGACGAAGCCGGAAAAAAATATGCGGCTACGGTCCGCAGCTTGCTCAATAACGATCGCGAGCTGGAACGGCATCACCTGACAGCACTCCCTGCGCTGGATATGGAACACTTTATGTACCGGCAGGGGTTTGACGACGTTTACCATCGGGTAGCGCAGATCCCGGATGGTATTCCGATGAATATGCGGCGGGTCATCGTGAAGGCAATCCACCGATCGTCGAAACCTGATTTGGCGATTGAGGTGGCAATGGAAGCGGGGCGCCGTGGCGTGGAGGCCGTGCCGGGATTACTGCGGAAGATGTTTTCCCGCGTACTGTGGCTGGCACGCGGGCGGGCAGATTAACGCTGACAGCTACTGATGGTCTGCGCGTGCAGGCCGTCGAGCAGTTCATAGCGGCGGCGATATTCCGAGCGCTTCTTGCTGGCAATCTCTTCCATCGGCTTACGCGGCATTTCCAGCGGCAGCAGGTAGTCTCCGTTGCTGTCTAAGGTTGCACCCAGTGACACCCAGAAGCTGTTGTAGTCAGCGTGCAGCTTGTCCTGTTTTTTCTTACGATAGCGAACGTTACGGTAGATGTGCGTTTCATTGCTGACCGTACGCAGGGCTTCAATTCCCATCAGCTGGCCCAGCACCATTGCGGCTTCGACAAGCAGGCGCTTAGGGAACAGGCCGTTGCAGGATTTGGTGGCAGCCTGAATCAGCTCGTGAGGCACGTGGGATTTCGCCCCCTGCATCCCGCCGACATAAAGCGTTCGTTTGCCGTTAAACTGGCACAGCGTAAACGTCAGCTCAGACAGGACCGTGTCTTGTGCGTCGCAGAATGCCAGGGTCGCTTCGCCCTCTTTATCCATCATGGCGTCCGCACACAGGCGAATGCTGAAGGTCTGCTCATCACGGCCGGTCAACGTCGCAAGCGTAGCGCCGTCCTGGCTGAGGTAGGCGTTCATTACCCGACGTGGCAATCTCTGCGCGAAAATCTGATAGTGTGAGATCAGGGCTTCGGCGGCATTCTGGTGTGCCATATTCATGGAAATCCAGGGGCGGTGTATACGGCAGGGTAAACCCGGCTGCACATTCAGCATGGCCTCCAGCTGTGGCTGAACGGCAAGGTGAGAAAGCAGCCTGGTGGTCGCCAATGGCGTCAACAGAGAGCGCAGCATAAACTTGCGGCGATACGCGGGGTTCTGCCAGGCAAGTCCTGGCTGCAGCTGCCCTTTTGCAAGCTGGCGAAACAGCCGCCAGGCGGATTTCAGCGTGGGGCGTTCGGAGTAAGAAAGTTCTGCAATGAGTGACATAGAAACAGGCCTTGCCCAAGGAAAAGGCTATTTCATCAACGCTTCCTTCAACGCAGATGCAACGGCTCCCTGACTATCGGCAAAGACAGGGTTTCGTTGAGGAAATGTTTAGATACAATCATCCCCCGGTAAACACATATTTAGGATTGTTATGAAGCTTAAGGGAAAGCGCAAAAGTCTATATCTGCTCCTCATTGCGGCTGTTCTGCTGGCCGGACTCTGGCTGTGGCGGACGCTGAACGCGCCGCTGCCGAACTACCAGACGCTGATTGTGCGTAAAAGCGATCTGCAGCAAAGCGTGCTGGCGACCGGCAAGCTGGACGCTGTGCGCAAAGTGGACGTCGGTGCGCAGGTGAGCGGACAGCTGAAAACCCTGTCGGTGGCGATTGGCGATAAGGTGAAAAAAGACCAGCTGCTGGGGGTTATCGATCCGGAGCAGGCACAAAACCAGATCAAAGAAGTGGAGGCGACGCTGATGGAGCTGCGCGCGCAGCGCCTGCAGGCTATCGCCGAACGTAAACTGGCGCAGGTGACCTACGCGCGCAATCAGCAACTGGCAAAAACGCAGCTTATTTCCCGCCAGGATCTGGACACCAGCGCGACGGATGTGGCGGTCAAAGAGGCGCAGATTGGCACCATTGATGCGCAGATCAAGCGCAATCAGGCCACGCTCGACACGGCCAAAACGAACCTCGACTACACCCGCATCCTCGCCCCAATGGCAGGTGAAGTGACGCAAATTACCACGCTGCAAGGCCAGACGGTGATTGCCGCGCAGCAGGCGCCAAACATTCTGACGCTGGCGGATCTCAGCACCATGCTGGTGAAAGCTCAGGTGTCTGAAGCCGACGTGATTCATCTTAAGCCTGGTCAAAAAGCGTGGTTTACGGTTCTGGGCGATCCGCTGACCCGTTATGAAGGTACGCTGAAGGACATTCTGCCGACGCCGGAAAAAGTGAATGACGCCATCTTCTATTACGCACGTTTTGAGGTGCCTAATCCGCAGGGCGTGCTGCGTCTGGAGATGACCGCACAGGTGCATATTCAGCTCTCCGGTGTGACGAATGTCCTGAGTATTCCACTGTCGGCGCTTGGCGATGCTACGGGAGATAACCGCTATAACGTGCGCCTGCTGCGCAACGGTGAGGTTAAAGAGCGCGAAATCAGCATCGGCTCACGCAATGACACGGATGTGGAGGTGGTGAAAGGCCTGGAGGAAGGGGATGAAGTGATCACCGGTGAGAGCAAACCAGGGGCGGTGAAATGACGGCGTTGCTGGAACTTAGCCAGATTCGCCGCAGCTATCCCTCCGGGGATCAGAGCGTTGAGGTGCTGAAGGGGATTACGCTCAGCATCAACGCCGGTGAAATGGTGGCGATTGTCGGTGCCTCAGGTTCCGGCAAATCGACGCTGATGAATATTCTTGGCTGTCTCGATAAACCGACCAGCGGCACCTACAAAGTGGCCGGCACGAACGTCGCCACGCTCGATGGCGATGCGCTGGCGCGCCTGCGTCGTGAGCATTTCGGCTTTATTTTTCAGCGCTACCATCTGCTGGCACATTTAAGCGCTGCGCAAAACGTGGAAGTACCGGCCGTGTACGCAGGAACGGAGCGAAAGCGGCGGCTTGAGCGTGCGCAGCAGCTGTTGCAGCGCCTGGGGCTTGGCGATCGCGTTGATTATCAGCCGTCTCAGCTTTCAGGGGGCCAGCAGCAGCGCGTGAGTATCGCCCGTGCGCTGATGAACGGCGGGCAGGTGATTCTTGCCGATGAACCGACCGGGGCCCTCGACAGCCACTCTGGCGAAGAAGTCATGGCGATCCTGCATCAGCTGAAAGCGCAGGGGCACACGGTGATTATCGTGACCCACGACCCGGTGGTGGCGGCACAGGCAGAACGAATCATTGAAATTCGCGACGGCGAGATCATCAGCAATCCGCCTCCGCTTGTCGGCGGGCAAAATGCCGGAAACATTGCGGCATCGACTGAAACTGCCGGATGGCGACAGTTCATCAGCGGCTTTCGTGAGGCGTTGACCATGGCCTGGCTGGCGATGACGGCCAACAAAATGCGCACGCTGTTAACCATGCTCGGCATTATCATCGGCATCGCCTCAGTGGTGTCTATCGTGGTGGTGGGGGATGCGGCTAAACAAATGGTGCTGGCAGATATCAGGGCAATTGGCACCAACACCATCGATATTTATCCCGGCAAAGATTTTGGCGACGACGATCCGCAGTACCAGCAGGCGCTGAAATATGACGATTTGCTCGCTATCCAGAAGCAGCCCTGGGTGCGTTCGGCAACGCCCGCAGTATCAAAAAGCCTCCGCTTGCGCGTGGGCAACACGGATGTGTCGGCAAGTGTGGAAGGAGTGGGCGCGCAGTATTTCAACGTCTACGGCATGACCTTCAGCGAAGGGAATACCTTTAACGACGTACAGCTTAACAGCCGTGCGCAAGTGGTGGTGCTCGACGGCAATACCCGCCGCCAGCTTTTCCCGCACAAAGCCAGCGTGGTAGGGGAAATCATCCTTGTTGGAAATATGCCAGCTACCATTATCGGTGTGGCTGATGAAAAACAGGGCATGTTTGGCAGCAGTAAAATCCTGCGCGTCTGGCTGCCTTACACCACCATGGCCGGGCGCGTTATGGGGCAGTCATGGCTGAATTCCATTACCGTGCGCGTTAACGAAGGCTATGACAGCCAGCTTGCTGAACAGCAGCTGACCCGGCTGCTGATGCTGCGTCACGGTAAGAAAGATTTCTTTGCCTGGAATATGGACAGCATCTTGAAAACCGCGGAGCGGACCACACATACACTACAGTTGTTCTTAACGCTGGTGGCTATAATCTCGCTGGTGGTGGGCGGAATTGGAGTGATGAATATCATGCTGGTGTCCGTAACCGAGCGCACCCGGGAAATCGGTATTCGTATGGCGGTGGGGGCACGAGCCCGCGACGTGCTGCAGCAGTTTTTGATTGAGGCCGTGCTGGTTTGTCTGGTAGGCGGTGCGTTAGGCGTTTCGCTTTCGCTAATGATCGCCTTTACGCTCCAGCTGTTCCTGCCTGACTGGGGGATTGGTTTTTCACCGCTGGCGCTGCTGATGGCGTTTATCTGTTCGACGCTGACCGGCGTGCTGTTTGGCTGGCTGCCAGCGAGAAACGCCGCAAGGCTTGACCCGGTGGACGCGCTGGCCCGCGAATAACGGGCATAAAAATGCCAGTCGTCAGGACTGGCATTTTGAGTGGGGGATAGTCACAATGGACCAAAAGCGTTACGCGACTGCGGCGGCTTCCGCTTCAACCGGGACAATCACGCTGGCGTGGTTGCCTTTGGGTCCCTGGTGGACATCAAACCGAACGGCTTGTCCGGCTTTTAACGTTCTGTAACCATCCATCTGGATGGTCGAGTAATGGGCGAAGATGTCTTCGCCACCGCCTTCAGGGCAGATAAAACCGAACCCTTTAGCATTGTTGAACCACTTAACAGTACCCATTTCCATACATCGACATCCTTCGAGAATCTTCTATTTCAGATGGAAAGAACCGGTGGTGAAATCGACGGGCTGTTCAAAACCTCGCCAACTCTCGCCTGTACAATTTAGATAAATCAGGCAACGCGTCAAGCGACAGATAGCGAAGTATGGTGAAAAATGCACCAAAATTTGAAGCAGTTAACGCTATTGCAAGGAATGTGACCAAGGTCGCGAATAGCAGGAATAGCGAATGGCAGTAATAGAGGATAGTTATCTACGCTTTACTGTAGATTCAATGTAAACCGGCTCTGGTCAGTGACGGGACGTTTCCCGCCGGAGCGTAACTGAAGATGAACACTGACAATGGGTAAGACGCGTGACTGGCTGGACTTCGACCAGCTAACCAAAGACCAGGTACGCGATGCGCTAAAACCGCCGTCGATGTATAAAGTGATTTTGCTCAATGATGATTACACGCCAATGGAGTTTGTTATTGACGTGTTACAGAAATTCTTTTCTTATGATGTAGAACGTGCCACACAGTTGATGCTCGCGGTTCACTATCAGGGGAAGGCGATTTGCGGGGTGTTTACCGCAGAAGTTGCTGAAACTAAAGTTGCGATGGTGAACAAGTACGCCAAGGAGAACGAGCATCCTCTGCTGTGTACGCTGGAACAGGCCTGATTTCAGGCATTCAAATTGGGGGAGGTGCCTATGCTCAATCAAGAACTGGAACTCAGTTTAAACATGGCTTTCGCCAGAGCGCGCGAGCACCGTCATGAGTTTATGACCGTCGAGCATCTGTTGCTGGCTCTGCTCAGCAACCCATCTGCCCGCGAAGCGCTGGAAGCCTGCTCCGTGGATCTGGTGGCGCTGCGTCAGGAACTCGAAGCCTTCATCGAACAGACCACGCCAGTACTGCCTGCCAGCGAAGAGGAGCGCGACACTCAGCCGACGCTCAGCTTCCAGCGCGTACTGCAGCGTGCCGTATTCCACGTTCAGTCTTCCGGTCGCAGCGAAGTCACCGGTGCCAACGTGCTGGTCGCTATCTTCAGCGAGCAGGAGTCACAGGCGGCCTATCTGCTGCGTAAACATGAAGTGAGCCGCCTCGACGTGGTGAACTTCATCTCCCACGGCACGCGTAAAGACGAGCCGAGCCAGTCTTCCGATTCCGGAAGCCAACCGAACACTGAAGAGCAAGCAGGCGGGGAGGATCGTATGGAAAACTTCACCACCAATTTGAACCAGCTTGCTCGCGTGGGCGGCATAGACCCGCTGATTGGCCGCGATAAGGAACTTGAGCGTGCCATTCAGGTGTTGTGCCGTAGGCGTAAAAACAACCCGTTGTTGGTTGGTGAGTCCGGCGTTGGGAAAACCGCGATTGCCGAAGGGCTCGCCTGGCGTATCGTGCAGGGCGACGTGCCGGAAGTGATCGCTGATTGCACCATTTACTCGCTCGATATTGGCTCGCTGCTGGCGGGCACCAAGTACCGCGGCGATTTTGAAAAACGCTTCAAGGCGCTGCTGAAACAGCTGGAGCAGGATACCAACAGCATTCTGTTCATCGATGAGATCCACACCATTATCGGTGCGGGTGCGGCGTCTGGCGGCCAGGTGGATGCAGCAAACCTGATCAAACCGCTGCTTTCCAGCGGCAAAATTCGCGTGATCGGCTCTACGACGTATCAGGAGTTCAGCAACATTTTCGAAAAAGACCGCGCGCTGGCGCGTCGCTTCCAGAAAATCGATATTACTGAACCGACCGTCGAAGAAACCGTACAGATCATCAACGGCCTGAAGCCGAAGTACGAGGCGCACCACGACGTGCGTTATACCGCGAAAGCGATTCGTGCGGCGGTGGAGCTGGCGGTGAAATACATCAACGATCGTCACCTGCCGGATAAGGCGATTGATGTGATCGACGAAGCGGGCGCGCGTGCGCGCCTGATGCCAGTCAGCAAACGCAAAAAAACCATCAACGTGGCGGATATCGAGTCCGTAGTGGCGCGTATTGCGCGCATTCCGGAGAAGAGCGTTTCGCAAAGCGATCGCGACACGCTGAAAAATCTGGGCGATCGCCTGAAAATGCTGGTCTTTGGTCAGGATAAAGCCATTGAGGCGTTAACCGAAGCCATCAAGATG
>NZ_DALZVG010000024.1:0-82670 GCF_032012665.1 Scandinavium sp.
ACTCGCGACCCCGACCTTGGCAAGGTCGTGCTCTACCAACTGAGCTATTCCCGCAAATTTGTTGCTGACGTAACGCGTAATTCTCTGTCGTTACGGGAGGCGCATTATACGAGAAATCCTTGTTGCTGCAACCCCCCTTCACGCGATTTTTTTTGATTTTTGCTCAAGTGCTGCATTAATCGCCAGATAGATTGTTTTTACGGCGAATGCCCGGCGGCTCTGCGTTTGCCGGGCCTGTGCAAGCCATCCTTCACCGTTACAGCTTAATAAAGTTCTCGCGATAGTACGCCAGCTCCGCCACGGACTCACGAATGTCGTCCATCGCCTGATGCGTGCCCTGCTTCTTAAAACCGTCGAGAATTTCTGGCTTCCAACGACGCGCCAGCTCCTTCAGCGTGCTGACGTCGAGATAGCGGTAGTGGAAGTACGCCTCCAGCTCCGGCATGTATTTAAACAGGAAGCGACGGTCCTGGCCGATGCTGTTACCGCAGATGGGCGATTTGCCCGCTGGAACCCACTCTTTAAGAAACTCAATAGTTGCCAGTTCTGCTGCGCGATCGTCCTGGGTGCTCGCCTTCACGCGATCCACCAGACCGCTGCCGGTGTGCGTACGCACGTTCCAGTCATCCATCAGCGCCAGCTGAGCATCGGACTGATGTACCGCAATGGTCGGCCCTTCCGCCAGAATGTTGAGGTTTGCATCGGTCACGAGCGTGGCGATTTCGATAATGCGATCGCGCTCAGGATCGAGCCCTGTCATTTCCAGATCGATCCAAATGAGGTTGTTTTCATTTGCACTCATGCTATTTTCCACCCTTCTCGCGTCACAACGACAGTGACTATATTCATCTAAAATAGCGTGTATCATAGAGGTTTTGCCCCCCTGGGGCGACCAGGAGTCAGCACGATTGAGTAAAAATAAACTCTCCAAAGGGCAGCAGCGCCGGGTAAAAGCCAACCATCAGCGCCGTCTCAAAACCACTGCGGAGAAGCCCGATTTCGATGACAACCTGTTTGGCGAAACGGCTGAAGGCATTGTTATCAGCCGCTTTGGCATGCATGCCGATGTGGAATCCGCCGAAGGCAGCATCCACCGCTGCAATATTCGTCGCACCATTCGTTCTCTGGTAACGGGCGACCGCGTGGTCTGGCGTCCGGGTAAAACCGCGGCGGAAGGCGTCAACGTTAAAGGCATCGTTGAGGCAGTTCATGAACGCACCTCCGTGCTGACGCGCCCGGACTTCTACGACGGCGTCAAACCAATCGCCGCAAATATCGATCAGATAGTGATCGTCTCCGCCATTCTGCCCGAGCTGTCGCTGAATATTATCGACAGATATCTGGTCGCCTGCGAAACGCTGAGCGTTGAACCCATCATCGTGCTGAACAAAATCGATCTGCTGGACGACGACGGACTGGCTTTCGTCAACGAGCAGATGGATATCTACCGCAAGATTGGCTATCGCGTACTGATGGTCTCCAGCCGCACTCAGGACGGGCTCAAGCCGCTGGAAGAAGCGCTCACCGGGCGCATCAGCATCTTTGCGGGCCAGTCCGGCGTGGGCAAATCCAGCCTGCTGAACGCCCTGCTCGGCCTGCAGGAAGAAATTCTCACTAATGACGTGTCCGATAACTCGGGCCTCGGCCAGCACACGACGACCGCTGCGCGTCTGTATCACTTCCCGCACGGCGGCGATGTGATTGACTCTCCTGGCGTGCGTGAATTCGGCCTTTGGCACCTTGAACCGGAACAAATCTTCAACGGCTTTGTCGAATTCCACGACTATCTGGGCGCCTGCAAATACCGCGACTGCAAGCACGATAACGATCCGGGATGCGCCATCCGTGAGGCGGTGGAAAAAGGTGAGATTGCCGAAACGCGCTTTGAAAACTATCACCATATTCTCGAAAGCATGAAACAGGTACAGGTAAAAACGCGTAAAAGCTTTTCTGAAACCGACGACTGACATTTAAGCTGAACGTCGCTAGAATCAGCCCCTTTTTTGAAAAGGCTCCGCCGAGAGCCTGAAACAATGAATATGGCCTGGAGGCTATCTTGTTAAATTCATTCAAACTTTCGCTTCAATACATTCTGCCGAAACTGTGGCTTACGCGCCTCGCAGGCTGGGGCGCAAGCAAACGAGCGGGCTGGCTGACGAAGCTGGTGATCGACCTGTTCGTGAAGTACTACAAGGTTGATATGAAAGAGGCGCAGAAGCCGGACACCGCCAGCTACCGCACCTTCAACGAATTCTTTGTACGTCCGCTGCGCGATGACGTGCGCCCGCTGGACACCGATCCGAACGTGCTGGTAATGCCAGCCGACGGTGTGATCAGCCAGCTGGGCAAAATTGAAGACGACAAAATTTTGCAGGCCAAAGGCCATAACTACAGTCTGGAAGCACTGCTGGCGGGCAACTATCTGATGGCGGATCTGTTCCGCAACGGTTCTTTTGCTACCACTTACCTTTCGCCGCGCGACTACCATCGCGTACACATGCCGTGTAACGGCGTTCTGCGTGAAATGATTTACGTGCCGGGCGATCTGTTCTCCGTCAACCATCTGACCGCGCAGAACGTACCGAACCTGTTTGCCCGCAACGAACGCGTCATCAGCCTGTTTGATACCGAATTTGGCCCAATGGCGCAAATTCTGGTCGGTGCGACCATAGTTGGCAGCATTGAAACCGTCTGGGCTGGTCCCCTCACGCCACTTCGTGAAGGCATCGTTGGCAACATTGAAACCGTCTGGTCTGGCACCATCACGCCACCTCGTGAAGGCGTTATTAAGCGCTGGACGTGGCCAGCAGGCGAAAGCGAAGGCTCCGTTGCGCTGCTGAAAGGTCAGGAGATGGGCCGCTTCAAGCTGGGCTCCACCGTGATCAATTTGTTTGCGCCGGGCAAAGTTCAGTTGGTCGAAAAACTGGCCAGCCTGTCAGTCGCCAAACTGGGCCAGCCGCTGGCCGTTTCAACTGAGACCTCCGCCACTCCGGCAACGCCGCTGGCAGAAGAAGAGATCAACGCTGAGCACGACGCCAGCCCGCGGGTTGACGATAAATAAGACGAAGGCTAATTGCAGAAGGATCGCTGACGTGCACCTGATTATCACTTTTCTGATGGCCTGGTGCCTCAGCATGGGGGCATACGCAGCAAGCGCCCCCGACGCCAAACAGATCGCCCAGGAGCTGGAACAGGCAAAAGCGGCGAAGCCCGCCCAGCCGGAAGCCGTTGAGGCGCTTCAGTCTGCGCTGAACGCGCTTGAGGAACGAAAAGGTTCTCTTGAGCGCGCCGCACAATATCAACAATCCATTGATAACTTCTCTAAGCTCTCGCAAACCCTGCGCGCGCAGCTTTCCCGCCTGAGCGATGAACCACGCCAGGTGCCGACGGCACTGACCACGGATGCCCTGAATCAGGAGATCCTTCAGGTCAGCAGCCAGCTGCTGGAAAAAAGCCGTCAGGCGCAGCAGGAACAGGAGCGCGCACGCGAGATCGCCGACTCCCTCAATCAGCTGCCGCAACAGCAAACCGATGCTCGCCGTCAGCTCAATGAGGTCGAACGCCGCGTCGGCACGGCGACGGGCAATACGGCCCAGGCGCAAAATCTGAGTTTGCAGGCAGAATCGGCCAAATTAAAGGCGCTGGTGAACGAACTTGAGCTGGCCCAGCTTTCGGCAAACAATCGCCAGGAGCTGGCGCGTATACGCTCTGAGCTTGCGCAAAAGCAGAGCGAGCAGTTGGATACTTATCTGCAAGGCCTGCGCAATCAGCTTAACAGCCAGCGCCAGCGCGAAGCTGAAAAAGCGCTGGAAAGCACCGAATTATTAGCCGAAAACAGCGCAAACCTGCCGCCGCACATCGTAAAGCAGTTCGCCGTCAACCGTGAGCTCTCCCAGGCGTTAAACCAGCAGGCTCAGCGGATGGATTTGGTGGCCTCCCAGCAGCGTCAGGCTACCAATCAGACGTTGCAGGTGCGTCAGGCGCTCAATACTTTGCGTGAACAGTCGCAGTGGCTCGGCTCCTCCAATCTGTTAGGCGAAGCCCTGCGCGCGCAGGTGGCCCGACTGCCGGAAATGCCCAAGCCGCAGCAGCTTGATACCGAAATGGCGCAGCTGCGCGTACATCGCCTGCGCTATGAAGATTTACTCAGCAAACAGCCGCAGCTGCGACAGGCCAACGGGCAGCCGCTTTCGGCAGAAGAAACCCGTATTCTGGATGCCCAGCTTCGCACCCAGCGAGAATTACTCAATTCCCTGCTGCAGGGCGGCGATACGCTGATCCTCGAACTGACCAAGCTGAAAGTCGCCAACGGGCAGCTGGAAGATGCGCTGAAAGAAATTAACGAAGCAACCCACCGCTATCTGTTCTGGACCTCAGACGTCAGCCCCATCACCTTCGCCTGGCCGCTGGAAATTGTGCAGGATCTGCGCCGCCTGATTTCGCTGGATACCTTCAGCCAACTCGGCAAAGCCTCAGTGATGATGCTGACCAGCAAAGAGACGCTGGTCCCGCTGTTTGCGGCGCTGATCCTGGTCGGTTTCAGCATCAGCTCCCGCAAGCACTTTACCCGCTTCCTGGAACGTTCCAGCAACCGGGTGGGCAAAGTCACCCAGGATCACTTCTGGCTGACGCTGCGCACGCTCTTCTGGTCGATTCTGGTGGCCTCACCGCTGCCGGTGCTCTGGATGACACTGGGCTATGGGTTGCAGGAGGCCTGGCCCTGGCCGCTGGCGGTGGCCATCGGGGACGGCGTCACCGCCACGGTGCCGCTGCTGTGGGTGGTCATGATCTGCGCCGCCTTTGCTCGCCCTAACGGTCTGTTCGTGGCGCACTTCGGCTGGCCACGGAACCGCGTTGCCCGCGCGATGCGCTACTACCTGATGAGCGTTGGCCTCATCGTGCCGCTGATTATGGCGCTGATCATGTTCGATAATCTCAGCGATCGCGAATTCTCAGCATCGCTTGGCAGGCTCTGCTTTATGCTGATCTGCGGCGCGCTGGGCGTGGTCACGCTCAGCCTCAAACGCGCAGGGATCCCGCTGTATCTCGATAAAGAAGGCTCCGGCGATAACGCAATCAACCGCATGTTGTGGAATTTGCTGATGGGCGCGCCCCTGGCGGCAATCCTTGCGGCCGCCGTCGGTTATCTGGCTACGGCCCAGGCGCTGCTTGCCCGTCTTGAGACCTCCGTCGCCATCTGGTTCCTGCTGCTGGTGGTCTATCACGTCATCCGCCGCTGGATGCTGATTCAGCGCCGCCGTATCGCTTTCGATCGCGCTAAGCACCGTCGTGCCGAGATGCTCGCTCAGCGTGCGCGCGGTGAGGACGATCCCTACCACACCACCAGCCTGGAAGGAGCGACGGAAGTGGACATCGCCGAAGTGGATCTCGACACGTTAAGCGCCCAGTCGCTACGGCTGGTACGATCGATTCTGATGCTGATCGCGCTGGTGTCGGTGATCGTGCTGTGGTCGGAAATCCACTCGGCGTTTGGCTTCCTTGAAAACATCTCGCTGTGGGATGTGACTTCAACGGTGCAGGGCGTCGAGAGTCTCGAGCCAATCACCCTCGGCGCCGTGCTGATTGCGATTCTGGTATTTATCATTACGACGCAGCTGGTACGCAACCTCCCGGCGCTGCTGGAGCTGGCGGTGTTGCAACACCTGAGCCTGACGCCCGGCACCGGCTACGCCATCACCACCATCACCAAATACCTGCTGATGCTGATCGGCGGCCTGGTCGGCTTCTCGATGATTGGTATCGAATGGGCAAAACTGCAGTGGCTGGTGGCGGCACTCGGCGTCGGGCTCGGCTTTGGCCTGCAGGAGATCTTCGCTAACTTTATCTCCGGCCTGATCATCCTGTTTGAAAAACCGATCCGCATCGGCGACACAGTGACGATCCGCGATTTGACCGGCAGCGTCACGAAGATCAACACCCGAGCGACGACGATCAGCGACTGGGATCGCAAAGAGATCATCGTGCCGAACAAGGCGTTTATCACGGAACAGTTTATCAACTGGTCGCTGTCGGATTCCGTCACGCGCGTGGTGCTGACCGTTCCGGCCCCGTCCGACGCCAACAGCGAAGAGGTGACGCAGCTCCTGATGACCGCCGCCGAACGCTGCTCGCTGGTCATCGATAACCCGGCGCCGGAAGTGTTCCTCGTCGATTTGCAGCAGGGTATTCAGATTTTTGAACTGCGTATCTATGCCGCCGAGATGGGCCATCGTATGCCGCTTCGCCATGAGATCCACCAGCTGATCCTCGCCGGTTTCCGCGAGCACGGAATCGACATGCCGTTCCCGCCTTTCCAGATGCGACTGGAAACGCTGGACGGGCGTAAGACGGGCAGAATGATGACGTCGGCAGGGCGCAGACGTACGGCGGGAAGTTTGTAATTTTCAGGGGAGTGCGGCCTGATGCCCTCTCCCCCGGCCCCTCTCCCACAGGGCGAGGGGTGCAAACACTAAAAAACCCTCTTGATGAGGGTTTTTGCTTTTTACCTTGCTGCCGGGCAATGCCTGAAATCAGGCACGATCTACCGTAAAAGCGATAACATCACTGATTTGTTCTGCGCCAAGCGCCAGCATCACCAGACGATCCACGCCCAGCGCCACGCCGGAGCAATCCGGCAGGCCTGCCTTCAATGCTTCCAGAAGGTTCACATCTATCGGCTGCTGCGGTAAATCACGCGCAGCACGCTTTCGGTTATCCTGCTCAAAGCGCTGCTGCTGCTCACGGGCATCGGTCAGCTCATGGAAACCATTCGCCAGCTCCATGCCTTTGTAATAGACCTCAAAGCGCTCCGCCACGCGGTGATCTTCGGTGCTGATTTGCGCCAGAGAAGCCTGACTGGCCGGGAAGTGGTAGATAAAGGTCGGGCGATCTTTGCCAATATGCGGCTCAACGCCGAAGGTAAAGAGCATCTGCAACAGCGTGTCGCGGTCTTCTTCCGTATCGGCAATATTGCTGAGATCGAGCTTCGCCGCTGCTTCGCGCAGCAGCGCTTTATCCGCCGACAGCGGATCGATTTCCAGATGACGCTGGAACGCCTGCTGATAGGAGAGGCTTTCCGCCGGCTGGCACTCCAGCACCTGCTGCATTAGATCGTCCACTTCGTTAATCAGACGATACATGTCGTAATGCGGACGATACCACTCCAGCATGGTGAATTCCGGGTTGTGGTGGCGCCCCATCTCTTCATTGCGGAAGCTTCTGCACAGCTGGAATACCGGGCCACAGCCCGCAGCGAGCAGCCGCTTCATGTGGTATTCGGGGCTGGTCATCATGTAGAGATTGATACCCTGAGAGTGGCCCGGGCCGACAAAACGCGTCTCAAACGGCACCAGATGAATATCGGTCACCGTCGCCTGACTCATGCACGGCGTTTCCACCTCCAGCACGCCGCGGTCGGTAAAGAAGCGGCGGATCTCCGCCATAATAGCCGCGCGTTTTAACAGATTGGGGATGGAGGCGCTCGGCTGCCAGGTGGCCGTTTCGCTCATGGTAACTCTCTCCGAATGCAAACAAAGGCCCGAAGTCTACCCGCAAGCGGGACACGAGACAAATTTTGCCCGGTGAAATTCGGGGTTTCCGCCGCAAAGCGCATTTCGTGATGCAGTCCATCAATTTCGATGATAAATGCGCAGGCGGATCAGCAAAAAAATCGAACGCGTCAAATTTCCCTCCAGATCATAAGGCTATACTACGATACCCATAAAGGAGCAGTGGAAACGCTTTCGTCATCTCCCGGGTTCGACCCGGTGAACTACCTTTAGTCAGGCGGGTGACGAAATAACAACAATTCTGGAGGAATGTCGTGCAAACCTTTCATGCCGATCTGGCCGTTATAGGCGCTGGCGGGGCGGGATTACGCGCTGCAATTGCCGCAGCGCAGGCCAATCCCAACGCTAAAATCGCACTGATTTCAAAAGTCTATCCAATGCGTAGCCATACCGTTGCCGCAGAAGGCGGTTCGGCAGCTGTCGCACAGGATCATGACAGCTTCGAATACCATTTTCACGATACCGTCGCCGGTGGCGACTGGCTTTGCGAGCAGGACGTGGTGGATTACTTCGTCCACCACTGCCCGACCGAGATGACCCAGCTTGAGCAGTGGGGTTGTCCGTGGAGCCGCCGCGAAGATGGATCCGTTAACGTGCGCCGCTTCGGCGGGATGAAAATCGAGCGTACCTGGTTTGCCGCGGATAAAACCGGCTTCCATATGCTCCACACCCTCTTCCAGACTTCCCTGCAGTTCCCGCAAATCCAGCGCTTTGACGAGCATTTCGTCCTCGATATTCTGGTCGACGACGGCCAGGCTCGCGGCCTGGTAGCGATGAACATGATGGAGGGCGAACTAATCCAGATCCGCGCCAACGCGGTGGTGATGGCGACCGGCGGCGCGGGCCGCGTGTATCGCTACAACACCAACGGCGGTATCGTCACCGGCGACGGCATGGGTATGGCGCTGAGTCACGGCGTACCGCTGCGCGATATGGAATTCGTCCAGTATCACCCGACTGGCCTGCCGGGCTCCGGCATTCTGATGACCGAAGGCTGCCGCGGTGAAGGCGGTATTCTGGTCAACAAAGACGGCTACCGCTATTTGCAGGACTACGGCATGGGCCCGGAAACGCCGCTTGGCGAGCCGAAAAACAAATATATGGAGCTTGGCCCGCGCGACAAAGTTTCGCAGGCGTTCTGGCACGAATGGCGCAAAGGCAACACCATCTCCACCCCGCGCGGTGACGTGGTGTACCTCGACCTGCGTCATCTGGGCGAGAAAAAACTGCTCGAACGTTTGCCGTTCATCTGCGAACTGGCGAAGGCCTACGTCGGCGTGGACCCGGTTAAAGAACCGATTCCGGTTCGTCCGACCGCGCACTACACCATGGGCGGGATTGAAACCGATCAGCAGTGTGAGAGCCGCATTAAAGGCCTGTTCGCCGTCGGCGAATGTTCTTCTGTCGGCCTGCACGGCGCTAACCGTCTGGGCTCCAACTCGCTGGCTGAGCTGGTGGTCTTCGGCCGAATGGCGGGTGAACGCGCCATGGAACGCGCCTCAACGGCGGGTGAAGCCAACGGCGCGGCGCTGGATGCACAGGTCGCCGATGTCGAAAAACGCCTGAAAGCGCTGGTCAATCAGGAAGGCAACGAGAGCTGGGCGAAAATCCGCGACGAAATGGGTCTGTCGATGGAAGAAGGCTGCGGCATTTACCGTACGCCGGAGCTGATGCAAAAAACCATTGATAAGCTTGCAGAGCTGCAGGAACGCTTCAAACGCGTGCGCATTACCGATACCTCCAGCGTCTTCAACACCGACTTGCTGTACACCATCGAACTGGGCCATGGACTGAACGTTGCCGAATGTATGGCGCACTCTGCCCTGGCGCGTAAAGAGTCTCGCGGCGCCCACCAGCGCCTTGACGAAGGTTGCACCGAACGCGACGACGTTAACTTCCTCAAACACACGCTGGCGTTCCGCGATGCAGACGGCACCACGCGTCTGGACTACAGCGACGTGAAAATCACTACGCTGCCGCCGGCAAAACGCGTGTACGGTGCGGAAGCGGAAGCCGCTGAGAAGAAGGAGACGACCAATGGCTGAGATGAAAAACCTGAAAGTCGAGATCGTGCGCTACAACCCGGAAGTGGACACGGCCCCGCACAGCGCGTTTTACGAAGTGCCTTACGATGAACAAACGTCGCTGCTGGACGCGCTCGGCTACATCAAAGATAACCTGGCGCCCGACCTGAGCTACCGCTGGTCATGCCGAATGGCGATTTGTGGCTCCTGCGGCATGATGGTCAACAAAGTGCCGAAGCTCGCCTGTAAAACCTTCCTGCGTGATTACGAGAAAGGCCTGAAGGTCGAGGCGCTGGCTAACTTCCCGATTGAGCGCGATCTGGTGGTCGACATGACTCACTTTATCGAAAGTCTGGAAGCCATTAAGCCGTACATCATCGGCAATCCGCGCACGCCGGAACAGGGACCGAACAAGCAAACCCCTGCGCAGATGGCGAAATACCATCAGTTCTCCGGCTGCATCAACTGCGGCCTGTGCTATGCCGCCTGTCCGCAGTTCGGGCTCAATAAAGAATTTATTGGCCCTGCGGCCATTACGCTTGCACATCGTTATAACGAAGACAGCCGCGACCACGGCAAAAAGGAGCGCATGGCGCAACTGAACGGCAAAAATGGCGTCTGGAGCTGTACATTTGTCGGCTACTGCTCGGAAGTGTGTCCGAAGCACGTCGACCCGGCCGCCGCCATTCAGCAGGGTAAAGTGGAAAGCTCGAAAGACTTTCTTATTGCGACCCTGAAACCACGCTAAGGAGTGCATCATGACGACAAAACGCAAACCCTACGTGCAGCCAATGACCTCCACGTGGTGGAAAAAACTGCCCTTCTACCGGTTCTATATGATTCGTGAAGGCACCGCAGTGCCGACGGTCTGGTTCAGTATCGTATTAATTTACGGCCTGTTCGCGCTGAAGCACGGTGCGGAATCCTGGGCAGGGTACGTGGGCTTTCTGCAAAATCCAATTGTGGTGATCCTTAACCTGATTACCCTCGCCGCCGCCCTTTTGCATACCAAAACCTGGTTCGAATTGGCGCCAAAAGCTGCAAACGTGATTGTAAAAGGCGAAAAAATGGGGCCAGAGCCGGTGATTAAGGCGCTGTGGGGGGTGACGATCGTGGTCACCGTGGTTGTCCTGTTTGTCGCACTGTTCTGGTAAGGAGACCAAGATGATCAATCCAAACCCAAAACGTTCTGACGAGCCCGTGTTCTGGGGCCTGTTTGGTGCGGGTGGCATGTGGGGCGCGATAGTCGCGCCGGTGATGGTGCTGCTGGTCGGTATACTGCTGCCGCTCGGCCTGGCACCGCATGACGCCTTCAGCTACGAGCGCGTGCTGGCCTTCGCTCAGAGCTTCATCGGCCGCGTGTTCCTGTTCCTGATGATCGTTCTGCCGCTGTGGTGTGGTCTGCACCGCATTCATCACGCCATGCATGACCTGAAGATTCATGTGCCTAACGGCAAATGGGTATTCTACGGTCTGGCGGCGATCCTGACGGTGATCACGCTTGTTGGTGTTATTTTCATCTAAAGCTGAGATGCCCGGCACGCGCCGGGCATATTTCTGTTCGCCTGCCGCACGTTTTCCCCGCACGGTTCTACACTTACAAAAAAGCCTGTAAGGACATTGCCATGCGTCTGCTGCCCATCATTGCGACTGTTGCTGCTGCGTTTTTGGTTGTTGCCTGTAGTAACCCTGTGCCACCGCCCGGCGTCACCGTTGTTTCCCCTTTCGATACTAACCGCTACCTCGGTACCTGGTACGAAATCGCCCGTCTGGACCACAATTTTGAAAGCGGTCTGGAGAAAGTCACCGTCACCTACACTTTGCGCAGCGATAGCAGCATTAACGTGGTGAACAAAGGCTGGAACCCGGATCGCGGCATGTGGCAATCCACTGACGGTGTAGCCTATTTCACCGGGTCACCAGACAGGGCCGCGCTGAAAGTCTCCTTCTTTGGCCCGTTCTACGGCGGATACAACGTGATCGCGCTGGATAAAGAGTACCGGCACGCGCTGGTCTGCGGACCGGATCGCGATTATCTGTGGATCCTCGCCCGCACGCCGACCATCACTCCCGAAATGAAGCAGCAGATGCTGGACATTGCGACCCGGCAGGGCTTCCCCGTGCAGAAGCTGATTTGGGTAAAACAGACCTATTAGTGCGTGCTGAGCTTCAGGCCGATAATGCCGCAGACGATCAGCACGAGGCTGAAAATACGCGCCAGGCTTGCCGATTCACCGAGCAACAGAATACCGGTAATGGCGGCACCGACCGCGCCGATACCAGTCCAGATGGCATAAGCCGTACCGACCGGCAGGGTTTTCATCGCCCATGAAAGCAGCGCGATGCTGGCAATCATTGCCGTGGCTGTGATCACGCTAGGCACCAGACGGGTAAAACCGTGGGTATATTTCAGGCCAACGGCCCAGACAACTTCGAGTAAACCGGCAACAACCAGAATTAACCAGGACATATTTGACTCCATGATGGGGTCGTCCCCGGCTTTTGAGATACGCTTACGGGTCGTCCCGCAAGGTCGTGAAGAGTCTTTATTCTAGCCGCACTTTTTGGGGATGCAAGGGATTTAGGTTAAGTCGCCTTTCCACGATGATGAGGTGAATTGGGCGCATTTCAATGCGGAAATCGCCTTTTTATCTGCACGTAACCTTCTTTATGATGGCTTCATGGTGTATTGCCCCACAACTATGAAGTGCTCATCAACCCAGCATGTATAAAATCCTGATTATTGATCGCTGCAGTTTCACCCGCCTCGGACTTGAGGCATGGTTACAGCAGATCAATGGCGGTTCCACGTCATTTTTAGTCACTCCACTAAATAGCCTGCTTCTGGCGAAAGCGCATATTGAAAGCTGGCAGCCGCATCTGGTGATAGCCGATTTCGCCGCCTTCCAGCACGATCTTAAGCAATCACATTTTCTTCCCGCGCTCCTCGCCGTCTGCGAACAGCGCTCGCGCTTGATACGCCTCCAGAGCGAGCCGCTGACTTTTAAAAACGTCGGTGAAGAAGTCGCCAAAAACGCGCCAATCGAAAAATTGAGGCATCAAGTCCTGACCGCTTTGTACAGTTGGCCTAAAACTCACCCAGCACCTATCGCCACACCGCTGTTAACACGTCAGGAAGAAAAAGTATTGTCGCTGTGGATGGAAGGCGTCAGCAATCAGGCGATTGCCAGCGAAATGCAGATTACCGGAAAAACTGTCTATACCTATAAATGTAATATTCGCATGAAGCTGAAAGTCGAAAATCGCTTTTCGCCATTTATCCCGTCAGCCAAGAGTGTTGAATAGCGGTACGGCCGCAAAGCCGTACCGAACAGCTTAGTTCTGAGCTTTAGTCGCAGCACCTGAAATAGCCTGGCCGCCACTGGAAATGTCTTCTCCAACGCCCTTCGTCGTATTACAACCGGAAAGCACGGACGAAAGTACCAGGAGAGTAAAAAACGCAGCAATTGTCTTCTTAATCATGATCTCATCCTTTTATTGCCAGTGAGTATTTGTGCTGTAGCAACATAAGCATAGACAAGATCCCCACAGATGGACGGAAAAGGCACATTTTTTAAGACGATGGGAGATTATTTACTGGCCGCGTGGGAAATAGAGTTCCCCAGATGTTCGACATCCTGACCAAAACCACGAAAGGTGTTGCAGCCGGAAAGCAGCGTTCCGCCTAACAGCAGTACAAAGAAAAGTTTGACTAAACGGTTCATCATCCCTGCCCCTGAAAAAAAATCGACACAGCGAACGCCGTGCCGATTTTTTATAGCATGAATTACTTCACGCGAGAAACGTATTCACCAGAGCGGGTGTCAACTTTGATCACTTCGCCAATCTGAACGAACAGAGGAACTTTAACCACGGCGCCGGTGCTCAGGGTCGCTGGCTTGCCGCCGGTACCTGCGGTATCACCTTTCAGGCCTGGATCGGTTTCAACGATTTCCAGCTCAACGAAGTTTGGCGGCGTCACGGCGATTGGGCGACCGTCCCACAGGGTCACGATGCACTCAGCCTGGTCCAGCAGCCATTTAGCGTTATCGCCAACCGCTTTCTCATCGGCAGCCAGCTGCTCGAAGGTTTCGTTGTTCATGAAGTGCCAGAACTCACCGTCGTTGTAGAGGTAAGTCAGGTTCATGTCCACAACGTCTGCGCCTTCGGCGGAGTCGGTGGATTTGAAGGTTTTCTCAACGCGGGTGCCGGTCAGCAGACGGCGCAGCTTAACGCGTGCGAACGCCTGGCCTTTGCCCGGTTTTACGAATTCGCTGGATTCGACCGCGTACGGTTCGCCATCCATCATGATTTTAAGACCGGCACGGAAATCGTTGCTAGAATAAGTCGCCATAAGGCCCTCTAAATTTGTTAACTGGTAGCTAAGCCACAAAATGGCGCATATTGTAACCCTAAACACCCCATCCAGAGAAGATTGGTTATCGCAACTTGCCGATGTAATCACCGATCCCGATGAGCTGTTACGTCTCTTAAATGTAGACGCTGATGAAAATTTGTTCGCCGGACGCGACGCTAAGCGTTTATTCCCGCTGCGTGTCCCGCGGGCGTTTGCCGCGCGTATGCAAAAAGGCAATCCGAATGACCCGCTGCTATTGCAGGTGGTGACCGCTCAGCAGGAGTTTGTTGCAGCCCCTGGATTCAGCACCGACCCGCTGGAAGAGCAGAACAGCGTGGTGCCAGGCCTGCTGCATAAATACCGTAACCGGGCGCTGCTGCTGGTGAAGGGCGGCTGTGCGGTCAACTGCCGCTACTGCTTCCGCCGCCATTTCCCGTATGCTGAGAATCAGGGCAACAAACGCAACTGGCAGGCGGCGCTGGACTATATCAGCGCTCACCCGGAACTGGATGAGATTATCTTCTCCGGCGGCGATCCGTTGATGGCCAAAGACCATGAGCTGGACTGGCTGCTCAACGCGCTTGAGGCCATCCCGCACATCAAACGCCTGCGTATTCACAGCCGTTTGCCGATCGTTATCCCGGCGCGCATTACGGATACGCTGGCGGAACGCTTTTCGCGCTCCTCTCTGCAAATCCTGCTGGTAAACCACATCAACCACGCCCAGGAAATTGACGATAACTTCCGCCAGGCAATGCACAAACTGAAAATAGCGGGCGTAACGCTGCTGAATCAGAGCGTGCTGCTGCGCGGCGTGAACGACAATGCGCTAACGCTGGCTAACCTTAGCAATGCTTTATTTGATGCCGGCGTTATGCCCTACTACCTGCACGTGCTGGATAAGGTGCAGGGTGCGGCGCATTTCATGGTGAGCGATGACGAAGCGCGAACGATTATGCGCGAACTGCTGACGCTGGTTTCGGGCTACATGGTGCCAAAACTGGCCCGTGAAATTGGCGGTGAACCAAGCAAAACGCCGCTGGATTTGCAGCTGCGACAGAGCTGAACCCAATAGATCGCAGATAATAAAACGCCCTCACGATGGAGGGCGCATTCATCACATAAAGTGACTCAGTTCGGGCACTTATAGACCTGGCCGATCATTTCGCTGTCGGTCGGGACGAAGCTGGAAAGCATTCCCTGAGTCGGGCTGCTGACGCCGTAAATCACGTTGCCGCCCATTTCCGCCGCCTGGTTGCGCAGCGCATTCGCCGCACCACGCATTGAACCGCCCTCTTCACCGCGCTGGCCAGAAAGCCAGTTGCTCTGCTTGCCCGTTGCGGAGCCAATCAGATGGCATTCGGTGCCCGGCTTATCTTCAACAAAGCGAACGTTTTGCCCGCCTGCGGTCAGTTCATTGCTGGAACTGCAGCCTGCCAGCATTAAAGCGGCACCGACGATCCCTGCACAGACTTTTACGCGCATGTTATTCCTCGTTATTAGTGGGCTGGACACAACTTGTCCGAGTGAACGTTATACTAAAAAGATGACCAAAAGAAAAACCCCCGGGGCATGTTCTGCCACAGGGGTTTTCTATTTTTTGCGAAATGTTTATTTAATCGAATAATTCAAGTTGCAGAAAGGCGACAAGTGGGTGAATCCCCGAAAGCTTACTTAAGTAAGTGACCGGGGTGAACTCACGCAGTCAACGCATCTGCGGCTTGAAGAATGAAGATTAAATTACATCATGCCGCCCATACCGCCCATGCCACCCATGCCGGCTGCGCCTAAGTCAGGTGCGTCGCCTTTTGGCAGGTCGGTAACCATGCACTCGGTGGTGATCATCAGACCCGCCACGGATGCCGCGTACTGCAGAGCAGAACGAGTCACTTTGGTTGGATCCAGAATACCCATGTCGATCATGTTGCCGTACTCTTCGGTCGCTGCGTTGTAACCGTAGTTACCGTCGCCGCCTTTAACGGTGTTCGCCACAACGGATGGCTCTTCACCGCAGTTCAGCACGATCTGACGCAGCGGAGCTTCCATCGCGCGCAGCGCAACTTTGATACCCACGTTCTGATCTTCGTTGATACCACGCAGTTCGCCGAGCTTAGAAGCCACGCGAATCAGCGCTACGCCACCACCGGCAACCACGCCTTCTTCTACCGCAGCACGGGTTGCGTGCAGGGCATCTTCAACGCGCGCTTTCTTCTCTTTCATTTCAACTTCAGTTGCCGCGCCCACTTTGATAACGGCTACGCCGCCAGCCAGTTTCGCTACGCGTTCCTGCAGTTTTTCACGATCGTAGTCAGAAGTCGCTTCTTCGATCTGCTGGCGAATCTGAGTCACACGACCCTGAATGGAAGCTTCTTCACCCACGCCATCGATGATGGTGGTGGTGTCTTTGTTGATCACAACGCGCTTAGCCTGACCCAGATCTTCCAGGGTCGCTTTTTCCAGCTCCATACCGATCTCTTCAGAGATAACGGTACCACCAGTCAGGGTTGCGATGTCCTGCAGCATAGCTTTACGACGGTCGCCAAAGCCTGGTGCTTTAACCGCAGCGACTTTCACGATGCCACGCATGGTGTTAACCACCAGGGTCGCCAGCGCTTCGCCTTCAACGTCTTCAGCGATGATAACCAGCGGCTTGCCTGCTTTCGCAACGGCTTCCAGCACGGGCAGCATTTCGCGGATGTTGGAGACTTTTTTGTCTGCCAGCAGGATGAACGGGCTTTCCAGCTCAACTGCGCCAGTTTCAGGCTTGTTGATGAAGTACGGAGAGAGATAACCGCGGTCGAACTGCATACCTTCAACCACGTCCAGCTCGTCCTGCAGGCCGGTGCCGTCTTCAACGGTGATCACGCCTTCTTTACCGACTTTGTCCATTGCTTCAGCAATGAGTTTACCTACGGTTTCGTCGGAGTTAGCGGAGATGGTACCTACCTGAGCGATAGCTTTGGAGTCAGAGCAAGGTACGGACAGGGTTTTCAGTTCTTCAACCGCAGCAGCGACAGCTTTGTCGATACCACGTTTCAGGTCCATTGGGTTCATGCCCGCAGCAACGGCTTTCAGGCCTTCAGTGATGATGGCCTGCGCCAGTACGGTTGCGGTGGTGGTGCCGTCGCCCGCAGCGTCGTTCGCTTTAGAGGCCACTTCTTTCACCATCTGTGCGCCCATGTTTTCGAACTTGTCTTCCAGCTCGATTTCACGCGCTACGGATACGCCATCTTTGGTGATGGTCGGTGCACCGAAAGATTTATCCAGAACCACGTTACGGCCTTTCGGGCCCAGGGTCACTTTCACTGCATCTGCCAGTACGTTTACGCCGCGCAGCATTTTCACACGAGCGTCGTTACCGAATTTTACGTCTTTAGCTGCCATTGTTCTTTCCCTTAAATTCGTTTGTCAGTGTGCGAATGAATTACGCTTCAACAATTGCCAGGATGTCGCTTTCGGACATGATCAGCACTTCTTCGTTGTCGATTTTCTCGGACTTCACGCCGTAGCCGTCGTTGAAAATCACGATGTCGCCCACTTTTACGTCCAGCGGCTGCACAGAGCCGTTATCCAGAATGCGACCTTTACCGACAGCGATGATTTCGCCACGAGTTGATTTACCCGCAGCGGAACCGGTCAGAACGATGCCGCCTGCAGATTTGGATTCAACTTCTTTACGTTTGACGATCACACGATCATGTAACGGACGAATACTCATTGATAGCTCTCCTTTGAGAAAGTCATTATCAGTTATGGATGACGCCGGGCCGCTGTGGTTTACCGGCTAGTGACGAGAGAGATGGGGATGGGAATTTTTCCTTCAAGGGGGGCACATCAAAAAAATCTTCAGAATTGGCCTTAATTCACGAAACGAAGCTTTCAGAAGCAAAAGGCCCGGAAGTTCCGGGCCTTTCATCTGCTTAGCGATCGTCTTTATGATCGAGGCGCTCGTGCTGCTCATCCTTGCGCTGATACTCCCCTTCAAACGTGTCGCCTCCTTTCTCAGGCGAGGTGAAACCCCCACCCGGCGTGCGCGCAAAGCGCAGGTGCGGCATCAGCTTCAGCGTCAGGTGTTTTTGCACCGGCGGTAAAAGCAGAAGCAGGCCAAGGAAGTCGGTAAAGAAGCCCGGGATCACCAGCAACAGGCCAGAGATAATCAGCGATACGCTTTTAATCATCTCCGCCGCCGGGCTTTCACCCGCCTGCATTTTCTGCTGCATCAGCAGGAAGTTTTTGAAGCCCTGATGACGAATCAAAGACATCCCGATGACCGAGGTGAAAATCACCAGAATCAGCGTCAGGAAAACGCCCAGCACATGCGCGACCTGGATAAAAATCGAGATCTCGATGTAGACGTATAAAAAGATGGCAAGCAGCGGTATCCAGCGCACTGGTTTCTCCTGTGAAAACCGCCGCTCGTAGCGACGGTTTGAATGGGTTTGCGATTCGCGTATTCAGGAGATGGAGGCAAAAAAACCTTTTTCAATCCGCTGCATCACGCTTTTTTCCCGTACGGTTTTTGCGGTGATTCATTTCACAGATTAATAAATCGGATGCGGGTCGGCGCAGTTTAAGTGATCCAGGTTACGGCAATTCGCTATTATCAGCATATGATCGTGGGCATCGGGCCGATTAAGGAAATAATCGTCGGCCAAAAAACAGACAAGACTCCACTCGTCCTGTGTATAAGATGAATTCATTAGCAGCTTAATCAAGAAGGTTCACATGTTAAACAACATTCGTATCGAAGAAGATTTGTTGGGTACCAGGGAAGTTCCAGCGGACGCGTACTACGGCGTCCACACTCTGAGAGCGATTGAAAACTTCTACATCAGCAACAGTAAAATCAGCGATATCCCCGAATTCGTTCGCGGTATGGTGATGGTGAAGAAGGCCGCCGCGCTGGCGAACAAAGAGCTGCACACCATTCCAAAAGGTGTCGCTGACGCCATTATTGCCGCATGTGATGAAGTCCTGAATAACGGCAAATGCATGGATCAGTTCCCGGTTGACGTCTATCAGGGCGGCGCAGGCACCTCCGTGAACATGAACACCAACGAAGTGCTGGCCAATATCGGCCTCGAACTGATGGGCCATCAGAAAGGTGAATACCAGTATCTGAACCCGAACGACCACGTTAACAAATGCCAGTCCACCAACGACGCCTACCCGACCGGCTTCCGCATCGCGGTGTACGCGTCCGTGGTGAAACTGATTGACGCCATCAATCAGTTAGGTGACGGCTTCCAGCGCAAGTCGGTCGAATTCCAGGATATCCTGAAGATGGGCCGCACTCAGTTGCAGGACGCAGTGCCGATGACCCTCGGCCAGGAATTCCACGCGTTCAACGTTCTGCTGAACGAAGAGACGAAGAACCTGTTGCGCACCTCTGAACTGCTGCTGGAAGTGAACCTCGGCGCAACCGCCATCGGTACGCGCCTGAACACTCCGGACGGCTACCAGCAGCTGGCGGTACAGAAGCTGGCAGAAGTCGCTAACATGCCGGTGGTGCCTGCCGAAGACCTGATTGAAGCAACCTCTGACTGCGGCGCTTATGTAATGGTTCACAGCTCGCTGAAACGTCTGGCGGTGAAGCTGTCGAAAATCTGTAATGACCTGCGCCTGCTCTCTTCTGGCCCGCGCGCTGGCCTGAACGAAATCAACCTGCCGGAGCTGCAGGCGGGTTCTTCTATCATGCCAGCCAAAGTGAACCCGGTTGTGCCGGAAGTCGTTAACCAGGTGTGCTTCAAGGTTATCGGCAACGACACCACCGTCACCATGGCCTCCGAAGCGGGTCAGCTGCAGCTGAACGTGATGGAGCCAGTGATTGGCCAGGCCATGTTCGAATCCATCCACATTCTCACCAACGCCTGCTACAACCTGCTGGAAAAATGCATCAACGGTATTACCGCGAACAAAGAAGTGTGTGAGGGCTACGTCTATAACTCCATCGGCATCGTGACCTACCTGAACCCGTTCATTGGCCACCACAACGGCGATATCGTCGGTAAAATCTGTGCCGAAACCGGCAAGAGCGTGCGTGAAGTGGTGCTGGAGCGTGGCCTGCTGACCGAGGCCGAACTGGACGATATCTTCTCCCCGCAGAACCTGATGCACCCGGCCTATAAAGCTAAGCGTTTTACCGATGAAAGCGAACAGTAATAATTCAGGTTAAAATCAGGCAAGGCACGTCGGCTGACGTGCCTTTTTTCTTTTCTGGAACATCAAAAAAATAACATTTAAGTATCCAACATCTAACAATCAAGGGAAGCGATCATGATAGTCATCGAACTTATCATTGTATTAGCGGCGATCTTTCTCGGCGCCAGATTAGGGGGAATTGGCATTGGCTACGCGGGTGGCCTTGGCGTTCTGGTGCTTGCCGCCATTGGCGTTGAGCCCGGCAAAATTCCGTTCGACGTTATCTCCATCATCATGGCGGTGATTGCAGCGATTTCCGCGATGCAAATCGCCGGTGGTCTGGATTACCTCGTGAATCAGACGGAAAAACTGCTGCGCCGTAACCCGAAATACATCACCATTCTGGCTCCCATCGTTACCTACTTCCTGACTATATTTGCCGGTACCGGCAACATCTCGCTGGCCACGCTGCCGGTGATTGCCGAAGTGGCAAAAGAGCAAGGCGTTAAGCCATGCCGCCCGCTCTCAACCGCCGTGGTCTCTGCGCAGATTGCGATTACCGCTTCGCCGATTTCCGCCGCCGTGGTGTACATGTCTTCGGTGATGGAAGGTCACGGCGTCAGCTACATCCACCTGCTCTCCGTGGTCATTCCGTCCACGCTGCTGGCAGTGCTGCTGATGTCGTTCCTCGTCACCATGCTGTTTAACTCTAAGCTTTCCGACGATCCGGTGTACCTCAAGCGCCTGGAAGAAGGGTTAATTGAGCTGCGCGGTGAACGCCAGATGGAGATCAAACCGAAGGCGAAACTGTCGGTGCTCCTGTTCCTGCTTGGCGTGGTCTGCGTGGTGGCTTATGCCATCGTTAACAGCCCAAGCCTTGGTCTGGTTGCCAAACCGTTGATGAACACCACTAACGCGATTCTGATCATCATGCTGAGCGTCGCCACTCTGACGACGATTATCTGTAAGGTCGAAACCGACAGCATTCTGAGCTCCAGCACCTTCAAGGCGGGCATGAGCGCCTGTATCTGTATTCTCGGCGTGGCCTGGCTAGGCGACACCTTCGTCTCCCACAACATTGACTGGATCAAAGAGACGGCCGGCAGCGTGATTCAGGGCCATCCGTGGCTTCTGGCGGTGATCTTCTTCTTCGCCTCCGCCCTGCTCTATTCTCAGGCGGCGACGGCGAAAGCCCTGATGCCGATGGCGCTGGCGCTGAACGTCTCCCCACTGACTGCCGTAGCCTCTTTCGCTGCGGTATCCGGCCTGTTCATTCTGCCGACCTACCCGACGCTTGTCGCCGCGGTACAGATGGATGACACAGGCACCACGCGCATTGGCCGCTTCGTGTTTAACCATCCGTTCTTCATTCCCGGCACCATGGGCGTCATTTTCTCAGTGTGCTTCGGCTTCCTGATTGGCAGCTTCGCTCTTTAACGCCTTTCGGGATGTAAAATTACTTAAAGTCGGGCCGCTCAGCGGCCCGGGTCGTTCATGTCTCCTCCCCACATCGTGCTATAGTGCCTTTTTTCGCCGATACGAGGTTGCCGATGACCCAGCCAGACGCCGTTGTTGTTCTCTGTACCGCCCCGGACGAAGCCACTGCCCAGGATCTAGCCGCCAAAGTGCTGGCGGAAAAACTCGCCGCCTGCGTGACGCTGCTGCCCGGCGCCACATCGCTTTATTACTGGGAAGGCAAGCTGGAGCAGGAGTATGAAGTGCAAATGCTGCTGAAGTCCGATACCGCTCATCAGCAGGCGCTGCTGGATTGTCTGAAGTCACATCACCCGTATCAAACCCCGGAACTGCTGGTTTTACCCGTTTCCCACAGAGACAACGATTACTTCTCATGGCTCAACGCATCCTTACGCTGATCCTGCTGCTGTGCAGCACATCGGCCTTCGCCGGGTTATTTGACGCACCCGGCCGCTCAAACTTCATCTCAGCCGATCAGGCCTTTGCTTTTGATTTTCAACAGAATGAGCACGACCTCAATCTGAGCTGGCAGATAAAAGATGGCTACTACCTGTATCGTAAGCAGGTCAGCATCACGCCAGCCCAGGCATCCGTGTCGCCGCTGGCGATGCCGGAGGGTGAGTGGCATGAAGATGAATTCTTTGGCAAAAGCGAAATTTATCGCCATCGGCTGATGCTGCCCGTTACGGTTAAGCAGGCTGATAAAGGCGCCACGCTGACGGTCACGTATCAGGGCTGTGCCGAAGCGGGTTTCTGCTATCCGCCTGAAACGAAAGTGGTGCCGCTGAGCGCTGTAGTGGCTTTGGCTGCCGAACGCCCTCTCCCTGACCCTCTCCCCCAGGAGAGGGAAAAAGAAGGCAATTCAGATGCCAGTCACTCCCTCTCCCCAGGGGAAAGTAGAAATGCTGAATCTGACTCAGAGCTCCCCTTCTCTGCCCTGTGGGCGCTGCTAATCGGTATCGGCATCGCCTTCACCCCCTGCGTGCTGCCGATGTATCCGCTGATCTCCGGCATTGTCCTTGGCGGGCAGAAACGTCTCTCCATGGGCCGGGCACTGTTGTTGGCCTTCGTTTACGTTCAGGGGATGGCGCTCACCTACACGGCGCTGGGCCTCGTGGTCGCCGCGGCCGGCATGAAGTTCCAGGCCGCGCTTCAGCATCCCTATGTTCTCATTGGCCTGTCAGCCGTCTTTATTCTGCTGGCGCTCTCCATGTTTGGCCTGTTCAGCCTGCAGCTGCCCTCGTCGCTGCAAACGCGCCTGACGCTGATGAGCAACCGCCAACAAGGTGGCTCCGCAGGTGGCGTGTTCGCGATGGGCGCCATCGCCGGGCTGATTTGCTCGCCCTGCACCACCGCGCCGCTGAGCGCCATTTTGCTGTACATCGCCCAGAGCGGAAACCTGTGGCTCGGCGGCGGTACGCTTTATCTGTACGCGCTGGGTATGGGTCTGCCGCTGATTCTGGTGACCGTCTTCGGCAACCGCCTGCTGCCGAAAAGCGGTCCGTGGATGGCGCAGGTCAAAATTGCTTTCGGGTTTGTGATTCTTGCGCTGCCGGTGTTCCTGCTGGAGCGCATTATCGGTGACGTCTGGGGCTTACGTTTGTGGTCGATGCTGGGTATCGCCTTCTTTGGCTGGGCATTTATCACCAGCCTTTCGGCAAATAAGCCGTGGCTGCGCGTGGTGCAGATTATCCTGCTGGCCGCCGCGCTGGTCAGCGCCCGCCCGCTGCAGGACTGGGCATTTGGCGCTGCGCAAACGCAGCAGCAGGCACATCTGGACTTCAAGCGCATCAGCAACGTGGACGAACTCAGCCAGGCGCTTGCCGAGGCGAAAGGCAAACCGGTGATGCTCGATCTTTACGCAGACTGGTGCGTGGCATGTAAAGAGTTTGAGAAATACACCTTTAGCGATCCACAGGTGCAACAAGCGTTAAAAAGCAGCGTTTTATTGCAGGCCGACGTGACGCGCAACACAGCGCAGGACGTCGCCTTGCTGAAAGAGTTGCAAGTTCCGGGTCTGCCGACCATTCTGTTTTTCGATACCGCAGGCAAAGAGATCCCATCCATGCGGGTTGCCGGGTTTATGGATGCCGCCACCTTTCAGGCGCATTTGCAGAAACGGGCCCGGTAAACGACACTTTTAAAGGGATAGACGGAGGACAAAGCCGTGCAACGCGAAGACGTACTGGGGAAAGCCCTGCAATTACTTGAGATTAAAGGTATTGCTGACACGACGCTGGAAATGGTGGCCGAAGAGGTTGCCACGCCGCTTGATGAACTGACGCGCTTCTGGCCCGATAAAGAAGCGCTGCTGTATGACGTGCTGCGCCATCTCAGCCAGCAGGTTGATATCTGGCGTCGCCAGCTGATGCTGAACGATGAGCTGAGCAATGAGCAAAAAGTGCTGGCCCGCTACAGTGCGCTCACCGAATGCGTCAGCAACAATCGCTATCCTGGCTGCCTGTTTATCGCAGCCTGTACGTTTTATCCGGACCCTGAGCACCCTATTCACCAGCTTGCGGACCTGCAAAAACGTGCTGCCCATGAGTTTACGCACGAGCTGCTGACGAAGCTTGAAGTGGACGATCCGACGATGGTCGCCAAACAAATGGAGCTGGTGCTGGAGGGCTGCCTGAGCCGCCTGCTGGTAAAACGCAGCCAGCAGGATGTCGATACCGCTCAGCGTCTGGCTGAGGATATTTTACGCTTTGCTCAATGCCGTTCAGGTGGCGCACTGACCTGAGCGCAAATTTGTCAGTGAAAATCGCAGCGAAATTATGCAAATTGCCGCAAAGTTAAGCAACCACACCCGTTTTCCTTGATTAGGGTTGACGGGCATCGCCGATTAGGGTTTAATTCGCCCCGTTGCCCGGATAGCTCAGTCGGTAGAGCAGGGGATTGAAAATCCCCGTGTCCTTGGTTCGATTCCGAGTCCGGGCACCACTTTCACTTCTATGTATGTCTCCCAAACTCCACAAAACTCAAGTATAATCACTGCCATACGTCACTTTCTGACATTTCGAACTCCACTGACCTCAACCCAACTCTCTCTAAATCAAGTTGTATCTGGGGGCTTTTCAGGGGGCTCTTTGTGTTCAATGAAAATTGAGGCCCCCATATGGCACTGACAGCCCGGCAGGTCGAGACCGCCAAGCCTAAAGAGAAGGACTATAAACTCTCTGACGAGCGTGGCCTTTTTCTTCTGGTGACCACCACAGGAAAACGATACTGGCGTATGAAATACCGTATAGCCGGTAAAGAGAAAAAGTTATCTATCGGCGTTTATCCTGAAGTCTCTCTGGCTGATGCACGTGTAAAACGCGATGAGGCCAGAAAGGTAATTGCTGATGGTGGCGACCCAAGCGAGAAAAAGCAGCTCGAAAAACTCGCCAAAAAGATATCCGTCGTTAATACCTTCAGAGTGCTCGCTATGGAGTGGCACAAGCACAAGTGTATCTCATGGTCGGAAAGCTACGCAGAAAGCGTTATGGAAGCGCTGGAGAAGGATATCTTCCCTTATGTGGGTAAACGCCCTGTCGCAGAGATCCTTCCTCTGGAGATGCTGGAGGTTTTACGTCTGATTGAAAAACGTGGTTCGCTGGAAAAATTACGTAAGGTCAGGCAGTACTGCAATCAGATCTTCCGCTACGCCATCGCAACAGGACGTGCGACGATTAATCCAGCAGCAGAACTGACCGGTACGCTGACCGCACCAAAAACCGAGCACTTCCCTCACCTACAGGCATCCGAGTTACCCGCATTTCTTGCCAGTCTGGCTGATTACCATGGCAGTTGCATTACGCGTATGGCAACCAGTCTGCTGCTGCTGACAGGAGTACGTACTATTGAACTACGCGCTGCGGAATGGCAAGAGTTTGATCTGGAGAATGCGTTATGGACAATCCCTGAAAGCCGCATGAAGAAACGCCGTAAGCATCTGGTGCCTTTGTCAGACCAGGTTCTGGCGATCCTGCAGGAACTCCGCACTTATACCGGTCAGTATCAACTCGTGTTTCCAGGGCGTTGTAATATTAACAAGCCGATGAGTGAAGCCAGTATTAACATGGTGATCAAACGTATCGGCTATGATGGTAAAGCTACAGGCCATGGCTTTCGGCACACTATGAGTACTATTTTGCATGAGCAGGGCTTTAATACTGCATGGATCGAGATGCAGCTGGCTCATGTGGATAAGAATAGTATTCGCGGAACCTATAACCACGCACAGTATCTGGAAAACCGCCGCGAGATGATGCAATGGTATGCAGATCACATCAGCAGAATGACTGATTAAAGGTCTTATCCTCTTTAAGGGCCTCATCACGCTTCGTGATCAGTGGCCCTTTTTTTCCTTATCCCGGAGGGATACATCATCGTTTCCCGTAATCTAGTATTTACCTCCGGCATTATATTCATGGAACCATTGATGCATTAGGCACATCATAAATATGAGCCGCAAAGTGGGATTGTAACCGATGGTCGAGTAGGGCCTGAAAAATGTCCGCACAGCAATCATCATTAGCAATAATTTTTCCCTGTGCATCAAACTGGAGATTCAGTCTGAATCGCACCGCATTTACCCTCAAACTCTCCATGAATTCTGGCACCTTGTAATACCCCTTTTCTTTAATAGCAGATGCTCTTCTCAGTTGCATCGCATTATTACCAACGTACCGTTTCAACGGCTCTGCATCGGTAAGCAACTGACTGAATTCCGGTTCATCCATTAATACGTTAAAATTATCAATATGCGCTGTCTTGTAACTCAAAACTGATTCAAATACTTTTTTATTCTTAATGTAAACATTATCCTCAAGAATGAAAAAGTCAAAATCCTTTGCAATGTTAAATCGTGGAGACCTATCAATTTTCAACTTATTATTTTTGAAAACAACTGACTTCAACCCGGCCTGCTTTTTGGTCGCCCAGGATGCATCAGTTTTCTTCACACAGTGTAGTACTGTATCACCGGAGACTAATTTTACAGAGTAGAAATCACAATTAGATAACTCTTTAATCTCTTTTACCTTTTTTGCTGGTATTTGATTCGCAGATACCGTTGTAACATCTACAGCCGAAGTTTCCCCGGTTCCAATAAGCATAAGACTGCCTTCGTTGTTCTGCGCCAGCAACGAATAATCCATGATTTCTGTATAGTTACTTCTTTCTGTTTGAATAAATCCTAATAATTCTGTTTTAAGCTCAGGATCTACTGGGATCCATTTCCCTGTAAATGACGTCTGCCCTTTCAGGGATTTTTTCCTGAATACCCAGACCGATAACTCGGCCGTTTGAAGATCAAAGCCCTGTAAATTCTCAAGCATCATCATTCTCTCCACAAATGACTATAACAGATTGTATTGTTTCGTACTCATAATCTGAATTTGGATTAACATCTGTGTTGGCTAATACAACTCCAGAAAAGATATCATTGCTCCCAGGGAAACGATAAGATATCTCATACATCTTCCAGTTAAAGACTATAAGCATGGGATTTAATATTATTTGACCTGACTTATATGAGAGCCAGAAGAGCCACAACAAGAATATAACAAACCCTAAAAACTTATTTGTCTCCATATAACTTATGCTCATAAATGAAACGATATAAGGAAGCACATAATTCATTAAATCTGATGGAGTATATTTTGATTCAATTATTTTTATTTTTTGTCCATCGGGTTTAGCAAGGTTCAAAGCAAACCATGAGAAAACAAAGCAGGCTAAACAAACAAGAAACAAACTCACTGACAGGAATGGTTTTTGAAGCGGAAGATGGCATGTTCCTGAAGTCAAGAAATTAAAACAAATATTTCCCTTAAGTTTTTTATTGTCCAGATCCTGCATTAGCAGGATCATACTTAATGGCAAATATGATCCTAAGAAGATTGCAAGAGCAAAGAATAGTCTTGGTGTCACGCTCCCCCCTTGTTTTTTCTTATGTTCTTAATCAAACGACCTCGCGTTTTTTTCACTGTTTTTTTGGTCCTGTCCGGAAACAGTATTGCCTGCTGCTCAGCCACACTCAGATGCATATTCTTTTCCAGAAGAGTCCATTCTTCATCGCTCCAGGGACGAAAACCAGCTTCACTACTACGGGACTTCTTCAGCCCCAGCCTTTTCGCCATTATTAACTGACATTGCATTTCTTCCTGGCAGACGAGCAGACCAACATTCCCATCCGGGGATAGTCCGCTTTAAGTATATCGAGTTCTACCTCCCGCCAGAAACGACCACTTTGCACTCCCAGTGTCTCCGCCATTGAAAAGATCGCACTAATACTTCTTCCAGGACGTAGTTGTTTCAGGGATCTGACATCCATACCTCGGGTGTAGTGGTCACGGATAACATCCTTTTTCAGCCTCACTCCACGGCGCACTTTTCTTTTTTCGGCATCCAAGCTTGTTAGCCATTAGCCTTACTGCGCCAGGCGTTCGTCCTAACCGTACAGCAATCTTCGCGACAGGTGCCGAGGAATAGTTATTTTCCAGAAAGGTTAAATCCCTGACTGTCCATCTAGCTCGGTTATTACGGTAACAAACTGAATACCTCATATTCTTAGCACCATTTTTACTCTGATGCATTCTGTTTTATTTCAGCATAGCGGGCAGCCAGTTGTTTCAGATGCACCTCCAGTTGAGACCTCGCAGCGGCAGGCAAAGGTACTCCAGCAGGATTTTCTGACAATACTCGCAGTTGCTCTTCAGCCGGCATGGACTGGTTAAAAGACTGCCGAATGGAAAATACAACAGACTTCAGTTCGCTGACCGTCATGTATTTCCCTTTCTGCTCATCCAATCCGTTCAACCTTTCACTCAGTTTCTGTAGCGTCATCATTCCCTGATGCCAGCCATTCAGCTGTTCCGTCGGCAATGAGGCAGCACTAAGTTGTTGCCGCCACTGTTGTATCAGGGGTCTGGCCTGTTCAGGCCACAGTGACTGAGCCTGTTCCACAAGCTGTCGACTGTAGTCAATATTCCAGTCAGGCGGTAATTTATCCAGTCGGTCAAGCTGCTGTTGTGTCTGAGCGATAAGGTCCTTCGGCAACGAAGTTTGCTGACGCAACATGTCCAGTTGTTCAGTTGTGAGAAGTGCAGGTAATGGTGTCAGTGAGACTACTAGCTGGGCCTGTAGCGGGTCAAGCTGGTGAAGCAACTGCCAACCCCACTCTGCGACAGCGCTTATCACCAACATGGTACACATCCCGGCAGTGAAAGATTTCCATTTTTTTACCGGAGTAGGCACCGCTGCCAGCACTTCCACATTCGGCTGCGGTTCCGGCTGCGCAACGTAAACCCACTTCACAGCACTCTCTGGCGTATCTTCAGCAGGGCTACCAGTAAGGTCCCTCGCGGATGCTGTAGCCTCATTCATCACGGAGGCAGGCAACACAATACCAGGCTGAATGTTTGACCTGGTGCTGGTTATTCCATCACTGTTTTCCAGCCTGACAGCACTGTTGTGCATCAGAGTACGCAACGTATCAAGCTGGCTCAGGTGCTTAAGCTCCAGACGCTGCAATACTTCCCCCAGGCTGGTGAGCAATTGCTCTGCCCGATACAACTGGCTGAGGTCGCTGTAATTCAGCGGGAGCGAGCGCATTCGTTGCTGCAGACGCTGGCTCAGACTACTGAGGATTTCCATACGGGCATGGACCGACTGCGGCCAGAGTGCGCCCCACTGATGGCTTATCAGTGCTTCGAGTATCGCCAGCCCTTCATTTAGGCCGAATAAACCGGCCAGTTGCGTACGCGCAAGCGTATACCAGGCTGCCATTTGCAGTTCTACACCGTTCTGCTCAAACAGTGAGAGACACCGTTTTTCGACATACTGCCAGTTAACATCCGGACGTGCCGGATGGGTCAGCTTACTCAGTTCATCACGCAGGGCGGCATAGTCCGGCAGCGCCCTGGGGTCGCCACCAGTTTTGATTCTTCGTGGGTTGATGTCATTCATGGCCAGTTGTCCATTTGACGTATAAGGAGCGATTGAAAGTTATTGCTTATGCGGCTTCGCTTTCTGCATATTCGAGACTCTGCAGATACTGTAGCGCCACCGGGTCAGCAATATATTCAACCTGCCCATGGTGACGCTCCACCTCATCAATAATTCTGCTGAGCTCGACCCGGAAAAACTCCTTACGCAGGTTAACCCGGTTAATCCGGTAGCTTTCAAGATGGTCGTGAAGTGTCTTTTCAAGCGCAGGAGCGTCATCGCAGGAAATCATGGCGTGGACGTCAAAATCAAACGGCACGGCTGCCCCGCTTAATTCCTTCACGCGATCCATCGGTTCCAGTCGTCTGGTCATGCCGATTTTAAAGACGTTTTCACCGAAAGAGCCAATATTCGAAATCACATACACATGTCCCTGTTTCGTGAGCTGGGCCATGGATTTGGCGCGCTCATACTGCTGATGCACGTCCTGGATTTTCTGCTCCAGCTCCAGACGCTGTCTTTCCAGTTCTTCCCGGTGAGCACCTTCAGCGGCGAGCAGGGCTTCTTCCAGTAAACGCTGCTGCTCAGCAAGGCGTTGCTCTTCCTCTTCCGCCTCGCGCTGCTGCTGGTCCAGTTCATCCTGCCGCTGTTTTTCTTCCCGCATCTGACGCTTGAGCTCAGCCTGGTATTCTTTTTCTTCCTGCGCTTTTTCCAGCAGGGCGACCTTATCCAGAAACTGCTGTTTTACGCCTTCCCAGTCGGCATTATCTTCCAGTTCCAGAAAGGTGATTTTCTCGCTGATGGCCGCGTAAGCCCCTCTCTCCTTCCTGAGCTGGTCGTACTTGCTTTGCCAGTTATTTACCGTGGTACCGGAAAGCAGGGTTTTCACCTTAAATTTATACGCGGAATCTACAATACGCTGCAGTGCCCGGGAGGCTTTATTTCTGGCATTGTGAAAGTCATCCCACTGGCCGGAAAGCTGTTTCTTTTCCGGATACAGACCGCGAGCCACTTCAGCACTGACCGTTTCGTCAAAGGCTTTCTCTTTCTGCGCCTGGTCCAACATGGCCTGTTCGAGTTCTGCTGTTTTCTTCCGGAAACCCCGGTAAATGAAAACCCGCATTATCAGCGCAACGGCTATCAGTAAACCGAAGAACAGACCGATAACACCAGCCGGATTAGAAACATATTCAATAAATCGCTCATTAAGATTGATTAATGCTCTTACCGCGACATAAATGCCCCAGGCAATGACGCCAATAATAACCAGAATAATACCCGCAACATTGTCATATTTTTTTCTTCGTGCCATGTTTTATCTCTTCCCTTTCTTCTTTTAATCCTGACTCTCTAATCTGTACAACGGGCAAGGATACTTCGCCATATCGTATTAATACTGATTTCCTGAACAAATCGGTAAATGGGTGTACCCGGGCTTACTGGCCATATAGAGGGGAGCGCATGTGGGCTGTCGGGGTTGGGTACTGACCGGCTCGTCATTTTCTGCAACGGGTTGCTGTTTCTGCTTTTTCGCCACTGTCACCTTTTTCGTCTGCGTTTTGCGGGTGGAAGTGGGCGGTTTTACCCGATTGCTGGCGTCTGAGGAACCATACCCGGAACAGAATCGTTTCGACTGGCTCAGACTCCCGTCATTACAGACAAAATAACCATCAGAAGTACAATGTGATATTCCGCCTTTTGAGCCCGAGCATGGCTGTCTTCCACGGGCTGCTTCAACCGGCAGGCTAAAAATCACACTAAGCACCAGAAGGAACCCTATTATTTTCATTTGTTTATCCATGATTTATTTTTGAGATCTGCCCCCCACCTGCTATAGAACATTTCGCCAGATAAATATGCAGTGGCCGATGACAGAGAAATGAGCGTTCAAATTGCGGTACTCATTACAGTAGAAGTACCGGATTCAGATCGAAAACAACACCTGCACCCATATCTCAGTTCTGACCTGGCAACGTCCCAGGCCGGTCACTCACATTACTCGACCGGATGCACAGGCCCCGGGGGCCACACCCTGCTGTTAAGGAATACCAGCATAATCTTTCAATCCGGCTGTTATACCGCAAAGCGGTACCGGGAGTAACAGATTTGCTGAACTTCCAGAGCAGGGCGACAAAATGAAGCATTTTCAGGGGATCCTGTACAGATTTGTCACGGGTGATTACAAGGCAGGGTATCGTCCCTGATAATTAAAGCAGCATTCTTGCGACTGCCATGATTGATGGGTTGATACGAAATCAACTCATTGCGTTAATCCGCTTCAGAGTTACAGAACCCGGAGGAATTCGCCTGCTAATGACTCACAACATCCTTACTACTCTGTGGCTGTTTCGCCGTTAGCTCATCACCCTCTGTATTAAATGATAAACAGGTCCCACCTTCACAGTGGATATTAACCGGCATCCCGAGTTGGTCATGCCAACAAATGAATAACGCGTCGTTATTAAAAACCACCGTTGTTTTAGACAGTTCCCCATCAATTACTTTCGTAATCCCCTTAACTTCATTGAGGTTGTGCACCCCCACATATTTCAGCACATCCCAGTTTATAGTAAATTCAACATTGTTACCCATCATTTCTATTTCATGTCCGGCATCCATTATCGTTTTCACACGGCCATCTGGATAAATAAAAGATTTACTACCGGTGTAATATAAAATCTGAGTACCATCTTCTTGTGTTTCTAGCTTGTATTTCATAATTGTTCCCTGTATTAACAACAAATGAATTAAAGAGACTATCTGTGTTGTTTTGAGGTCAATAACTCAGGCTAACAGGCAGCCAATCATCGAAAAAAAGGTTTCTTCGTCAAAAGGACGCCGGTGCCCTGCCTGGCCTTCATGAATACTGTATGTCCAGAACGGTCCGTCACTGGAGCGCATGAACAGACGGTAAATCAACTGTGGTTTCACCCCGTGGTATAGCGTGACATCCACACATCCGGTCACGCTCTGTCCGTACAAAAACGCCGGCGTAAATTTAATGATTCTGTTGCCATAACATAAAGCCACCCCGGTGAGAGTAAATGCGCCCTCTGAGATCAGCAGCTCATTCAGGGAAACCGTAAAGCTCCGGATTTCAATGCCGGTGCCTTCCAGCCACTCACCAATATTGTCCTGTAACTGCACCATCGACTGGCGAAACTCAGCGATATCAGCCTGCGCCTGGTTTTTAAAACATCCTGCGGGTGCCTGCATCGACTGAAGTTTTTTCAGAAATTGTTCTTTTGCTGACATAGATTCTTTGCGTGTATGTGAAGGGATACTGGTTCTTTACAGTCGGTGGTTGCTATCCAGGAAATTCTGCTGACGAAGGTGACGGATGAGCACCCGTCCTTCTGGCATAAATTCCGTACCGTAGCGAACCAGACCCACCCCACTGAGCTCCGCATCGATGGCATAGCGCAGTTCTCCCGGGACCGCCTGCTCAAGCAGTACCACCTCAATGGAGCTCAGGCGCGGTTCATATTTCAGCAACACGCCGGAGAGTGTGGACATCAGCTTGTGTGCCGTGCCGGGCAGGCCCTGCAGAATGGTGGTCATATCCGGTAGCCCGTAATCGGGTATATGTGCCAGCGTGCCGGCACGACAATTAAGAATGCGCTGCATGTTATCCAGCACAGACAGGATGACCTGACTTTCTTCACTGACCTGATGAAGATCGAGATCACCGGCAAAGTTACCGCAAAGCATCTCGTACAAAGAAGGCGTATTTCTTGACGTCATCAGTTTGCCCCATCCGGCTTGATTATAAAGACGTTGCCGTTGTCATCCCTCTCCAGAAGTGACCAACGGGCACGATGCATTTTGCCGTCCTTATCTTCAAACTCCGGCATGACCTGTCCGGTGTGGGTACGGGTATACTGTGTTGTGCCATTAACAATAGCCGCCCAGCGACCATCGAATGGTGAAACATCGCCACTCCAGCACGTGATGCGTACTCCTGTTTCCTTCAGTAGATCTTTTTCTCTCTGCGGCCAGTTGTATAATTCTTCAGGCTTGCCTTCAGGGAAAAAACCTTCTGGTGGAACATCAATAAATTCACCTTCGATACGACGAATCAGCGTCCAGCCTGTTTTAGCCCATTCAGAGTCATCCCAGCTATAGATCCTCTCGCCGTCCTTAGTAATATAATCGCTTCGCTGCACTCCTTGTCGTGCCGATGCAGGCTGCCCATAATCAGCAGGTATAAACCGGGCTGGGGCAAAATCAATGTCGGGCAAATAAATTCCTGTTTGCACAGGGTTTTCGCCTAATTCGATACGAACAGATGTATCAAGTTCGTATTGGGGAATCTGTAAAGGGAGATCATTCGAGGTATAAGCGTTTTCACCATCGTAGGTTAAACGCCCTTCATTCCAGGAACCTCTAATTGTGGCAGACAACTGCCTGTCCAGAATTGTTGCGATGCCTTGAAGTTCAGATATTGTTTCGATTTCATCCCGCGTCATCCACCCATCCCAGCATTCAGTAATGCCTTTGTTGATATCACTCATGGTATGACCGATGTTAAATGCCTTGATATCATTATGGGTGCGAAGAATAAAAGCTTCGGTATAACGCTCTCTGGCGGAACGAATATTGGGTAAAACACGATTCCCCCACACCACATCAGCCTGCTGCCACAAAGGCAGTTTACGGCTGTTCAACGGCATCTCTCGCAAATAGCGCGCAAAAGCCGCCTCATGAGCATCGATATAAGCAATAATTGCATCACGCGTGGCAGCATAATGTTCAGGAGAAATAAAATTCTCAAGTAAATAACATTCCTGAGGATGTAAGATGGCCATTAGTTTTTGTCCTTTGGTTCGTACCAGTTATGGGTGTTTTCCAGTTTTGGCAATCCCTGATACGGATAAACAGGATCGTTAGCCGCATCGCCATATCCCCAGCCTGTTTTCTGCCGCGGTCCGGTGTACTCTTTTTTCAGTTGTGATGGGTCGAGAACAATTTGTACAGCTCCGCCTTCCAGGGAATATTCTGGAGCCTCACGGTTAATCTGGGTACCCGCACGTCCCTCCCAGACCTTCAGTGGTTGTCCTGGAGGAACGGTATAAGTCACATACTCCCCGTTCTCATTCCATTTTTTCCATACCGCAAACCTGCGTCGCCATTCACTTTTGCTGGTCAGCTTGTCAAATTCAGATTTACGCATCCAGCAGATATTGTTATCCCCTGAAGAAGGGTCTACTACACGATAGAGAACAGTACCTGGCGGGATTTCAACCGCTCGCATGGAGTTGTCGAAAGTATCAAATTTATTCTTCAGTATCGGGTTTTTGCTGGTTTCACTGATATCCGGCCAGCCAGCTACAACTTTATCTTTAAAATTGAACTTATCCAGCGCTTCGTATTTAGGCTCTTTTGCCTCCAGATCCACCCAGTCTGGCTTTTCTCGTTTGAAAAATGCCAGTTCTTCACTGGCGCGGGTTGCACCATAAAGGTGAACGTTATCACCAACATGAGCACGAAACGCATTGTCCCCTTCAACTCTGAGGCGATTTGCCAGCCGCTCCAGAATGCCGTTCAGTGGTTTCAGGGCTTTCGCCAGCATAGCATTTGCCTTGCTGCGCACAGAGACCAGCGTTTCCCACAGTGCAGCGACAGGACGTTGCAGGCTGGAGGGTCCCCAACGGGTTACGGTATCGAACAGACTGCGCGTCACCTTCATCAGTTTGTCCATCACCTCAAGCAACGCAGATGTACTGAGCATCTTTTTCAGTTCATCAATTTTGCCTGCCAGATAATGATAGGGATTGTAAATCCGGAGCGTTCGCAGCGTGCCACGCACCGTAGGGGTATCCAGAAAACGGTTAAGTTGCGTGATACTCCCGTCAAGCAGACGGTTGTAATTACCGGCCTTGCTCAGTTCATTGAAGTGGGCTTTACGGATTGACAAAAACATCACCTTCGCACTGCCTTTCACCAGAGACCCCAGCGTCGGAAAGCAGCCAACCAGCGTCAGACCAAGACACACCCACGGCCATATCTCAGTGTCATTTTCTTTTATTTTTTTGCAGTTGGCGATAAGGTCGCGTACATCGCAGACCTGATCCACCAGAGGGATCATCGAGATAATCGTTCCGGTCACAATCTGCCCGGTCGTCTGCTGTTCGTTAAAGTCGCCCTGAAGCGTTTCCCACAACCATTGCCCGGACGCTTTCGCCTTATCGGCCAGTTCGTCATACCAGCTTTGTGGCGGGGGCTGGTAGAAAGCCAGTGCGTGCTGAAGTTCCTGATCTATCATTTTATCCCTCCCTGATACTGGTTTTTTCCAGCAGTAAATCCCACGGTGTCCACGGTTTTTCCGGCTCAGGTGGCGGGAGCTGGTAAGTCACGGTCGCAGACTCAAACGGCATATTTTTGTGCAGGGCATATCCCTGTTCATCCAGTACGCCCGCGAGTTCGCTTCCCCCTTCGAAACGAAGGGTATAAGGTGCTTTCGGGATAGCCTCCTGCCCGTCAAAGAAGTTCAGAGCGAGGTCGTTCTCTCCCTTCCCCGGTAGATAGGGCACTTTTACCGTCTGCGAAGCCCCACCTTCTGTGTCAAGCCGGCTGGCCTTGCGGGTATAGGTCCCCGCCGTCTCATATTTAATCTGCCCCTGCTCAATGATGAGGGAACTCCCACCGCCGACCAGACGTATTCGCTTTTTACCGGCCAGCAACATCTCTTTGGCGGAGATAAGGGTCAGTTTCTGCTCTGCGCTCAGATGCATCACCCCGTTCTGCGCCTGAAACTGTACGGGCCCCTGAGCCGAAATCAGGCTCAGCTTGCCATGTTGGGCAAATATTCCCACGCTGTCGCCTGCCAGTCCGGTGATATGCCCTTCAGCTCCCATACTGATGTCACCGCCCGCATTCAGGGCGATATTGTCCGCTGCGGTCAGCTGCAGATGTTCACCACTGGTAAACGCCAGCCCTTCCGGGGCGGAGAAGTGAAGCATTTCATTGAGGGTTTTCAGGCGGGTGCTGAACATCGACTGTTGACTGGCGATGTCCGCTTCCAGGGCTTTCGCCTGGCGGGTGGCTCTGGCCAGCTCCGCGATTTGCTGGTTCACCGCCTCAATTTCTTTCAGCGCCGCGTCCATATCCAGCACCTCACCTTCCCCGCGCGTTTTCCCGTCGGCGGTGACCAGCAGCCCTTTTGCCACACGGATAACCCCGAACTCATCGGTGCGCAGCTCAAATCCGGTGCCGCGAACGTCGTTCTGCATATCCACGATATGCCCCTGGTTCAGGGCGGTGCCACCAAACGGCGTACTCAGCGCAATATGCTCTGCCTGACGCTGGTCTTCCATCCGCAGTTCATTATCCCCGGCGGTGCGCAGGATGTTCTGGCTGCGGTTGTCCCGGGTAACCACATCGGCATGCTCTGAGTCATGAAAGGCATGGGCGATATACGGGCGGTCCGGGTCACCACCGTCAAAGGCGATACCGACTTCCGTACCAGTGATAAGCGGGGTATGCCAGCCGTATGTTTCCCCGGCACAGGGTTTGGCCTGGCGTACCCAGAGGTAGTTATAACCGGGCTCTGCGTCTTCGCGGCTGAAGTCCAGTTTCACCCGGTAACGGCCCTGGCTGTCCAGGTGTGCATACGGGTCATTCTTCTCTTCACTCTCCACACGGGCCGTCAGCGTCCCGGCAATCACCGGGCGTGGCACCGTTTTCGGGCGGAAGCAGAACTGCTCACTGTAAGGTATTCCCCACAGGGAGACATGAAGACGGGTATCGCGGGCCGCGCGGAAGGTGGTGAGTGTAATCACCATCCCCTCTTTGAGCTCCGGTACATCACTGTCACCGGTCTCCAGCACCATGCCCGGCGTCAGATGGCTGGCATTACTGAACAGGTGCAGGCGGATGGCCCTGTTCAGTTCACGTTCGTGATGAATACGGGCACAGAACGCCCCGCTTTCGGTTTCCGGTTCAGAGGAGGTGTCATCCCCGGCTTCGCGGTACGGGGCCGCGTAGCGGTAGTGCTCACCGGTGGTGGCGACCTCGTTTCTTACGCTGACGACGGCATCCATTGGCGTGCTGGCGGTGCGGTAGTTGTAATCCCGGGTGGCCACGCGGCCGGTCACCGTGTGGTGCCACACTCTGGCATCCCATACGGCTTCAACTGCGCCGTCATGGAGAGCAGAAGGCTCACGGTACGGCAGGCGTACATCAAACTGATACTGCAGCTGGCTGTCGCCAAAGGTCACCGTGTCCAGCCCGGTGATGGTGTTCACCCCGGTGCGGAACCAGATGCCATCTTCGGCCAGTATTCGCTGAATAAACTGCAGGTCAGTCTCCCGCCATTGGGTTATCAGCTCACGGACCGGGTAGGTCCGTTCCAGCCGGAATTCAAAATCAGTCCCATCGAACCCATGGCTGCGCAGTATCTGCTCAACCAGTTCCGGCACGGAGACATTCTGCCAGACCGCACAGCGGCGGGTGTGGCTGAGCAGCGCCAGGCGTGAGGAGAGCGTTACGGCAAAATGCATCTGGTCTGCAGTTTCTTTCAGGCACTTAAAACCGGTAATGATACCCTGCACCACACGGCCAGAGCGCATGCTGAGCGTGGCATACTTCAGCATTGCATCCTGACGGCTGATGCCTTTTTGTGGTGTAGTGAACTCAATGGTCCATTTGAACGGCTTGTTCAGCGCCTCACGACCGTGGAAGTTCAGCACATCGGGCTTAAGGGGACTGTCATTTATCTCAAGCGTATAGCGGGTCTGCCCGTCAAACAGGGCCAGCCAGTTGTCCAGCATAGTGTCCATGAACTTACTCCTCCACCGGTACCGGGGTCAGCCCGGTGCTGTTCAGCTGGATAGTACGCGGTTTGTCCGGATCGAGATCATCCCGGGTCAGCACCAGACGCCAGCTGTTGTTGCGCATATCCGGGCGATTGAACAGCCCCACCACTGCGACATATTTCGCGTCCTCGTCCATCGGCATATTGAGGGTCACGCTGCCTTTGGGCATCACCAGCAGCGATTTGCTGGCGACGATGTCCTCTTTGAGGGTGTTATCTGCATCACGCAGCAGTTTCTGGTAGTCGGCGGCGTCCACCTTCTGGCGATCTTTCAACTGGTACACCTGCACCATGGTGGCAAGCGGGATCTGGCTTTCATCGGCATTGGAAGCGGCACGTGGCTCGAAATCCAGGTGCAGCACCTTTATTTTTTTGTAGAAGATGGCTCTGGTTGCGCTGACCGTGCCATCCGACACGGCCTGAGTCAGGCCACATGCGGTCAACAGGGAACAGAGCAGCATCAGTGCGGCGCTGCGCGACAGGGAAGCGAAAATCATTCGGGGAGTCCTTTTCAGCGTTCAGAAACAGGGGCGTGTTGAATGTGTCTGGTGTTGGGTATTACTTTCAGGAATATCAGTCGAAACGGTAGCCACCGGGCTCTGCCGGTCGCAGGGTCTCACAGGTCAGCCCTTCATAGGTGCCCAGGCTCACGGTCAGGTGCGTGCGGGTTGCGGGTTTGTCCCGCTTCAGGCCCAGCACGCCGGTACGTCCCAGTTGCACCCGGTGCGCCTTACCCAGACGGGGTTCGGGCAGGCAACTCACCGGCACCGTGAGGCGAAGACGCACATCGGAGCGGTACCCCATGTACACCCGCAGCAGCACCATCAGGTCAGTGTGCAGCTGACCGCCGGGCAACCAGCCCTGTGCCTCCTGCAGGTTGTCAGTCGCCAGCATCAGCAGAATACGGCTGCAGGCCTCTTTCCCGGTCCTGCCGAGCGTGGCACGCTGTGACAGGGACACCCGGTTTTCTTTACCGAGACCGCTGCGGTTTTCTACGGGAACTTTCACCGGGTCCGGGCTGATAACCGTGGTCCGGGTCTCCGGGGCCAGCAGACTCACCAACTGACGTATGCCTTCGGCGTTTCGGGTGGGCAGCCGCATGGTCCCCAGTAGCGCCAGGAAGCGGGAGACCGGCGTGGCAATCTGCTCCGCCGTACCCGGGATGCCTAGGCCAACCAGCCCCAGCAGGCACTGAGAGGTCTCATCCACGCCGCCGGCTTCGAAGGTCGCCGGGTAAGCGTATTTACGCCAGATACGGTAGTACTGGGTGTGGATGCGGTGGCTGAAGATATCGAGGAATGCGGAGGTGGCTTCATGCCCTTCCCGGCGCTGCGCAATATCATCGAGGTACGCCGTCGGCAGCGGGGAGTCAACCCCGTACAGCCCGAGGAAGGTGGTGCGCACCGTCGGCGACAGGTCCGGGTGGTCCTCGTCGGTTTCAACCGCCTTCAGCTCACTGACCGGGAACCCCATCCCCGGCCACGGGCGAAAACGCACCGGGTCGGCGGACAGTTTCTCGGTGCTGCCGAGCTTCGGCGCCTGCGGGTTTTCCTGCTCCAGCAGCTGGCAGAAGCGGTAGAAATTAACCCGCCAGATGTCGTCGCGAAGCCGCTCCGTCAGCCCGGAATGTGCTGGCTGTGATTTTCTTTCCATCGCAGTCGTTTCCCTGTCGGTTGCAGGACCAGCGTGAGCTGATTGAAGAGGTGGACATCGGCATAAAGGGCAAAGAAGCGATGCAGCATCTCACCAAACAGGGTGACATCACCCTCCCCGGCAAAATTGTCCGCGTTGAGGGTGATTTCAATGTCCACCCCGCGCAGCATAAAGCCCTTCTCAAAACGGCGGATTAGGGTGTGCTTTACCGCCACAATCGCCTCCAGACGGCGGCGGTTCATCTCATCGTCGGTCCAGTCATACAGCGCCAGCGTGCCGCGTAACACTTCCGGGTTATCCATCATGCTGAGAAAATTAGAGCCCAGATGACTCATCACCCGCCAGTGGAAGCGGTCATTTGCCGGTGGGTAAAGCGGCAAAGTTGGCACCTTCAGATTCATGACCCGAACCGGTACCTTGCCTGCTTTCACCACCCGGTCCAGCAGGGTGCTTTCGAGCGAGCGGCGCGGCAGCTGGCCGTTGGTGCCGGTGATGCGGATGGAAAGCGACTCCGGGGTTTGGGACAACTGCTCCAGCTCGAAGGACTTGCCGCCGAGAATGAGCCAGGTGTCATACAGTCCCGAAGGGCCGCGCTTCACACGGGTATGAAAGTATCGCTCCGGCGCATCAAAGCGCATCATGCCCCCACGGTGGCGGAAACTGGTGAACGGCACGTACGGATGTTTGCCGTTTTTCACCGCACCGTGAATGGCATCCACACTGTAGATTTCCGTATGACCGTCCTGCACGCGCATCGGGCGCAGCAGGTATTCGTTCTGCAGCGGATCAGGCGTCAGCGGGTCCGCTTCCAGTGAGAACAGGTTAATGACCGGCGCACAGTGCAGACGGAAGTTGTCGGTCTCAAACGGCATGTCAGAAGGCCAGCCGCCGTCGAGTACGATATCGGTCTCAAACCAGGTGGTTTTCGCACTCAGGCCGGCCAGCTCCAGCCCTTTAAGCTCCACAAACATAAACTTCTCGCGAAAGCTGAAATACTCAAGCAGCAGCTGGTAGCCACTGAACGCGGAATCCCCTTTCGGCCACAGCCGGTCGGTATCGTCAAAGCCCATCGGCTTGCACCAGCCGTCAAAGCGTACCCGTTCGGTGCGGGTTTCAGCATGGCGAACATACATCGCCTGCACCCGACGGGTCAGCGCCAGATGCAGCGCCGAGGCCACCGGGCTGTCAGCATCGAGGTAGATGGCTACCTTATCGATACCGGCTTTTGACCAGTCCACTTTGTCCGGGCAGTCGAAACGCAGACGAATGGCAGCACGGCCATCCGGTTCGGTCTGCAGACGGGCGTCTGCCAGGTTCAGGGGCTGCAGCGGCACCGCGCGGGTAGTGCGGTACTGACAGACCGTCTTCTCCGGCCCGACCGGGCGCGACAGCACGGAGAAACCTTCTTCCAGCATTTCCATTTTGCGCAGCTGCTGCCACTCCGGACTAAAGGCCACCACGGAGAGCGAAGGGATGGTACGCATGTAATGCGGCCACAGCAGGCTGACCAGCCCCTCAGTCAGCTCTGGCAGGTCATCATCGAGCTTTTCGCGCAGGCGGCCCATCAGGAAGGCAAAGCCCTCAAACAGGCGCTCCACATACGGGTCGCGCGCCCCGGTTTTATCCAGGTTGAGCATCGCCGCGCGGTCGGGGTGGGCACGGGCAAACTCTTTACCGGCTTCGCGCAGATAGCGCATCTCGGCTTCGTAGTAGCGAAGGGTTAAATCATCCATGTAAGGAGATCCTGAGTATAGAAAATATCAAAAAGAAAACAGAAGGTGTCATCAAGGGGGATGACCCGTAATATCAGGGGGCAATTAACCGCACAGCACCATCGCGCGGGCCGGATCGAGAGCAATCAGCCCGGCCAGCAGGCTGTCCATTTCCGGGGCAAAACGGGCCTTGTCACTTTCACTGCGCCCCGCTTTCATGCGCAGCAACCGCAGACGGCGGGCCTGCACGTCGAACAGCAGCCCCGGCTCCCACTCACTGAGGGTCAGTTGCGGGGCGCTGTCGGTAAGTTCACCCAGCAAATGGAGGGCGAGTTCATTACGTCCGTACTGCTCTGCCACCTTTGCCATCAGCAGACGCAGCAGCCAGCGGCTGCGGGGTAAGGCCATGTCCGGGCGATTCTGCAGCCAGCTAAGTGCCGCCTCCGGCCCCTCACTGTCGCCCTTCTCCATCGCCTCCGCTTCCAGTGCCAGAATGTCATCTGCCTGAGCGGCGGTGGCCACTGCCGGCTCGTCACTGAAGCCCGGCATGTCATCGTTGACCTTTTCGGCTATCCAGTTCAGCGTCACCTCATCGGCAAGCGGCGAGCCGTCGTTCCAGGCAAGTGCCTCCAGGCCGGGAAGACGTTTGAGCATCAGCTTCAGGTCGCTCAGAATATAGTCGGCCCATTGCTCCCAGGGGTTCCCTGCGCGGCTCAGCCCCTGCCACAGATACCACTGCAAATCGAGCCAGAAGCGGTTGCCGCCTTCGGTGAACATCACATCCACCTGTTCAATCAGCTCTGTCCAGCTCTGCTGCAGGTACAGGCGTTTAAGCTGGGCGCGATAGTCCGCCTTTGGCGGCAGCAGGCGGGTGCGCCCGCTTGCGTCGAGCGCCGGCAGCTGCGTCACCAGGTCCCAGCGGGCGGCCTTCATCATCCGGTGAGCCGCCAGCCAGCCCTGCGGCTGCTCCACCACCCAGCCGGACAGGACGCGCAGCTGACGGACCAGCTCCACTTCCGATTTGACGGCTGCGGTTTCCGGTACAGCTGCGCCTGACGTCGGTGTGCAGTGGGGACTTTCACCTGCATGATCCTGGCCGGATGTTGCCACCGGTGTATCCAGCCCGCCGCTACCGGCCAGGCGGGTTTCCAGCATGCGAAGCAGCCCGGCAAAGGTGGGGCGTTCCGCCTCTGGCAACTGCTCAACCGCATTCTCCAGCAGGCACAGGGCCGCCGCCGTTCTGGCCGTCTCTTCCCGCGTCACGTCCGGCCAGCGTGCTAATGCATCCAGAACGCGCTCACTGTTCAGCCACTCGAGTGCCGCTAAACGGGCGGTGCTGCGCTGCGGGTGGCAGTGCTGCCCCGCCTGCTCCAGCATGGCCGTCAGCAGCAGAACGCCGTCCGTCAACCCGGTATCGCCGTCACGCTGCAGGCGGGCAAAGGCATACCAGGTCGCCACCCGGATATCGCGGGCATGTCGGGTCAGAATGCTTTCCGCCAGGCGGCAGAGTACGTCGATATCAGTACCGGAAAGCTTGTTGATCTCCTCGCGCATCAGCTGGAAATCATCCTCATAGGTCGGGTCATCCCCGGCTCCATTACCGGTCGGGAGTGGTGTCAGCCACGGCGACCACAGAGAGAGGTTTTCCCGGCTCTTAGCGAGCAGTGCGGCATGCTGGTCCACATCCGGAAGACACAGGGTCAGTAACGTTTCTGCCATCGCCATTTATTCGTCTCCCGCCAGTGTCAGTGTGCTGTCGGCAGCACCAACGGCAAAAATGTTCTGCGGCAGGCTGAAGCCCTGCAGTTTGAGCAGCGCCAGCGGCCCGTCACCGAGCTCGCTGCGCAAGATAAATTTCAGCGGATTACCGTCCGGGGTGATCCACACCAGCTGGGTGCGGCTGCTGTCGAGCGGAGTGATCAGCGCCTTATCCAGCAGGCGGATGAAGCCCCAGTTCCCCTGGTGGCTTTCATACAGGCGCATTTCGGTGTTCACTGAACGCCAGCTCAGATCCACACCGGGGTAATACGTATTACCCGGCCAGGTGAAACTCTGCCAGCTTTCCATCTGGTTGAAGTAATCCAGTTTCTGGCCATCGAGCGTCAGCCAGGTGCGGGCCACATCGCGCGACGGTCGGGCCATCAGTTCAAAATGCACGCCGGCATCGCCCTGGGCAAAAACAATATCGGAGATATCAGCAAGCTTATTGATGGCAGTAAGGAACGCCGGGTTGATGCTCATTCCCTGGCTGGCAGCCGGATCCACCACCCAGTGGCTGCCTTCCTGATGCAGCATGCCGCCGAGGTTGGTTTTGATAAATGCCGCGATACGCCCGGAGTCGCTGCGCAGGAACTGGGCCAGCAGTGGCAGTGAAGCATCACTGCCGGTGGCCTTAAACGGATAGCGTCCGGCAAAAGCGGTGTTCCACTGCGAAACAATGGTGCTCTGCCAGCGGGCATTGAGACTGCCTGCAGCAGGAGCCAGCACCTGACGCCAGGCAAGGTCAAGTGGCTGCACAAACAGCGCCTGCCCGAAGCCGTTCCACTCCTGGCCGAGGCTTGCGGCCACCAGAGAGCCGTAGTCACGGGTATCGGTCAGGTCAATGGCTTTGCCCTGGAACACAGTCTGGGCCAGCATCTGCGCCATCGCCTGCGGATCCGGTGCACTCGTCACCTGCTGCAGCTTAAGACGCACCTGGGTCACACGGGCAAGCCAGGACTGGAAGCTGAGGTTACCGTTTGAGCCGGTACCGTCCTTGCCGGCCATCAGACCCGTGAGCGGACCAAACACGCCGTCCAGCGGACCTTTGGGGCCCTGTGCCTGCTCAATAAACTGTTTTGCGTTTTTCTTACGCCCCACCAGTTTTTTCGCCGAGTCCACCAGGGTGTCAGCCAGAGCTTCTCCTTTGGCACCCGTCTGCCCCTGCCAGGCAAGGGTATTCATCAGCGCCACCAGAGGTGACTGGCGCACATCCGCCAGCAGGTTCAGCTGGGCAATCGCTTCGGAGAGCGAGGCGGCTTCCTGCCACTGGATACTGTTGGCCATATTGAGCCAGGCGTTGCCAAAATCGGTGAAGTAACGCTCGGTCAGGCGCTGTTTGAGCGCTTCCGGCGATACATCACTGCCCGGCTGATGGGTTTTATCAGTAAGCACCCAGTCGATTTCATCACGGCGGGTCTTCACCACCTCATCAATGGCGTCCTGTACCTGCTCTTCCCACGCCTGGCGTGTGAACATCCCCGGCACCACTTCTTCCGAGGAGAACAGAGATGAGGCGTCCGTATCGCCGGTCATGTCCGCGAGGGTTAAATCCGGCCAGTTACGGGCAATGCGTCCGAGCATCTCCTGATACAGACCGGATTCAGCGTTGCGCTGACCAATCTGTTTGAGCAAAATCTGGCGCACCGTGCCCACCAGTTCGCGGTCGGGGGTAATTTTCCACTCAGGGTGTGCCGGTAAGTTCTGCGCCCAGAAGCCGAGCAGTTTCGGGGCCTGTGTCTGCCACACGCTGTCCGGCACACCGCTGCGGTGCGGCCAGGCTTTCAGCATATTGCCGGCAAGCCAGTTCGCATCTGCTTTGTCCGGGCGCGCCAGCATCAGATAACCTTTCAGCAGGTTATAGGTTTTTTGGGTCGCAGACGTACGTGCATCGCTTGCCGGCGGCAGTTGCACAAAGGCATTCAGCTGGCTGTGAAGCTCTTCGGCCAGCGCATCACGCATCAGCGCCTGGTTGTTACGGGCGTACAGTGGCCAGAGCATCTTCAGCGTGTCGCTGTCCTGGTTCAGGCCAAAGCGGGTGTACCACGGCGCACCGTGCACTTCGCGGTTCTGCAGGCGGGCAATAGTCTGTTGCAGTGCCAGCTGGTTACGAAGGCGCTCCGGCAGAGGCTGTTTTGTGTCAGCGGCAACCCGAGCCGTATCCTGGGCCAGCCAGATTTGTGTGCGGTTGACGGACAGGGACAGCAGCGTACCTGCGCCCCAGAGCAGAACCAGCCCAAGCAGCACCAGGCGCAGTACCTTCTGCCAGTGGAAGCCGATTTTACGGGCATGCACCTGCAGGCTGTCATTCTCAAGTTCCTGCCAGACTGCCGGTGACAGGCGCGCATGCGGTACTGTTTCGGTTCCCGGCAATGCCGGACTGAACATCACACCACGCAGACGGTAAGGGGCCGGCCCCGACATCAGCGTGGTCAGCAGCGGGACCAGGGAGCGCCGCAGCGAGCCACGCAGGGCTTTTGACAGACTCAACAGCCAGTGATGCTGTGAACTCTCCAGCAATGCTGCCACGCCGGGCGTCTGCAATTCGGAGGACAGAGTGGTGAGTGTCTCACGGGTCTCTTCCGTTGTTGCGCCCGGACCAAATAACGCGCCGGCTGGAGGCACACCTTCCCCGTCATGGGCCCAGGTACCTTCCCGGATAAGCCACAGCCAGACCGGCAACTGCCAGCCCAACAACGTATCGGTTTTCTGGCGTACACGCACCAGCGTGTCCTGCTTCGCCGTATCGGGCAGTACAGCCGTATTCATCACCTGCACCACGCCATCCAGCGGACGCTGTGGGCGAACGGCTTTCAGTACCGACAGGAACTCATCATCCGGCACGCTTTCCGCCAGACCGCCGTGAATAAGCACCACCCCGTCACTCTCCTGCCAGTGATCGCGCTTAAGACCCGGTACCACCTTTTCGATATCGCTGTCGGTACCCTGTACCAGAAGCAGGCGAACTTTGGCTTTCCAATGACGGCGGTAGCGCAGGCGCAGGTGCTCGACCAGCGCTTCAGCCACAAACCGGGAGGTATCCGCGTCAGTATGCTTTGCTTCAGGCTGGGATGCAGCAGCCTGCTGTCCGGAGGCTACCACATCCAGCTTTCCCAGCTTCTCACCGTTCTTCGTGAATACAGTTTCAAGTACCCAACCGATGATCAGCACAGCCAGCATCTGCAGCAGGCTGATAATCACTATGCCGGTCGTACTGAATGGCCCGATATTGAAGGTGTCCTTAACCCACTCCGGCCATAACAAGAGTGCGCCGCCAGTGAGGCAGACAGATAGTGCGCCCAGAATCAGCGCAAGCAGAAAAGTGGATGCGATTTTCATAACGGAGGAGAGCAATCCCTTGAGAGTTATTCTGGTGTGACAATACAGAGTTGTCGGTTGTCTTCTGAAAGTTCGGTGACAATAAGCTGGGCTTCGCTGTCGCTCAAACACTGACGGGTCGCCAGCTGTAACGCCTGCCAGGGGGCGGCAACACCCGCAAACCCGACAACCGTATCAATATGAATGATTTTGTCAGCCTTAAGGCCAGGAGCATACGTCTCACGGGCCTTGCTGAAGATATCGCCGGAGGCCATCTGGCCGCCGCTGGTCCAGGCCCGCTTCAGACTGGTTTTATCAAGCCCTGACCACATCATGACGCGTTCAAACGCCAGATTCAGATTGCCATCGCGACATATCTGCGGCCGGTGAACTTTGACTGACACGTCCGGGATATCCTTCAGACGGCAGTTGGTCAGCAGTAACACGGAAATGGCTTCGCCACTGTCCTCTGGCGGGTGTTCGTAAAGCTGAGCGCTGACCACCAGTAACGCAGCAGCACGGTCATAATGACAGTCCAGCCAGTAGTCGAGGATTTCCAGCCCCGTCAGGTCGCGGATGCGCACCAGCGGATGGGAAACACTTTTTTGCAGGAGCGACGGCAGTGTCGAAAACTGTTCACCGGTATCCACCGCCAGATAGCAGGTCAGCGTCGGAGGGAGCAACGCCACCAGATTCTGGACGTGGGCGATAACCTCCTGAAAAAAATGCGCTTCCCGGTCAGCCATCTCTCCGGTAGCGGCCAGCGCCCGGTGACGAACCGGGTTGCCACCATTAACGGGTTCGCAGGGCATCATCAGGGGCTTTCTGGCTAACACTGCCTCATGCGTCATCAGACTGGCAGACCCCAACCCGTTAATCAGGCCTTCACCGATAAGCCAGGCAAAGCGCTGTCCGCGCGCAACGTCTGCCCGGTATCGGGCGGCGGTTGTGGCATTTTTTCTTTCACAACGGTCACGAAGAAGCACGTAGCCAAAATAGCGCCCGACAACCAGTAAGCCCCACAATACGACAGGCAATCCTGTTGCCAGCCCCCAGAAAGCTGCACCTGAACGCTCACCTTGCCAGAACAGGAATGTTACTGCAGCCCCTGCCAGCAGCATCACAAGTCCCAGGAACAGCCAGCGTTTAAAACGCGGACGGAACGGCAGTTTCTCCTGCGCGGGAATGCGCTCAAGTTCAACCGACACGTTTACCCCACCAGAGCATTGGGCAGTGAGCTGATAAGCGTGCAACCGCAACCACACTTGTGACCGTGGAAAGCCACAGGAACACCGCGATCGCGATAATTTGGGTTACCTTCGATAATAGTGGTATCGCCATGCTCCGGGCAGGAAACACGATCACCTTTACGGGCCACGCCGATATCGCCAAAGAACATGGTTGTTGAACAGGACAGCACTGCACCACCATGAGTGGTTTTGTCACCGAGACGGATTATTCCTTGCATATACTTCCCTTGATATTATTTATAGTCAATAAGACTCAAACATGGATTTTGAAACTTCACTACCATTTTCAGAATGACCTTTATCGCTTGAATAATCAAAAGACACATCATTAATTTTAACAAGCTTGCCATTGTCGAATGAGTAAATAGTTTTGCTATACTTCTCGCAGCAATCATCCTTTGAATCAAACACTATATTTTTAGTGAATGGTCTGTATGTCAACGTACCATTTACGCCGCTTAATACTTCCTGTTCCACAAAGCCCTTACTGGTTGAAATATACACACTCTGACTTCCATTATTTGGCCTGTGATCAGTTCTGGCAATTACGTCATAAAAACCATCATCATTAACATCCATAAAATCGATGGTAGGAGTGTCAATAGATTCCGGCAAGGATATATTTTCAACTTTACCATTGAATTCCAACTTCAGTTCGGAACCACCATTCTCAGAATCAGATATTTTTACACCACTCAATAGACCGTCTTTAAATGAATCATGAGCTAAAAGGGTTACAGGAAGGCATTTCTTCCCACACCACTGACCTTTGTATCCATCTACTGTAGGTTTGAGCGTTATCACTGCTGTACTTTCACCTACTTTCTCATTCAATACAACCGAGTCGGCAGAGGACGTTCCGTTTAGCAAGATGTTTTTCTCGAATTTATTATAAATATAAACACCAGAATACGTCCCGCTGGATGCAGTAAGGCTCATTGTGATGTTACTTTTCCCTATTGTGCCGTTATATAAGGAAGTTATCGTATATTCAGCATTAACTTCTTCGGACGCATTACAAAAAAAAGAAAACACACAAACAGACAATAATAGTATTTTTTTCATTTCGATCACTCCAGACCAAATGCATTCTTAGCTATCGATAGTTTTGCCACTCGATCATCCATGTGGTTCGGTTCTTTAGCTTTGTCAGGATAATAAGGTTTCTTTTGTACAGCCCAGCCATTAACATAAACTGACACCCAGTATATGTCATCTTTATCAGCCGAACTGTTTAACTTAGGTTTTATGTATCTCCAAAAGTAACCAGATGCTAGTGCCGCATACCTTGGGTTGTTTGAAAGGTGGCTAGCCTTAGCTGTTGTTGATGTTATATCGAATGAGTTGTCGTTAAGTTTGGTTCTTAGATACTGCTGACATTTTGTATAATTATCACGGCCTGTAATTTGTAATAACCCCCTCCCTTTAAACAAGGGACCATCTCCAGCTTGGTTATTACCTAAATCACTACGACCTTCGTAGGCTTTTCCTGATGCAGTTTCTTCAGTATATTTAAAGAAGCCCGTTTCATGAAGGATCTGTGCCATAAAATGCGCTTTTCTCAGAGGGGTATTTATTTCAAACAGCTTCATTGTTTCATTTAGAGGTTCAAGATAAATCTGTACATATTTTTCTTTGTCGGCAGGAAGCATTGCCTTTAATTGCTCGTAGGTGATCATTTCCTCGCCATCAGAAAGCGCATTCAAAAAAATCACCGGATGCATATGCCAGACAGGCGCACCACCACTTAATCCGTCCACCTTGCTCATCCATTCCATGTCGTCAAACCACTTTTTGACATAGCTGACACAGAGGGGACCCAACTGTTTTAAAAACGTTCTCCATCGATGATGGCTGCTGCCACCAAACCATTCACTGTCGTGTTTCACCACCATTCGTGCCGCGATATCCCTGACATCCAGTTCCGCGTAATTCACCGCGAGACGCAGTTCTTCGCCTGACAGGTCACCACTGTTATCGCTGTCCATTTTCCTCAGCAGGGCTTTGTAGTAGTCAGAGACCTGTTTTTCCCGGATACCGCGCTCAGGGCGTACCCACTCTGCAATTCTGGTGAACCCGTCTTTGATCCACCCTTCATGCAGGGATTTCGTCATATCGGATGTGGACGGCTCTTCAAATGCTTTAAAGCCCAGTTTATCCAGGTCGTACTGGCCGATATCCGCGTCCACATCGGCTTCGCTGAGCCAGGCTCCGTCCCCGATATCAAACCAGCGCTTGCCGTTGCTGTCTTTGAACGGATGGCATTTTTCCTGCGGCATAATTTTGTGAATATCTTTCTTCACCTGTCCTTTGGTCCGGGTGAAGGTATCGCCGGAACGGCTATATATGAAGCTTTCCGGGTGGATATAAACGTATTTCGGGCCGCCCTTCACCTGTGCCTTATTGCTCAGAAAATCGATCATCCGGCTGTCGGTGCTGAGTACTTCAATATGCACAAAGGCACTTTTTTCCACACCGTGTAAGTCGCAGGGGGCAATGTCTTCCGCCAGGTACCCCACGGCATCACCTGCTGCAACCTCCATTTTGGTTGCCGGTTTAACGACGGCATCAAATGTGCCCTGCGTAACCGCCTGCTGCATCCAGGCTGGCAGGTGTGCCCTCTGCTCACCCACGGGGGTCACAAATTGCGAATCGAGCGACATCCAGAACGCCCCGCCGGTCATTTCGGATTTGCTGTTCAGCATCCGGGCAAGCCCGAACGTCTGCGTCTGCCCCTTCAGATCGAAAGAGATCTCACGCAGTACAATGACGCAGTTACCCGCTTTCAGTTTATCCTTCGCAACCGGTGCCTTATCTCCGTCTTTTTCCTGGCCGGTATATTCACGCTGACTCAGCCCGTCCCCCTTGTCAGTAACCTGATACAGCTTGTGCTCCGGAAAAGCAGACAGCGGAGCAAGCCCGATATAGAGCGAGTAAAAATCGAGGCTGTTATCCTTCTTTTCGGGCTCGGGGATACAGGTCGATTTGACCAGTACAAAGGTACTGGAATACTGCAGCGGGTTATTGATGTATTTACCGGTCAGGTAGCCCTGATTAATACGCCAGGCCACCACTTCGCCGCCCGCCATAAACTGAAGCGGTACCGCCGTGTCTGCCGTCTCGTTTGTCAGCACGGAACCCGGGGCACTCTTACTGGTGATGTGGATCCCGCCGTGCCACATGTTGTTTGTACCGGCCAGCCAGGAGCCGTGTGGCTCCTGACAGAGCGGCTGCATCATCTCATCCACAGTGGCGTATTGTTCGCCATTCGCTTTTCGGGCAGGAAAACAGATTTTCATTCCGGTTATCCTTAACGTGAAGAAGGGATCACCCTACCGGGCAGAGATGCACTCAGGTTCAACCGGCACGTTTACCCCACCAGAGCACTGGACAGTGAGCTGATAAGCGTGCAGCCGCAACCACACTTGTGCCCATGGAACGCCACAGGCACACCGCGATCGCGATAATTTGGGTGACCTTCGACGATAGTGGTATCACCATGCTCAGGGCAGGAAACACGATCACCTTTACGGGCCACGCCAATATCACCAAAAAGCATGGTCGTTGAGCAGGACAATACGGCTCCACCGCGTGTGGTTTTGTCACCGAGACGGATTATCCCTTGCATATTTATCATTTAAGTTAGTAATTTCCGTTTGTAGGTACATATTCTGATGGTCATCCCAATCAATCGACTGTCAGAACGTCAATTCTTTGTAAAATCATTTTGGTTTGACATTCACAAATTGATTTTTTCATTGAGAGAAATTTCACTTTTCTTGAAACCTTCAACCTTGCCGAAGATTTTATTTTTATCGTTCAGTAACAACATCGTAACGCGAGGTCTGCGTATTGAACTTATAATTAACGCTCACATCAGGCCCAGTGCTGTAACAATTCAATCGAATTTTAGAGCCATCACTTTCTATATTTTGAAAAATAGACGTCATATACATTCCAAATTCGCAGTCATTCATCTGCGGGTTGATGACCTGTATTAACTTACCACTTTTCTTATCAATAACATTTACTTTATTAATTACAATACCATCAGCACTCGCTTCATAAAGACCAATGAAACCATGTTGTTTAGTCTGCCCCCAAAATGGAATATCCAATGTCTTAGCACTTCCATTTATAACACCATCACTAACTTCAACAGTCTCCTTTAAATTTACTTTTAAAGTTGACCGTTCATTGTGCCACTCACCAAGAAAACCAGTAGAATTCCGTGTTAGATTGAAAGGACATTTTGAGACGTCAAACCTCTCTCCTTGAACAATATACTTTTCGAAACTTTCATCGCTGACAGCCTCACATAATACAATTGAACTTGATTCGTTTACGCCATATAGAGGAATGGGTGACCTGTGGTTATCGTAATAGTAGCTCCCCTCTACATTTACCTTTCCCCCAAAGTCATAAAACTGAAGAGACAAATGCACGGGATATTTCCCGATATAACCTTCATAATTCCTTACGACATATGGCATGTATGCAGCTTGAATTGAAGCACTCAGAAATAGTGTACAAAAACAAAAAACAACTTTAATTTTAGTCATCATTCCACCTCGATTTTGAATCAATTAAAACGCATCAGCAAAGACGTTAGTTGATTTGATTTTTTCAAAATGTCCGCGTCGTTTTTCATAGCTAGTTGTATGCAGATTCACTTTTGCCGTGATTTTATCTACTACTGCTCCCGTATCACCCTGATCAGCAAGATCATAAAGTTTTTCACGGAGCCAGAAGTAAACAGCAGAGCGTACGCAATAGGTCCCTTTCTCAAGCATTGATGGATTGTTTATAAAATCAACATCGGTGCCCCAGTTCTTTTTATAGTAATCGGAAAACCCCTGGTAATTTACTTTTCCTGTCAGATGAATACCACCTCTACCTCGGTATGTACTTCCATCACCTGACGAAACATTCCCATTCCCTAATCTGTTAGCATAAACCCTATCAGCAATAGCAATCTCATTTGCATGTTTCGTGATTTTTCCATTAACTTTAGTATATGAGTATTCCTTTGCTTCTGCAGGATGAGTTCTAAAATAGCTAAAATTAGCCTTTAACCCCTCTTCGCTGTAATTAAGGCCCTCGACAGGACTTGCAGCACTGCCCATCTCCTCTCTTAATTGAGCAAAGAAGTGGTTGACTCTCAAAATGGTATCCAATTTATATTCACTTGCATGAGTATTAATCTCATCCGCAATTTCCTGAAGGAATGAGGACTTCGTAGGTGATTTTAAGCCATTGAACACTTTATAAAGCATATCCACTGTTATATGAATAGTACGTTTATCTGCAATGGCGTTCAAAAAAATCACCGGATGCATATGCCAGACAGACTTACCACTGCTAAATCCATCCACCTTGCTCATCCATTCCATGTCGTCAAACCACTGTCTGACATAGCTGACACAGAGGGGACCCAACTGTTTTAAAAACGTTCTCCATCGATGATGGCTGCTGCCACCAAACCATTCACTGTCGTGTTTCACCACCATTCGTGCCGCGATATCCCTGACATCCAGTTCCGCGTAATTCACCGCGAGACGCAGTTCTTCGCCTGACAGGTCACCACTGTTATCGCTGTCCATTTTCCTCAGCAGGGCTTTGTAGTAGTCAGAGACCTGTTTTTCCCGGATACCGCGCTCAGGGCGTACCCACTCTGCAATTCTGGTGAACCCGTCTTTGATCCACCCTTCATGCAGGGATTTCGTCATATCGGATGTGGACGGCTCTTCAAATGCTTTAAAGCCCAGTTTATCCAGGTCGTACTGGCCGATATCCGCGTCCACATCGGCTTCGCTGAGCCAGGCTCCGTCCCCGATATCAAACCAGCGCTTGCCGTTGCTGTCTTTGAACGGATGGCATTTTTCCTGCGGCATAATTTTGTGAATATCTTTCTTCACCTGTCCTTTGGTCCGGGTGAAGGTATCGCCGGAACGGCTATATATGAAGCTTTCCGGGTGGATATAAACGTATTTCGGGCCGCCCTTCACCTGTGCCTTATTGCTCAGAAAATCGATCATCCGGCTGTCGGTGCTGAGTACTTCAATATGCACAAAGGCACTTTTTTCCACACCGTGTAAGTCGCAGGGGGCAATGTCTTCCGCCAGGTACCCCACGGCATCACCTGCTGCAACCTCCATTTTGGTTGCCGGTTTAACGACGGCATCAAATGTGCCCTGCGTAACCGCCTGCTGCATCCAGGCTGGCAGGTGTGCCCTCTGCTCACCCACGGGGGTCACAAATTGCGAATCGAGCGACATCCAGAACGCCCCGCCGGTCATTTCGGATTTGCTGTTCAGCATCCGGGCAAGCCCGAACGTCTGCGTCTGCCCCTTCAGATCGAAAGAGATCTCACGCAGTACAATGACGCAGTTACCCGCTTTCAGTTTATCCTTCGCAACCGGTGCCTTATCTCCGTCTTTTTCCTGGCCGGTATATTCACGCTGACTCAGCCCGTCCCCCTTGTCAGTAACCTGATACAGCTTGTGCTCCGGAAAAGCAGACAGCGGAGCAAGCCCGATATAGAGCGAGTAAAAATCGAGGCTGTTATCCTTCTTTTCGGGCTCGGGGATACAGGTCGATTTGACCAGTACAAAGGTACTGGAATACTGCAGCGGGTTATTGATGTATTTACCGGTCAGGTAGCCCTGATTAATACGCCAGGCCACCACTTCGCCGCCCGCCATAAACTGAAGCGGTACCGCCGTGTCTGCCGTCTCGTTTGTCAGCACGGAACCCGGGGCACTCTTACTGGTGATGTGGATCCCGCCGTGCCACATGTTGTTTGTACCGGCCAGCCAGGAGCCGTGTGGCTCCTGACAGAGCGGCTGCATCATCTCATCCACAGTGGCGTACTGCTCGCCATTCGCTTTTCGGGCAGGAAAACAGATTTTCATTCCGGTCATCCTTAACGTGAAGGGATATTACGTGTTTTGGGAGGCGTCACGCTGGCGTTTGCCTGGCTGAACTGAGGCGGCGTAATGTCCATGCTGCCCCCGGCCATCGGCGAGCGGTAATGCGCAGATTTCACCAGGTAATCCCCTAGGGTTTCTTCCACAATGCCGCCGTTGTCCAGCGTGATACTGGAGCCGCCGCCGTTGAGTCGCAGTTTAGGCGCACTGATGAGCAGCTCATCCTTGCTGCTGCTGATGGTAAACAGCAGCTCTGAGGTCATCTCCATTGAGCTCGCCTCTGCGCGAACCTCAACATCCCCCTGGTTGGCAATCAGCTTTGCCCCGGACTGATGGGCAAAAAGCCCGACAGACTCGCTGGCGGCCAGCGTAATGTTCTTCATCGCCCCCATATCGAGATGCTGACCCGCACTCAGGATGGTGTTCTGTTTACTGGTCATCTGAAGGTGCTCACCCGATGTGAAAGCAACGCCCTGCGGCGCACTCCCCAACAGTGCAGCTGACTGAAGGTCTTTCAGACGGTTTTCCAGCAGTCTGTTCTGGCTTTCCAGGTCGCAGGTGAGCGCCTGAGCCTGTTGCGCGAGAAGATTAAGGCGGTTCATTTCTGCTGCAGACTGGTTAAGGCGTTCAATAGCGGGGGACATTTCCAGCACTTTGCCCTGTGCAGCAGTCTGCGCATCCGCAGTCAGGAACATGCCTCTTCCGGCACGCAGCGCACCGTATTCATCGGTGCGCAGTTCAAAACCGGTCCCGCGGGGCTCACGCTCACTATCTACAACATGACCGCCGTTGAGTTGCGTCTTGCCAAACGGCGTCGCCAGCTTGAAATGCTCTTCCTGACGCTTATCTTCCAGGCGAAGTTTGTTGTCCCCCGCCGTGCGCCAGACGTTTCGCGTGTGATTGTCGCGGGTGACGTGATCCGGGTGTTCGGAATCATGCTGGGCGTGGGCGATGTAGGGCCTGTCCGGATCACCACCGTCAAACATCACCGAAACTTCGGTACCGTCAAGCAGCGGGGAGTGGAAGCCGTAGGTATCCCCGGCGTACGGTTTCGCCATGCGCAGCCAGAGGTAGGCATACCCCTGTTCGGTATTGTTGCGATCAAAATCAAGCCGGACGCGGTAGCGTCCCTGATTATCGAGGTATGCATAGGTGTCATGCTTCTCATCGCTTTCCACCCGGGCAGGGAGAGAACCTGCGATCACCGGGCGGTTGATTAATGCCGGACGATAGCAGACAGTTTCACTGTAGGGGATCCCCGTGAAACGCAGCTGAAAGCCTTTGTCACGCGCCCCCGACGTCTGAACACCGGTGATGACAATGCCGTCTTTCAGCGACTCAGGAACATTGCCCTGGGCTTCAAGCACTTCACCGGGGACCAGTACCGGGCTGCTTGAACGCCCGGTGACAATCTGTTGCGCATTGAGTGCGCGCTCATGACGGAGACGGGCAAACCAGGCACCGCCTTCCAGGGTGTCAGCATCGCCCTCACTCAAAAACGGCTCCGCGTAGTGGTAGGTCTCGCCGGTAGTGGCCCCGCCTTCCTGACGGACGGTCGCCGAACTGTCCTGTGGCGTCAGTGCTTCACGGTAGTTATAGTCGCGGTTAGCGACGCTTCCGGTGACCACATGATCTTCCGGGCTGATATCCCAGACACTCTCCTGACCGTTATCACTGGTGCGTGAGGGCGGGATCACCGGGAGTTTTACGCCAAACTGATACTGCATCTGGCTGTCCTGGAAAATCACAACATCCTGTTCAATGCGGCTGTCCATCTCAAAACGCCAGAAGATCCCCACTTCTGCCAGTAAGCGCTGGATAAATTCAAGATCCGTTTCGCGCCACTGGGTAATCAGTTCACGGGCCGGGTAATTCTGCGACAGGCGGAACTCAAAATCGGCCCCTTCCAGCCCGTGGGAGCGCAGGATCTGCTCCACCACTTCCGGTACCGACTGATTCAGATACACCTCGCTGCGCTGAGTGTGCTGCATCAGGGCTATACGCGGCACGATGCGCAGGGCATAGGTGATTTCATCCCTCGACATCGAGATCTGACGGAATGTATCCACCACGCCGTATACTGTGCGTACCGGCACCGCTGGCGTACCATCAAACAAAGGTGTCTGGAAGGTAAAAGAAGCCGGTTTCAACATGACTTCATTGCTGGCAATACTTGTGGCACAGGTGACAGTGACCTCGTAACGCCACGGCTGGCTCAGCGATTCGCTGGCACGAAACCGCAGCACGTCCAGGAAATGATCGCACTCATGCACATCCACCCGGTAGCGTGACAGCCCCAGGGCTTCATCAATCGCCTTCTGCGCCAGGCTACTTAAGCGTTCAGTCATCGTTCACCTCCTGTTGGGTATTCTGCGCGGCATCAAACGCCAGCACGATGCCCTCTTCCTCATCCCATCCAAGTGTCAGACTGTGCGGTTTCTGCCTCGCGGCCATGTGAGTGAGCAGTTGTTGACTCAGTACCGGGAGGATTTGCTGATTGAGCAGGCTGTCAACGTTACGCGCCCCGGTATCCGGCAGCAGGCAGGCGGCCGTCAGTGCGTCGTAGAGACTCTCTTCAATATTCGTGGGCAAGCCATAATGACGATGCAGGCGCCTGCTCACCTGAGCGAGCTTCATTTCCACGATGGTGCGCATGGCAGGCTCGCTCAGCGGACGGTAAATCACGGTCTGGAAGCGGGCCAGTAACGCAGGCTGGAAGTGGTCACGCAAAGTCGGGCGCAGCAGTTCGTGCAGGTCGCCTTCCGTCGCTTCTGGTTGTTCGTCCAGCAACTGCATGATGTGGTCGCTGCCAAGGTTCGAGGTCATCAGAATAACGGTGTTGCGGAAGTCAATTTCACGCCCTTCACCGTCGCGCATAAAGCCGCGGTCGAACACCTGATAGAACAGGTTCATCACGTCGCGGTGCGCCTTCTCCACCTCATCAAGCAGCACCACGCTGTACGGGCGCTTGCGCACGGCTTCGGTCAGAATACCGCCCTGCCCGTAGCCGACGTAGCCCGGAGGGGAGCCTTTCAGCTGCGACACCGTGTGCGGTTCCTGGTATTCGGACAGGTTGATGGTAATCAGCGATTTCTCACCGCCGTACAGCACATCGGCCAGCGCCAGTGCGGTTTCGGTTTTCCCCACGCCGCTCGGCCCAACCAGCAGGAATACCCCCTGCGGGCCGTTCTCTGACGTCAGGCCGGTTTTGGCGGCGCGCAGTCGCTGAGCGATGGCATTGAGGGACACATCCTGCCCGACCACGCGTTTGCCGATTTCGTCTTCCAGGCTCAGCAGTTCGGTTTGTTCGTCCTTCATCAGAGAAGACAGTGGCACGCCCGTCCAGTCGGCAATGACGGTGGCGACGGTGCGCACGTCCACATCAACGGAGAGCAATGAATTACTGTCCTGCATGCTGTTCAGCTCCTGTTGCAACGCGTGAGTCTCACCCTGACGGGAGATATCCTGCCGGCTTTCCAGCAGCTGTTCAGTGAGTTTCAGCTCCTGAGCGTACCGGGACTCCAGTTCGTCGAGCGCAACGATAAGGTCATTCTCTTCCTGTTCGATTGCCGTCAGGCGTTCGCCGTGCTGGTTGTTGCCAAGCGCGATATCTTCCAGCAGTGCCTGTTTCTCCATTTCAAGAGAGGTCATCTGCGAGCGGATGCGGGTCAGTTGTTCGGGTACAGTATCGAGGCTCATACGCACGCGGGCGCTTGCGGTATCAAGCAGGTCAACGGCTTTATCCGGCAGCTGGCGGCCGGTCAGGTAACGACGCGAAAGCGTGACGGCGGCGCGTACCGCATCGTCGGTGATATGCACGCCGTGGTGTTCCGCATAACGGGATTTCAGGCCGCGCAGCATCAGGCAGGCGGTGTCGTCGTCTGGCTCGTCCACTTTCACCATCTGGAAGCGGCGCTCCAGTGCCGCATCGCGTTCAAAATACTGTTTGTACTCGCTCCATGTGGTGGCAGCGATGGTGCGCAGTTCACCACGCGCCAGCGCCGGTTTCAGCAGGTTGGCCGCATCCGCGCCACCGGCTGAATTCCCTGCACCGATAATGGTGTGGGCTTCATCGATAAACAGCAGAATGGGCACGGGCGACTGCTGCACCGCATCAATCACATTTTTCAGACGTTGTTCAAATTCACCTTTCACACCCGCCCCCGCCTGCAGCAGGCCGAGGTCAAGGGTACGCAGTACCACGGTTTTCAGGCTTTCCGGCACGTTGCCTTCAGCGATTCGTAGCGCCAGGCCTTCGACCAGTGCCGTTTTGCCGACACCCGGCTCGCCGACCAGAATCGGGTTGTTCTTACGACGACGGGAGAGAATGTCCACCATCTGGCGGATTTCAGTATCGCGACCAAACACCGGGTCGATTTTGCCCTCTCTGGCTTTGGCAGTGACGTCGAGAGTGAATTTATCCAGCGCGTTCTGCAGGGCCGGGGTCAGCTCTCCCTCTTTTACCTCTGCGCCGACAGGACGCCCGACGAACTCCACTTCTCCGCCATGGTTCTGTGCCAGTTCCGCTTCCAGTTGTACTTCCGGACGTTCATCGGACTGCGCGTCGAGCAGCGGGCGCAGACTATCCAGCCGGCTCTGACTCAGCGTCAACAGTGGCCACAGGCCGTCACAGCGCAACAATTTAGGCTTGTTCACCAATGCCATCAGCAGATAGATGCTGCGGATGTGGGCCTCACCATCGAGTGAGGCCAGCAGCCAGGCTTCCTGCATCAGCTTTTGAATATCAGCGGATAACTGCGGGCGGCTGCGTACCAAACGTGGCAGGGTATCCAGCCAGGCCAGCATTTCCTGCCAGAGTGCATCCATATCCCATTCATAACGGCGCGCCAGCACCGTCAGGTCTCCTTCTCCCTGCTCCAGCAGTTTCAGCAGCCAGTGCTCAGGCAGAATTTCCGCATGGGCGCGGGTCTGACAGAGCGAGGCCGCCCCTTCCATCGCGCGGGCACAGTACGGATTCAGACGACGTAACAGGATGGCTGGATTTTCCATTTTTCTCTCTCTTGATGGCTTCCGGGCACGCTACCGCCCTTCGCTGTTTCCCGTTCAGGGGACCAAAGCGCATGCGGTCGGGCTGGCAGTTTGTGGTTTTTTTTGCTCAACGCCCGCACGGGCAGACGCTCAGCAAAAAAGCGGACAGAGAAGCCCTGTCCGCTTCGTGACTTACGCGGTGGCGCGTTCGTTCCAGGAATCGGAATGAATGATGTTGCCGTCTTTGTAGGTCCAGGTGATTTTTTCGTAACGCAGCTCGATCTGCTCAAGGTGGTTGTGCTTCTCGAAAGCAGGATCCTTGATGTCATGCATGACCGGAGCCACTTTCACCACTTTCACGTTTTCTAACTTCGTGTTGAAGTACTCCACTTCCTGACCCGCGTCGTTGATTTTGTACCACTTAAATTCCGCAGACTTGAGGGTCTGACCGGTGGTCACCGCCTTGTACAGGTACGGGCTGGAGGAGTCGATTTCTTTGGTGAATTTGAATGGCGTGTGGATACGCGTACCAGTCAGCTTGCCGGTGTTGTTATCGGTCGGGATGTACAGGTTATGCTCCTGCGCCACCACTTCGATGCTGCCGTCACGCTCCTGAACGTCAACAGACCCTTTAATGTCCGCACCGCCGTCGTCTTTCAGCCAAAGATAAACAGGAATTGCCATGGAATTACTCTCCATTGTGTTGTGATGCGCCATCATCCTGCGATGACGCTGAGGGTTGGCCCGGTATCTGGCAGGCATTCGCCTGCGGTACCAGGCTGATTTCGACACGACGGTTCTGCGCGCGGCCTTCCGGCGTGTCATTGGTTGCGATCGGACGGCTTGCGCCATAGCCCTGCACCGCAAAACAGCTCTCCGGCACGTCACCGGTATCACGCATCCAGTCGCGTACCGCTGCGGCACGCTCAAGCGACAGCGTCTGGTTCAGCTGTGCATTTCCGGTGTTATCCGTATGACCCGCGACCACAATCAGCCAGCCCGGCTTCGCCTTAATACCGACCAGCGAATTGACCAGCATTTTGGTGGAGCCGGTTTTCAGTACCGCTTTACCGGAGTCAAACAGCGACATACTGTCGAGACGGACAATTTTCGGTACCGGCTTTGGCTTCGGTTTTGGCGGTGGCGGCGGAGGCACATACGTATCAATGGCCTGCTGCACCGCCAGCCACAGGCGGTTGCCCGGATACAGCCCGAGCCCATAGCGATGGGGCTCTCCCTGACGCTGCCAGCGCTCCAGCAGCAATGCATCCTGCTGCAGGGCATGCAGGGCCTGCGCTTTCGGGGCATAGTGGTTCATCGGGATAGCCTGCCAGCGCTGGAGATCGGCGCTGACCTTGTGGATAAGAGACTGGTTATGCCGCACGGACAGGGCAATGGCACCCAGGGCGCATAACAGCAAAACCATCACCACCCGACGCCCGGTTTTGCCACCCTGCAACGGGGTGGTATACGGGGCCAGCAGGGGGAGCACTGCATCGGCAAAATGCCAGCGGGGTTCACAGACAGTGACTCGGCCGGCAGGCGCAATGCGGGTCTGGCGGAACAATAACTGTGGCCACAGCGCACCTGTCGAGGTGGATACCGACCCGAGACGCAGGGTGACAGCAAACGGTCGTATGGCCGGACACAGCCTGTCCGCTTTACCCAATTCATCCAGCATCACGGAATGAAGCAGCGATGTTGCCTGGGTCAGGTATGGCTGAATAAAGGCCGTCTGTGGGGACTGCTGCCACTCGCCGAGGGTGACGGCAGATTCGTCTTCCGGACACACCAGAGCCGTATTGCCCCGTACCACTATCCAGGGCGTTTCCGGACCACTGAATTCGGTACTCAGGACCACCGGCACGCTATAGCCGGTCAGGTCCCGCAACTGCTTCATCTGCAGACGCAGCGCTTTCAGGGAGGCGCGCAACAACGCCTCATCTTCATGCTGGTCCGGCAAACAGCGGTACATCACGGCGAGCTGGCCTGCCATCGTCGGGGTACGGGCCAGCAGACATTCTGCAAAAGGAGTGAGTCCGGTCAGTTCCGTTATCCGCAGATACCAGCCCTGCGCCGTGCCCCGGCACGGGCCTGCCGCAAACATGGCGTCATCCACATCACCGCAGACCAGCACCACAGGTCCGGTATGGCTCTCTGGTGGGAAGTGACCGGCGTCATCGATCTGCTGTGCAGGTCGTTTTTGACGATAACGCCGACGGATAAAGATAGCGGAAAGCAGCAGTGCGAGTAGCGTCAGGATCGATTTGCTTGCGACAGGCCATGCGAGAAATCCCCATACCAGCCACATTACGGCGGCCAGGCAGACCAGCACCGGGAACGCAGCCCGGGCAAGTGTTCGTCCATACATCAGGGGTGCTCCGGCAGTTGCTGGTGCAGCAGATCCTGCAGCCACAGGTGACCACCCAGCCACACCGCACCGGTCAGGATCACCGCCAGCACAATCCAGAACCAGACGGATCGCAACAGGTTGTAACGACGTCGTCCGGTCTTCTGCACCACCAGTGAGGTACCCGCTTCAAGCGACGGCACACGCTCATTCAGGGCAGCGATCACCTCATCACGCTGAGACTGCCCGACACCAGAGAGACTGTATTGCCCCTGGAATCCCAGCGCCAGCACCCGCTGGTAGCAGGTCAGCACCGCAGGCTCCGGTGCAGGCTGACGCAGCACCTCTGCAATACGATCGTACAAGGCCCCGCCTGCTCTCAGGGAGCCGAAGTAAACCGCCTGCAGTGGCGCAGAGCGCCAGGCGCGTTGCCCGGCGTCAAGCGTCACATTCAGCGCATCGGGTGCACTGTCGCCGGACACAACTGCTTGCGCATTTGTCGCCTGCTGAACCTCCGGCTTACGGTTCATGACGGTTTCATCCAGCAGGGCGCACTGGGCATAAGTGATGTGATCAATACTTTCAGCACCCAGCCCCGCGCGCTCCAGCGCCTCGCGTACGCTTTCCACCTGCGCTTTACAGGCCGCATACAGCGCAGGGCCATCCGTCACCAGCCCACCATGGCGCAGCTGCGCCACGGTAAGCCAGGTCTGTGCCATCAGGGCATCAATGTCGATAACCTTATTCATGAGCGCAGCACCGCAAACAGTTCAAGCTCCAGCTCACCGAGCAGGGATGGAACGTAGAATACGCACACACCCTGATCCAGCATTTCGCGGGCCGCCGGACTTTCCATATCCAGCACGAAGTACTGATTTTCCAGACGCACCGGTAGTGCAGCTGGCACGCGACTGAGCGCAATCAGGCCAATCCCCTCGACGGCCACACCAGACACTTCGCCGACATTTGCCGGCGCACCGGCAATACACATCTCAGCGAACCGTTCGGCAATCTGCCATGCCGGCTGACTGGCTCGTACGGAAAGGTAAAAATCCACTTCATCGCGCAGACGGATATCATGCAGTACCGCTTTCCAGGTTTCCGGATCCAGACGATCCATCCGGACCGCTACCACACGTGACGGCAGGCTGGCTTCCAGCAGCTCACTGATGAGATCAAACAGCGGCGGGAAAGTCTTTTCCGGTGCCTGGTGGTCATACCCCGGAATAGCTTCCAGATCATGCTCCAGCGAGAAGGTCAGCATACTGCCGGCCAGACGGGCGAGCTCTGCCCAGACCTGTTCAGGGTGCCGGTTCGGAAAACGCTCATACTCAGAGAGCACCCGGGCATGGGAGTTCAGGGCATTGAGCATCCAGAACAGTGACACGTCAGCGACCGCAAAATCGGCCATCCGATCATTGCTCTCGCGGCGCATGGACATCAGCCGCTGACGGCGTGATCGCAGCTGGCGGTTTAACAGTGCCAGCCGTTCACACAGTCCACGGCTGGCCGAGAAAAGCGCCATCGGCGGGATAAAGTCCGGATCCTGACGCCAGCCCCCCTGCCCGTCCCGCAACAGACGGGCAACAGCGCAGGTATCCCATGCACCATTGTCTTCATGTCCGAAACGGAAGGCCAGGTTAAAGCGGGCCACGGCCATCGACTCTTCATCCTGCCCGAAACGATCGGTGATGGTTTCCCAGGCCTCAACATAGCGCAGCGGACGTTCCGCTGGCACCGTGTCAGTCAGCACATTAACGATCCCTGCCTGCATCACCGGCAGTGCGACATAGACCGTCACCGGGGTATTGCCTGCAGATGCCGGGATGTCAATTTCGCGGGGTACCGGTGGCAGGTCGCTGTGCCGGGTATCGACCAGCGTGTCATCCGGGAGCCACAGGCGCAGCGACTGCGCCTGAACGCGGCCAGAGGCCAGCATAGCCTCATCCAGCTCGACATGCCCGACGCCCCAGGGGAACGCACTGCCGCGATCGGCCACGCCGGCACGGGAAAGTGCTTCCCATTCAGACTGCTGCTGGAACTGCTGTGGGGCCAGCAGGGCCCCTTCGTTCCATAACGGACGATGAATTTTCATCCCTGGTTTCCCCTCGCCTTACGATTTCGCCTTCGGCATCTGGGAAACCAGTGACAGGTTGACGTCCATCCCTTCCACCTGGAAGTGTGGCACCGCATACAGGCGAACACGGAAGAAGCCCGGGTTATCTTCGATATCCTCAACCATCACTTTCGCGTCACGCAGCGGGTGGGACGCCTGCAGCTCGTCGCCCGGATCGGTCATTTCAGTGACCAGACCTTTCACCCAGGTGTTGAGCTCCAGCTCCAGCAAACGACGGTCTTTGGTAGTACCGATATTTTCACGCTGGATAAGCTTCAGGTAGTGCGCAATACGCGACAGCAGGAAGATGTACGGCAGACGTGCGTTGATACGGCTGTTGGCCGTCGCATCAGCAGTGTCGTACATCGCAGGTTTCTGGGTGGAGTTGGCGGAGAAGAAGCAGGAGTAATCACGGTTCTTGTAGTAGGAGAGCGGAATGAAGCCGAGATTGGCGAACTCAAATTCGCGGGTTTCAGGGATCATTACTTCTGACGGGATCTTCACCTGATTGCCGGTGCCGAGATCGTACAAGTGGATAGGCAGATCCTGCACCGCGCCGCCCGCCTGCGGGCCACGAATTTGTACGCACCAGCCGTTGTTGATGAAGCTTTTCACCATATTGGCCGCAAACGCAAACGACGCGTTGGTCCACAGATATTTGTCGTGATCCGGCCCCTTCACTTCTTCGATGTAGTTGAAGCTGCGAACCGGTACGGTGTCCGGGCCGTAAGGCAGACGGCCGAGCACGCGAGGCATCACCAGCCCGATATAACGAGAATCGTCGGTCTGGCGGAAGCTCTGCCATTTAATGTACTCAGCACGGTCAAAGTAGTTGCCGATGTCTTTAATGGCAGCGACTTCTTCCATCGAATTTTTCAAAAAGAACGCCGGACCTGCAGAGCCGATAAACGGCATATGGGCAGCAGCCGACACTTTTGATATATTACGCATCAGCGCGACGTCCTGGGCTGACGCATCAAACTCATATGCCGAAATAACCGCAGCTATAGGCTCCCCACCCGGGGTGTCGTATTCTGCGATGTACGTTTGTTTGTACAGCCCGCTCTGGATAATCTCCGGAGAATCCTCGAAGTCCTGCCGCAGTTCTTCCTTCGATAAATCAAGCATTTCCAGCTTGACGTTCTGGCGAAAATCTGTTTTATCCACCAGGGATTTAAGCCCACGCCATACGGATTCCAGCTTCTGGAATGCGTCGTTATGCATGATTTCGTCAAGCTGTCGGCTTATCTGGAAGTCCAGTTCTGCAATGTGATGATCCAGCAATGTCTTATCGAGCTTCTCTACTTTCTGGCCGGACTTCTGCAGGCACTGCATAAAGACCTGGACGGCCGCCGTCACACGAGCATTCGCCGACGTTTCCGCCATGACGGTATTATCTTCAAAACCATTCAGGTCGCCTATTTCGGCGATCGGTTTGAGATTAATTTTATCAAACAGTGAGGCATATACCCCGCCCTGCGGCAGCGTTTTTTCAATCGTTGCACCTGCACTCTGTACCTGGCTTTCATTATTGGCTGACATAAGCATGTTTTCCAGTTATTCCGTTAAAAGTTCCGGTAATTGCTGTTAATTCCGGGACGGGGAAAGCGCATTAAGCTCATTACGTAATTCATCGCTCAAAGCGGGATCTTTGAGAATTTTCTCGAGCTCTTTCTTGAAGGTGGCATTGTCCAGAAGGTTCGATTTCAAATCGCGCAGTAAATTACGCATGGCGAGCATCGCTTTTAACTGGGGTACCTGGCGGGCAACGGCTTCAGGCTCAAAGTCTTTCATTTTCTGGAAACACAGACGAATATTTTCTTCTGAACCATCATCTGCAAGCGTATTTTTTACGGTGAGATTTAATTCCGGATCCAGTTCAGCGAGGACAGAATCAAAATTATTTTTATTAACATTAATTTTACTTCTTTCTGCCAGCGTGCCGGTTGCCTTGCCGTTACTGAAGTCCCCGGTAGTCAGCAACTTAAGCGGGAGCTCAACTTTCTTTTGTGCGCCGCCAGTATGCAGGTCTAAAGAAATGTTAACACGTGCCTTGGGGATCTCCCCCTGAAAGCTTTGAGACATCCGGTTATTCTCCTTATGGTGTGATTGGGCTTCCTGCCGGATAACCGCAAGCATCACAATATAACGGCAGGCCATTTATTATTGCGCTGTATATTCAGGTTGTAAACAGATCGGTCCCGATTCTGAAAATAAGCAGCAAGACTCTGAATGAGCTTTCTCACGCCAGACCACAACTGGCGCGGCATTAACGCAGATTCAGAAATGATTTTCTGTGAAAATTTAACCACAGTTTGAGGAAACCGATAATCAGAGACTTGACATAAAAATAGACTATATTCGGGAAAAATCCTAAATTACCCTATATCCACTAAGAACATGAACATTCAAAAAGCATATTTAAGTGTTAGTTAAATGTTATTTAAATTACTCAATCAATCAGTCCGGAGATTAATTTGATTGATTTCATTCGCCACATGAATGATACAAATTGATATCAGGACAATTCTGGCAAGGTTGTCTCTGATTCCTCGTTTAAGATGAAGTCAGTCGCGGAACAATGTAACCGGAAGAAAGCGTGAAAACACGAAACCACAGAGAGCGCTGGACCGTAGCTGAAACAGAGTATGTGGAAACTCACTACCAGAGTATGTCCCTGGCTGACATCGCTACACACCTTGGCAGAACGACCCAGGCCGTCAAAAGGATGGCAAATTTGCTCGGCTGCGCAGATAAAAAGGCCCTCCCCTGGAGTGAAAACGAAAAAGCGATTCTGCTGCACCACTACGAAAGCCGAACGCCCGTCGGGGACATTATTGCTATGCTGCCTGGCCGGAAGCGGTCTGCGATAATGGCCATGGCGACCAGAATGGGCCTGTCACGCCGTGAAAATCCCTGGTCACAGGCGGAGATAACTTGCCTGACACGATACTATCCCACTGAGGGTCAGAAGGTATTACACCGGTTACCCGATAAATCCGATGAGGCCATTCGTAATAAAGCCCGTGAACTGGGCCTTGCGTCACCGGGCCATACCGTGGCGCGGGCGTGGGATGGACAGGAGTGGGCGCGGCTTGACCAAAACAGGCATCTCTCTCCACGGGAACTTATGGCGCATTTTCCGGGGCGAAGTTTGTCATCCATTAAAAATGCGCTGATCCGCCTGAAGAAAGTCAGGACACCAGGAGCCATTCCCCCGCCGCCGGTCAGCAGTAAACCCGTCATTACGACCTGGAGTAATTCTGAGAAAGCCATTCTGACCCGCTGGTATACTACAGATAAATCCATGGAAGAGATTCTGGCGATGTTACCGGGCCGGTCCCGTTCATCAGTGTTCAGCCAGGCCCGTAAGATGGGCCTTTCCCGGCCGCTCAGGCGACCGGTCCGATTCTGATGACAAATCACTATCCGAGCGGAGGAAGCGCTGTTGCACGACGTTTGCCCGACCGGAAGGGATAGCGAACCCGGTTCAACCATCAGGGCTGTAAGGTAATACGATTAGGCTTCGGCATGGCTACAAAGAGTGCATGGGCCAGGAAAACGTCCATACAGGCTGAACAATCATCAGTGACGATAAATTCAACCGATTCGATCAACTTACCCTTACCTGAAAATCCACGGGTCAGCGCGGTCTTTTTTACCAGCAGTGCATCAGTACCCCAGTATTCTTCAGCCAGAAGACCATAGTCCCATTCATCATCACTCACCACGGCATTGGCCCAGCCCTGTGATTTCAGCTGTTCAATGGCGTAGGTCAGCCGATATAAATCCGACTGAGCGGGCACCGGCCCTGCGCAGGATGTCCACAGGTATTCAAGACGATTAAGCAATCCGGCAGCAAGCCCTTTGTTACGCCCCAGTGCCAGTAACCCTTCAATATCGGAGGCAATGACGCGCGGAAATCGCTTTTGCTTTTGGGTCGTCGCAAGCCAGCGCAGCAAAAAGGCATGGATACTGAGTGGGGAGAGTGCCTGACCCCCCCGTTGTGCGATACGCAAAGCAACAAGGGCACACCAGGCAAAATGCGCAAGTAGTGTGACGGTTTGTTCCGGGGGTAGACTATCGTGAGTTTTTTTCATAAGGGAAGTATATCGGCGCTGAATACATCGGGGAAGCCCTGGAGGAACCCGCCTCAACTTCGAATATTCCGCACATAGAGTGAAAATGAATGCATGAACTCGCAGTAAGGGGGGAAGAGGAAGAATCCCCTGTGCCCCCTGTGAGGCTTATATATAAACCATCTAAATACTTAACAAATACTTCTGTATCTTGGAGCTTCAGAATTTAATTACCTGGGCAGTTTTAAGTTTTCGAATCAGCATCGAAAGCAAGGTAAAGTAATCCGCTACATCTTCTTCCTTCCATACACTGCCAGACTCATCGTCAGCGATGTTGCTTATGGCTAATAATGCACCTTTAAACAGTAACATTACCCCCTCCTGTTCATCACATTCAGCTTCAGTATAAAGTTCATTTACTGTTACCACTGGATCTGTCTCACTAAAACATTCATTGATCAGTGCCATACCATCGAGAGATAACCCTGTCATATTACGCAGGCGTTCACAAATATATTCTGCAGCTCCGGAAACAGCATCCTGGTAGTGATTTCTTAAAAAATCTGCATGACAAAACTTCAAAATTTCAGGATGAATGTTGCGTACCTTAAGCTGATTAAACAGTCCTTCAGCCCTGGCCTGGCTTGCCTCATCCAGCTGTTCTGCACTTTGATGCTTTTTTTTGTTCTTCAGCACTCTTGTAAAGGCAGCGTTAACGTTTTCATCTTCCGTTGACCAGCGCCCTAATATTTTCTCATAATTACTGCTTTTCGGTTTACCATTGTTGCGGGTTGAAGTAAATTCTAAAAATTGATCTTTTATCGCTGAATATACTTTTATTTTGGACTTGAATACCTCTGCCGGATACTGACTTAATATTCTGATAAGTTCGTTTTTTGCTATTTCGTACGGCTCTCTGGATTTAACTGCGGCTTTAACTTTCAATTCAATTTCTTTTTCTTCATAATTTTCATAGAAATCATTAATCTCATCCAGCAGTTGCCCGGCATTATTTAATGCAACTCCAGCATTTTCGTTATTTTTTTGTAAGTAGTTGGCTTTGAACTGAATAAGGTAAAACAGGCATAACTCCACGCTTTTATAAAATGATGAATCAGACATTCTTTCGATAAAAAGATCAATGCGGTAGTCTTTCAGAGTCTCTACGTTATAGCAATCTTCATCCCAGAGATTGTAGTTCAGCTCCTCTTCCACACCGGACTTCAGCCTCTCCTCCTCCATATTTCCATAAATTTCTGTGATTTTATCTAACACACCGAGATAGAAAGTTCCAACAGTAATGCGCTTTTTGAACTGATGAGCGTCCAGTACACGAGGAAAGATATCATCCAGCGCTTGCAGGATGCTATTGAACCCAGCGGTGTACTCATCAACAACCTCAGGAAAGGCTGCCTGCTGAGTCATTGCGTCCAGTTTAAGTATAGCCAACATTATCTTTCCTTTTAAATCAATTGGTTAAGGTAAACAGAATAATACGGATGCTGAAGGAATTTTTTTTGCGCTTCGTCATGTGTAAGCTTATTCCTGTTCCAGACAACAAATAACCATTTGATTTTAAAGACATTATGAAGATTAAAAATAATTCTGTTCCGAAAGATATGACGGGTTCATTAACACACCTGGATAAGGCGACTTTCAGCGGCGAAACCCTTGTGGATATGAAATATATCACCCAGTTAATAAAGATGACTGACAAGTGGATCTATGCCCAAATTCAGAAAGGACAATTCCCCAAGCCATTAAAGCTTGGAAGGAGTAGTCGCTGGAAGTACAGCGAGATCTGTGACTGGCTGGAGAGGGTTGAACATGCAAGGAAGTTATAAGCCCAGAGCATCCTGCAAAAGAGCAGGATGCCGGGAGCCGGTATACCCGCATCCTGTTGCAGAGAAGGATTATCTTTGTGAAATGCATTTTTATAAACGCTCAGAAAACACAGCCAGGCGGATTGCACGGAAGAATAAAGTGTGTCAGCGGGCGGGATGTAAACAATCGCTGGGCGACTCCCGTAATCGCAAGTATTGTTCTGACAGCTGCCGTTTTCAGGGAGCAAGACTGCGCAACGATGATCATACTCTCCGGACTACGCAGCATTCATACTGGAAGAATGCTGAGCGACTTATTAAAGAAAATCCTCATGGTATAGGTTCACTTCGCGCCCAGGAGGATATTGCTGGCTTAATCAACCTTTATCAGTGTAAAGCCCGGCATCAGCGTAGCTATAGCTATTATCAACTTCCCCTTCCCTCGGGAAAGAGGAGGCTGAAGCTTGTTCCATTATTGAAGCTGGATTTGTGTCATCTGTATCCAAATTCACTTGGAGGGGAAAATAGTGCCCGGAATATCATTATTGCGCCGTCTTTTATAAATAAACTGGTGGGCAATAAAGTCCCTGTCAGTGAACGTTATCTGGTTCTGAACGGTGTCAGAACGTATAAGAAGCAGCCTCTTACACAGAGCCTTTATCGTTATGTAGTAGAGAACAACAATGAAAATAATATACAGGCATTTTTCCGCTCCCTGGGAAAATTAAAAACCTTCACGTTTAATCAGGTTCGGGCTCCTGACATATCAAACATTCCCGCGTGCTTACCTTTTTTCACGTTGTTACAGGGGGAATTGTTACGACTGGGAATGAATAATGTTGTTAATCGACTAAAAAAAATGAATGAAGTCTTTGCCCTTGAAGCTCTGGATCTTGAAATAATTGCACTATGCCTGTTCTATTGTCTGCTTACAGGTGATAAACCCGGCCTCATAAGAGAAGTGGAAATGTTCTCTTTAATAAAAGATTACACTATTGGTAAAAAAATACTGCGCAGTGAAAAACATCCCGACCTGATTCGAAAACGGTGGGAAAAGAAAACAATCCGGTTTGTAAGTCGATATTTTCACTATGACATCACAACGAAAACAAAAATGACAGCATTTTATAATTCATTTTTTACCCTCCCACCATTAAAGTAACGGAGCATAAGGATATTTTGTTAAATACGGCTTACTGTTTTTAATTAGCCTGACCGTAGTGTGATTTACGGAAAGATAGCGGTACAGACATCCCTTTTCGTTAAGGGGCAACAGACAGAGGCAACGGAACTACCATGGCCGAATTATTCAACTTTTCTAAAGTATCATCAGGAGGGCCTGTATTCACCTCAAAGCATGGTGACTTGCCCGTACTGGCTGCCCGATGCAGAAAAGTAAGCTTTTCCATTTTGTTGTTTATTATTTGTTCGCTCATTCCATTTTTATGTTTGCAATAAGACTGGGCTGTACAATAAGCGAGCTAGGTTACGTGTCAATCATAATGGAAATAGATAACAAGAATAATAACAGGTTATAGAGGGGTACAGGTAAAGAGAGATAGCAAATACAGACACCACACCAAATACATTAATACCACTAATGGTTAATACTTTATGGCAAGGGTTAATTCTCCTTCTGTCATGCATTTTCCGTGTTCGGTATGAAGCTGAATTGGGTTCTATTTTTTAAACAGAAATAAGGCATATCAACCGAAAGGCATATGTTACATGCTTATTGCTGCAAAAGGAGAGGATATGAGTGGAATATACACAAGTGAAGAGCAAGAGGTTCTGAAGGGAATTATTCCTGCCCAGCATGGTTCTGTTTGTATTTTTTCCATCAATCAGATCGAACGCATTCTGGGATCACTTATCGTTACTGATAATGCGTTAACAGGAAGTGACCCCATAACCACTCACGGTCTGTTTGCAACGATTAACAATATCATCACTGATGCCGGAGAAAGGCAATCACAGGATAATGGCGATGCTCTGACTCCTGACGCCGGAATATTTCCTGTAGCGCGGTTAAAATTCCCTAACGGTATTAACCCTGAGGGGGAACGTTGTTTTTTGCATCCATCTATCTTATTCACAGCACATATCTCTGACATATTCCCTGCTTTGCTGAAAGGCCGTACTTCTGTGCCAGGACATTTATATCTAGTTTTTCCCGTAGCGTTACCGTCACTGAATACATTCCCTGCCTGTTTAAATATAAATATTTGCGGTATCCCGTCGATGCCCCCACGTGCTCCTCCCTGCCATTCTCTTGATACCAACGCCAATCTATTCCATATAACTCTTTTGATTTAATGAGATAAATGATGAACTTCCCTGAAAAATACAATTTTCATACCCCTGCAACTTCACCAGTGGCTGTCCCTCCTTCATTTTCAAGACAGGGGGCTTTTCTTGGCAGGCAAAACTACGATCCTGATAGCTTTCCGGTGTATGCACTACCGGAAATTATTCGAAATACTGTTTCTGCAGTACAACAGCAAACGCAGGCACCTCTGGCGCTGGTCGCTGCATCAGCGCTGGGCGCTATATCCCTGACCTGTCAGGGGGTTATTAACGTGGCAAGAACGGAAACACTCGTCTCTCCGGTAGCGCTGTTCATGATTACACTGGCGGAGTCAGGAGAACGTAAAAGCACTGTTGATAAACTCTTCATGACTCCGTTGTATCAGGCTGATGCGCAACTTTATGAACGCTATGAAGAGGAGATGGTGCAGTGGCGTCGAAGGGTGGAAACCCACAAGGAGAAAATGAAAGCACTGAAGGCAATGCTCAGAAAGCAAATCACAAAAGGCGAAGATACTGCAGATACAGAAGAAAGGATTGCACGACAGCAGGCTGAAGAACCGCCTGCCCCCGTTCGCTACAAGCTGATTTTCTCTGACGTTACTCCGGCAGCACTGAAGAAGCACCTGGCTGAGAATTCCCCCGGCACTGGCATCATGTCGGATGAAGCCGGGATGGTGTTCAAAACCCGCACATTAAGTGAACTTCCTTTCTTTAATAAGCTCTGGGATGGGGCAACGGTAACCATTGACCGTAAATCAGCACCAGACCAGGTCATTAAAGATGGCAGGTTAACAATGTCATTATTGGTACAACCTGGCATATTTGCAAATTACCTGGCACGTCATGGGGACGAGGCTAAAAGCGTTGGCCTCCTGGCCCGCACACTTATCTGCCACCCGACATCCACTCAGGGAAGCCGGATGCTGACTCAGACAAACCAGCCGAATGATTCGCTCAGGGCATTTCATCAGCGCCAGCGTGAAATTCTGTCTACCTGGACCTCAGGAAACAATCCTCATATCCGCATGATGTTTTCCCCTGAAGCCCGCCAGGCATGGGAGATGTTCTTCAATAACATTGAAGTGCAGCTTGCTCCCCACCAGTTACTGAGCCATATAAAGGACTACGCGTCCAAAGTCGCTGACAATACAGCTCGTATAGCTGCACTGTTTCAGTATTTCGCTGCTGATAACGATGTGATTTCAGCGGCATCAATGAACGGTGCGATCCAGGTCAGTATCTGGTACCTGAATCAGTTTCTTAAGGCATTCGCACCAGTGGATCCTCTGATGGAGGCCAACCAGGATGCGTGTTTACTTATGTCCAGCATCCTGGCTTTCTGTTCCCAACCCGACGCTCTTGGCGTTCGTAAAAGTACGTTGATCAATTATGGCCCCGAGAAACTAAGGAAAAAGACCAGGAAAATCGACACGTTGCTCCAGCGGCTTGAACAGGAGGGATTTATTACGACTGAAAACATAAATAGCGAATGCTACATAACACTTTGCTGGAAGACGATGCCGTAATTTTTTGTAATCCATAAATTTTCACCCCTGTATTATCAGACTGATACAGGGGTTTTCTTTATCTCATTGATCTGTATGAGCGATCAATGCACCACAATCGATTGATTTTAACTATGCATACAGATGTATCGATCGTTTTAATCTATAAATAAAACAGATCGATTCCTCATTATCGATCGGAAAAATCAATTTTACCCCCTCATTTACCCTGCTTACTCTTACCCCTGCATTCTCTATGGAATGGTGGGACAGGCTGCTTTATCTCCGATTTACGACGGATTATTCCCTCATCCGCATCTTTCCCTGGTATCTGCTGTGTGTCACTCATCCGACTCACTCACACAGGAGCTTTAAATGAAACGACAATTACTGGCCGTATCAGACCTGGCTGCGCTGTTGCTTAGCCCCCTGGCACAGGCTGACAACATTCCTGAATCCATCCGGACAAAAGAAGGTACGAAACCTTTTGACGGCTGTGATGAGTGGTTCAGCTGTTCTGGCAAATGAAGGGCGTTACAGCGTTATTCAGACGCAGTACGGGCGCGACTGTATGACCGGTGGCATATGGGTGACAAACCTCAAAACGGGCAGGGCCGTGGAAATGCCCGGTATCACCAACTGCGACTTCGACAGTGAGAAAAATGCGGTCGTGATTTATCCACAAAACGGCTTAGCCACTATCTACAAAGGAGGGAACAACACCACACCCGAGCTGGCAACCGCTGAACTACCCGATGAGTAATTTCGCTGATTTCCTTTATATACCTGACGCGGCACATTCCGCTGATGCAGGTACGCTATATCAATAACTAAAGAGACGATGTAATGAATTACCCCTTTGATAAAAATGACGCTAACGCATGGCTGCTGGCCCTTCTCCCTCTGGTGCTGTTTCTGCTGGGGCTGTTTATGCCGGATACACTGCTGACGACGGCCAGCATCGGTGTCACGTTCGGTGCCGTGTATGGCGACAGGAAGACATTACTGAAGCAGGAAAAGCCCGCGCCTTCGCTGTGGTGGTTTCTTATCTCCCCGGTGTATCTGTGGAAGCGTGATGCCTGGCAGCAAAAGCCGAAGCGCCTGTTCCAGGTATGGATTGTCGCCACTGTACTGATGCTGGCCGGGACCTGGTTCCAGATGTCCCATGACACCTCTTCAGCACTGGCAGAATCAGCCTGCCCGACCGTAACGGAAATCATGCAGGAAAATCATCAACGCGCCACCTGCATAAAGATAGACGACATGCAGGAAGAGGTTTCCGGTCGCTTTTACAGAGCCCGTGCATTGATGAATACCGGCAGGAAAATGCCGGTAACCATTGAGGTCCGGGATGACGGAACGTTCTACGTCACGATCCCAGATATGAATGACGCGTATTGAGCCGGAGGTTATATGGGCGTAAAAACGACACATCCACCGGTTCGGGGAATGACTCCGGTAACGGTACTCCTGGTCTTTGCTCTGGTACTGATGCGCAGCACGACCATTGTCATTAAAGCCACCGGGGCTGCGATTGTGACCTGGTGCCTGCTCTCTATTTTCCGTTTGAGTGTCTTCAGCCACGAAGGAATAAATAATGAAAACATTAGTTAATACTATTATTGCCTCAATCATACTTTGTCTGGGTTTTTCTGTATCGGCCAGTCAATGTAATATGGATAACAAAGAGGTAAGCGCTGCGGTAATTAAAGCCATTCATGATGATCTTGGGGGTTCCGGATATCCGCACAGACAACTGGTTAAAACCAGAGATGCCTGTATTTATAATTATTCTATAGGAGGGTCTGTTGATACCTATTACTATCGTATAAATCTCCGCGATGGGATACACCTGACCCGGATAACAGAGCGTGAAATGCGGGAGGCAATATCAGAAGAGAATCAGGTATGGAAAGAAAAACGTAATAAAGAATATGAGCAGTATCAAAAAGAGCATGGAGAAGCTGAGCGTAAGGCCCGTGCAGAGCAGCAACGAATGACCCGTGAAGGAGATATTGCTGGCCTTCTGGGAATTAATGACCCAAAAAGGAAAGCAGCATTAAATAAAGATCCTTTTGGGCAGGACGTCCGTAACAGGGTTAAAGAGATCTGTAGCGATATAACCCGTAAGCAAATGGCTCAGGGCAATACAGAAAATATCTGCACTATGGCATTCCCTGTAAGGGTCCTGGGCAACAACAACTATCTTGCCCAAATGCAAATAGGTAGAAACTCCGTCAGTATTCGCTTTGATATGTCAGGTAATTATGAAGAAGTCAACTGAAGGCCAGGATAATAAAGCGGTCACATCAGGAATACGTGATCGGTTTAAATCTCCGTTTAGGCGTAAGCATGAAAAGGAGGAGCAGACGGATATACCTGCCTCTCCTGATGCCGGAGATGCTCTGGAGAATATTACCGGGGGTTCTCGTTCTGGTGGTGTGGTTAATAAGTTAAAACAGCTGACGAACCGACAGCATGCAGTGAAAACATTGTCACTGACAGATGATGGGGCGGATACTGTAACTGCGCCAGACGCTGTAGCAACGGAAGAAGAGGTGTCTGCATCACGATTTAGCGCAACAATTACACGTTACCGTCCTGTGATTGAACGCGTGGTACTGGAGGGGCTGGTCGGTATCGCTGAAGACAAACTGCAGGACGATGAACTGATTGCCGATCTTTTCAACAAAGCGTATGAGTTTTTACCTACACCGATCAGGCTGGTCCTGCCCCGGGAAAAGTGCCTGAGCTGGCTGATGCAGAACAGAGGACCACTGCTACTGAAGCTGGGCGATTACCGCCCGACATCACCAGAAGCAAATCCGCAACCTGCTTTGCCACCACACGAAGAAAAATAACCCATCAATGCTACTGGCAACAGGCCACGTCTCCTTCGGGAAACGTGGCCTGTTTGCTTTTATGTCATTTATGAAGGAATTAACCATGAAACTAGCCAGTCGCTTTGGCCGAACCAATCAGATACGCCGTGACCGTCCGCTGACCCATGAGGAGCTGATGAGTCATGTTCCCAGCGTCTTCGGTGAAGACAAACACACTTCCAGGAGTGAAAAGTACACCTATATCCCCACGATTGCCCTGCTCGAAAACCTGCAGCGTGAAGGGTTTGAGCCGTTCTTCGCCTGTCAGTCGCGCGTTCGCGACCCTGACCGCCGGGAGCATACAAAGCATATGCTGCGCCTGCGCCGCGCCGGGCAGATAAACGGCCAGCAGGTACCAGAAATCATCATCCTCAACAGTCACGATGGTGCGTCCAGCTTTCAGCTGCTGCCGGGAATTTTCCGCAGCGTCTGTACTAATTCTCTGGTTTGCGGACAGTCATTTGGCGAAATACGCGTACCCCACCGGGGAAACGTGGTGGAGAAAGTCATTGAAGGGGCTTACGAAGTACTCGGCGTGTTTGACCGGGTCGAGGAGAAGCGTGAGGCAATGCAGTCGCTGCTGCTCCCGCCACCGGCACAGCAGGCGCTGGCAAAAGCTGCGCTGACATATCGCTTTGGCGAGGAACATCAGCCGGTAACCGAATCCCAGGTACTGAGTGCCCGCCGCTGGCAGGACGATAAAAGTGACCTGTGGACGGTCTTTAACCGCCTGCAGGAGAACCTGAGCAAGGGCGGACTGGTCGGGCGCTCCGCACAAGGGAAACGCAGCCGCACCCGTGCCGTTAACGGTATCGACGGTGACCTCAAACTGAATCGCGCGTTATGGGTCATGGCGGAAGAGCTGCAGCAGGCACTGAGCTGATGCAGCACGTTCCAGCGAATGCTCACCAGACAGCAGTCTGGCCTGTTTCCCTGCAAAACCAGCCCGGCTGCCGCTCTGTATCCGACGATGACCTCTGCGCCTGGTGCAGGCATCTCTGCTACCGGCCTGGTGAACTCAGCCTGTGCCGACTGTCAGTGACTGACGGCATCTGGCCCTCACGGTGCGATGCTGACGGCTATGCACAGTCCTGCCCACAGCTGCTTCTGACCACACCGACTGCTGAACTTACCCGCCGGTAACACATTCCTTCGCCATCACGCCTCAAATCACCTTTTCCACACATCAGGCTCCCGTTTACCGGAGTCGCACTTATGGCCTTTCAAAAGGAATAACCAATGAATAACGCTACAAATCTGCAAACCCTTTCAGACCTCGAAAATACCAACACTCTCATCGTCACGTTGTTGCCCGATGAACAGCGTATCGGCTTCTGGCCACAGCACTTTGGTTCCATCCCGCAGTGGATGACCCTTGAGCCGCATATCTTCGCCTGGATGGACCTCTTCTGTGCAGACTACTGCGGGGGTATCTGGCAGTTTTACACGCTGAGCAACGGCGGTGCTTTTATAGCCCCGGAGCCAGATGGTGATGACGTTGAAAAATGGACGCTGTTCAACCCGATGAATGGCAACGATGTGGAAATGAGCGCAGAGGCCGCGGGCATAGCAGCCTGCCTGATGGCTTACAGCCACCACGCCATGCGCACCGAATGCGACGCCATGACGGAGCACTATTACCGTCTGCGGGACTACGCGCTCAACCACGCGGAATGCAGCGCCATCATGCACATCATTGACTGAGGATCCCGCTATGGAAACACAGTTACCACTGTTTGCCGCCGAATTACCGGCATCCGCACAACACACCATCCGTGAGGCACTAACCCTGCTGGAGCGTCAGTTACGCGAACCCGGTGCGTCATTTACCTCCAGTAGCTCAGTACGTGACTGGCTGCGCCTGCAGCTTGCCACACTGGAGCGCGAAGAGTTTACCGCGCTCTTCCTCGATAACCAGCACCGGCTGATTGCGCACGAAACTCTCTTCACCGGCACCATCAACCATACGCAGGTCTATCCACGGGAGGTGGTAAAGGCTGCACTGAAATATAACGCTGCTGCCATGCTCGTGGCGCACTGCCATCCTTCAGGGCACGCAGAGCCCAGCGATTCAGACAGACGGATCACAGAACGTCTTAAGCAGACGCTGGAGCTGGTCGATATTCGCCTGCTGGACCACCTGGTGGTTGGCGGGATGGATATAGTGTCTTTTGCCGAACGAGGCTGGCTTTAAGGAGACCGGTGATGAAGATTATCAGCAAACGCCAGGCGATGGCGATATACCGCCAGCATCCGCAGTCCCGGCTGTTCCGCTTCTGTACCGGGCGGTATCAGTGGTCCGGCAGCGTCTGCCACTATGCAGGCCGGGAGGTACAGGACATCAGCGGTGTGCTGGCCGTCTTCGCGGAACGCCGTCAGGACCGCAACGGCCCTTATGTGGTACTGCGTAGCGTCACGCTGAACTGAGTAAGGAGAACAAATGAGCCAAATTATCTCTACCACCGTTTATACGCTGGATGAACTGTCCGGCGCGGCCCGCGAGAACGCCCGTAGCTGGTATCGTGAACATGCACTGAATGATGACTGGTATCAGAACGTGTTTGATGAGTTTATCGGCATCTGCAACATCCTGGGCGTGGACATTAAGATGCACAAGGTACCTGTCCCGTCGGGCGGCAGCCGTCAGCACCTCTGTATCTGGTTCAGCGGTTTCTGCCATCAGGGAAGCGGCGCTGCTTTTGAGGGGGAGTATGCTTACCAGCCGCAGGCCGTATACCGGATAAGGGAGCACTTCCCTGAAGATGCAGAGCTGCACCGGCTTACCGATTCACTGCAGGCCATCCAGTTGCATAACAGCGGCGAGCTTTGCGCCACGATCCGTCATCACGGCCAGCATATCCATGAATCCTGTATGGCAATCACGGTCGAACGCCACAGCCCCTCCGGACAGGACATGACCGCAGACAGTGAAGCGGCGATAACCGAAGCCATACGGGAGTTGGCCCGCTGGTTATACAACTGGCTGGAAACGGAATACGGCTGGCAGACATCCCCCGCTATCGTTGATGAAGACATCACCGACGGTAAATACACCTTCACCGAAACCGGTCAGCGATTCGGCTGACTGCCTCCGGTTAACCATTACTTAATTTATTTTTTAGCGAGACTTAATCATGCCGGAATCTGACACCGCCGCAAGTGACAATATGGACGCGCCGCGCTGGGGTCTGCAGCGAAGCATCACACCGTGTTTTGGCGCACGGCTGGTGCAGGAAGGCAACCAGTTGCACTATCTCGCTGACCGCGCCAGCATCACCGGTACGTTCAGCGAAGCGGATTTACGCCATCTTGATCAGGCGTTTCCACTGCTTTTGAAACAGCTTGAGCTGATGCTGGTTTCCGGTGAACTCAATCCCCGCCATCAGCACTGCGTCACGCTGTATCACAATGGTCTCATCTGCGAAGCGGACACACTGGGCAGTTGTGGTTATATCTACCTCGCGATTTATCCGGGGGAACCGCCAGCAGCGTAATCACCAGACCTGCAACAGCATCCGGCAACACTACCACCTTCCTCGTTTCACCTCAGAAAGAGAACATCATGCAAACCCAATCCATACACCCTTTACGGGCGGCAGAGTCCTGCCCGTCGCCTGTCGCCGTCTGGCAGATATTACTGACGCACTTGCTGGACCGCCACTACGGTCTGACGCTCACAGATACGCCGTTTGGCAACGATGGCGTGATCCAGGAGCATATTGAGGCTGGTATCTCGCTGTGCGATGCCGTCAATTTTATCGTTGAAAAGTACGATCTGGTCCGTATCGATCGTCGCAGTTTTAGTACAGAAACACAGTCTCCGCTTATCGGTCACATTGACATTCTCCGCGCCCGTAAAGCCTGTGGACTCATGACCCGGAACAGCTATAAAGCGGTTACCGACATCACTACCGGCAAATACAGCGAAATAACACGATGAAGCTCTCCCTGACCGTAGAAGCCGATACCCTCAACGTCCTGGCCCTCAACATGGGCCGGATCGCTGTAGATATAGATGGTATTGAACTGGCCGACCTGATTAATGTGGTCAGTGATAACGGTTATTCGCTTCGTGTTGCTGATACCCCCGGGAAGTTGGTTGTTGAAGATCCGCTACCACGTACCGCCCGTCTGAATGGGATCCAGTGCAGTACCGCCCATATCACGTGTGAGGATAACGCTATTCTCGACCAGGCCACTCTTCAACGCCACGACGGCGGCAACAGTGACTGGATACTGTACACCGGCTACGGTTACCTGCTCAGACTTAACGCTCGCTTATACCCGGTGCTGGAACTAAAGAGAATGGGATTATCAAAGGGCTGTCGCCGGTTAGTGACCACGCTGATACGACGTTACGGAATCGATATGCTACATCTGGATGCAGCGGGTGACCTGTTGCCGGGTTTTAGCACCTTCGACTGGTAGTCTCTCCTTCCGACATGCTCAGTCTCTGCAACACATCCACTCAGAATAATCACAGCCCTGTATTCACCACACGCATAAACGCCAGCCCTCACCGACTGGCGTTTTGCTTTATATAAAGGACATAAACTATGTCAGAACTTACTCTCACCGAATCCGAAGTGTTAACCGACAATACTAACGTGATTTGTTCTACCAGTATTGAACGCATCGTCAGCGGGCGTGACGCCGCACTGGCGCAGATTGAAGCGCTCATTCAGCAACTTGGCGATATATCAGCCCTGACAGGCACCATCGGCGGAGGCAAATCGAATGAATGGGGAGTACGGCAATACCGTTACGACTGCTGGTTGATGGAGAAACCAGAAACAGCGATGAAAGCCATCACCCAAAATATCGATCGCAACATCTGGAAAGACCTGATGAATAAGTCGGGAATGCTGGCGCTCATGGATGCACAGGCCCGCGACGAGTGGTACAACAGCCTGGAGAAAGACGATATTCCTGCTATCAATGAAGAAAATATTCTTGGCACTTTTAAACAATTACATCTGAATAAAGGTGAGGTATTTGAACGTGGTGTGATTAACGTGTTTAAGGGTCTGAGCTGGGATTACAAATCGAACTCGCCGTATCGGTTTGGGAGAAAGATCATCGTCAATGGTCTCGTGAAACATAACCGCTGGGGATTTGGTCTGAACTGGGGCTGGCAGCGTGATCGCCTGGCCGATCTTGAGCGCATGCTGATGCTTCTCGATGGAAAACCTGTTCCCGACAACCGTGCTGACGTTACCCGTCGCCTGGGAGACCATATCAATGAGAACAGGTACAGCAATCGTTACGAGGATGAGATGTTTGTGATGAAGTATTTTCAGAAGGGAACGGCGCATATCACCTTCAAGCGATCAGAGCTGGTCGATAAGCTAAATGACATCATCGCCCGGCACTATCCGGGGGCGTTGCCCACTAAACAGTAAGGAACCAAATTATGGTATCATTTTCAAACACGGATGGTGCTCACTGCGATTCTGTAAATGGTCAGAGCACCATGCCATCAAAAACAGTTCAAATGGACGTAAAAATTCCCGTTCAACCGTCAAATTTTGATGCGCTGCAGATGGGGGCCTTACTGGGGGCCTCTAGTTTTATGAAGCACGATAAAAACCATATCTATCAAATAAATAACACAACCAAATCAATTCCGAGTCCGGGCACCACTATTTAAAGAACCCGCCCAAAAGGCGGGTTTTTGCTT